>JAJZUI010000027.1 GCA_021847175.1 Pseudomonadota bacterium
CGCCGAGGCGGACCGCAGGCGACATCGCACCGAGGCGAACCTTCGCGGCGTCGGCAACCGGCAGCGCGGGGCTCATCGCACCGAGGCGGACCGCAGGCGACATCGCGCCGAGGCGAACCTTCGCGGCGTCGGCAACCGGCAGCGCGGGGCTCATCGCGCCGAGGCGGACCGCAGGCGACATCGCACCGAGGCGAACCTTCGCGGCGTCGGCAACCGGCAGCGACGGGGACATGGCGCCAAGGCGAACGGTGGTGATCATGGTCTCGATCCTTCCTCTGGTTTCTGGCGCCTCAGGGCACCGTGGCTCTTGATGGGAGGATCATGTCGGACGGAACGTCCGACGACGTATTAACGCCGTGACCACGCCGTGAATACGCGGCGGGAACGTCGATTTACCGGCGCGGCGAAATTTTGACCTGCCGACCACCAAACCTGAAAGAACGTCCCAAGTGGTCGTGCAACGCGCCATCCGCGCGCAAAAATCCTCATGTCGTCTCACATTTTTCGTAGCTGCGGATGTCGAGGCACGATTGCGATACGCGAATCGACGCGCGCGACGCGGGGCCGGCTCAGCCGGTGCCGCCGACCGTCAACCCGTGAATCGTGAGCGAGGGCTGGCCGACGCCGACCGGCACCCCCTGGCCGTTCTTGCCGCAGGTGCCGATGCCGGGATCGAGCGCCATGTCGTTGCCGATCATGGTGATGCGCGTGAGCGCGTCAGGCCCGTTGCCGATCAGGGTCGCCCCCTTCACCGGCGCGCCGACCCGGCCGTTCTCAATCCGGTAGGCCTCGGCAGCGGAAAACACGAACTTGCCGGAGGTTATGTCCACCTGGCCACCGCCAAAATTGACGGCGTAGAGCCCGCTTTTCACCGACCGGATCATCTCCTCGGGCGCGTGGCTGCCCGCAAGCATGATGGTGTTGGTCATGCGCGGCATCGGCGCGTAGGCGTGCGATTGCCGCCTGCCGTTGCCGGAGGGTTGCGCGCCCGCCAGCCGCGCGTTCTGCCGGTCCCACAGCAAGCCGGTGAGGATCCCGTCCTCGATCAGCACGTTGCGCTGGCTCGGCGTGCCCTCGTCGTCCACGGTGATGCTGCCGCGGCGGTCCGGAATGGTGCCGTCATCGACCACGGTGACGCCGGGTGCCGCGATGCGCTGGCCCATCAGCCCGGCAAAGGCCGAGGTCTTCTTGCGGTTGAAATCGCCCTCGAGCCCGTGGCCGATCGCCTCGTGCAGCAGGATGCCGGGCCAGCCAGGGCCGAGCACCACGTCCATCTCCCCCGCGGGCGCGGGCCTGCTGTCGAGATTGACGAGCGCCTGGCGCAACGCCTCCTCTGCCCCCGCCTTCCAGGCGCCGTCCGCGACCAGGCGCGTGAGACCGTGGCGGCCGCCGCTGCCGTAGCTGCCGCTCTCCCGCCGGCCGCCCTGCTCGACGACGACGCTGATGTTGAGCCGCACAAGGGGGCGCAGATCGGCGACACGGGAGCCGTCGGGGCGCAGGATCTGCACCGCCTGGAACTCCAGCCCGATCGAGCCCATCACCTGCACCACGCGCGGATCGCGCGCGCGCAGCCAGGCGTCGATCTCCATCAGCAGCGCGGCACGTTCGGCGAAGATGCCCTCGGTGAGCGGCGACTCGGGAGCATAGAGCCGCGCGTTGGTCGCCCGCGGCGGCAGGGCGAGCGTGCCGCCATGGCCCCGCGCGACAGCGGCAACCGCCTCCGCGGCGCGGGCGAGCGCGGGCTCCGACAGTTCGCCGGCATGGGCATAGCCGGTGGCCTCACCGGCGACGGCTCGCAGGCCGAAGCCAAGCGTGGTGTCGGCGTTGGCCGCGCGGATGCGCCCGTCGTCGAGCGAGAGCGTCTCGCTCTCGCGGTATTCGAGGAAGAGCTCGCCGTCATCGGCGCCGCCGAGCGCCTGGCCGGCAAGGCGCGCGGCCGTCTCGCGATCGAGGGTCGCGTCGGGACGCTCGAAGAACAGGCGGTCCGTGGCGGCCAGCGGCGAGGGTTGGGGCGCCGTCACGCCCGCTCCGCCCGCAGCTGGTGCAGCGTGACGAGGACGGCGCCGAGCAGCAGGGCCGCGTTGACCTGGTGCGCCACGGCGATCGGGATGGCGACGACGGTGAGCAGGGTCGCGACCCCCAGCGCGTATTGCACCAGCACCAGCGCGCCCATCGCTGCCAGCGCCTGTGCCACCGGCCGCGGTGGCCGCCCGGCGAGGCCGATGACGACGGTGCCCACGAGCAGCAATGCCGTCAGCGTCGCGAGCAGCCGGTGGTCGAACTGCACCGCGGCGATGTTGGCGACGAGGTTACGCAGGAACGGATGGATCGCGCCGTAGGAAGCGGGCACCAGCTGCCCGTCCATCAGCGGGAAGGTGTTGTAGTAGAAGCCCGCATGCGTCCCGGCGACGAGGCCGCCGGCGGCAATGGTGACGGTGAGCAGCACGCCGCAGGAAGCGACGAGGCGGCGCAGACCGGCGGGCGCGCCGGGCCGTGGCCGCGGCCGGCGCACCGAGAGCGCGGTCCACAGCACCGCGGCGTAGAGCGCCAGCGCCAGCAACAGATGCACGACAAGGCGCCAGGGTGAGACGGCGGTCGCGTCCTTCTCGAAACCGGAGGAGACCATGAACCAGCCCACGAGGCCCTGCAGCCCGCCGAGCACGAACAAGCCGAGCAGCCGTAGCGCGAGCGCGCGCGAGATGGCGCGGCGCCAGGCGAACCAGGCGAGCGGCAGGATGAGTACCGCGCCCATCAGCCGACCCCACAGCCGGTGCACGTATTCCAGCCAGAAGATGTGCTGGAACCCGGCGAGCGTCATGTCCGGGTTCAGCAGCTTGTACTGGGGAATGGTCTTGTAGAGCGCGAACAGCTTTTCCCACGCGCCGTGCGTCAGCGGCGGAAGCGTGCCCGCGATCGGCGCCCATTCCATGATCGACAGGCCCGAGCCTGTGAGTCGCGTGGCACCACCCAGCCCCACCATGACCACGATCATGAAGGCGAGCGTGAACAGCCACAGCGAGATCAGGCGCCGGTTCCGGTCCTGCTCCCGAACCGTGTCGCCGGCGGGGAACTCTCGCACATCGAAGGGCATGACCCGATATAGGACGGGTCGCGCGCGAGGGACAGGGGCGCCGGCGCTAGCCCGGCATGACGATCCGCCGGCCGAGCCAGTCCGGCCGGGGCAGCCGCGCATGAGCGTCCCGGGCCGTCAGCAGATTGGCCAGGATTTCCGCCGGCCACGGGGCCACGCGCCTTGTCTGGAGATCGACATGCAGGAACAGGATCTCCTGCATCGCCGCCGGCCGTCCGTCCGGGCCGACCATGGTGTGAGCAAGGTGAAGGCGTTTCTCATCCGCGCCGGCCACCAGGCTCTCGACCGTGACGCGCGCGTCCACGCGCAGTTCCGCCCGATAGAGCGTGTGCGTCTCCACCGCGAAGGTGCCGGCGCGATAGCGCTGCTTGTAGTCGGGCCCCATGCCGAGGGCAGCGTAGATCGCGTCCGTGCCGTGGTCGAATAGCACGACGTAGTAGGCGAGGTTCATGTGGTCGTTGCTGTCGATCCATGCCGGCAGCACCTCGCCCGTGTAACGCGCGAAGGGCGTGGGAAAACCGGGTTCTGGGCGTGCGTCGGGCATCGGCGAATGATGCCGGACGCAAGCGGGCCACGCCAGAACGGCCACGCAAGGAGGCGCCACGCCGCGCTGGGCGCGCTGATCCTAGCCGAGTTCGGCGAGGGCCGCGGCGATGCGCAGGCCAACGGCGCGGTGCGACAGCTTTGTCATGACCTCGATCCGGCCGCGCTCGCCGATCGCCCGCCCGCGCGCGGGGTCGGCGAGCACCGGCGACAGCAGCTTGGCCGCGTGTACGACATCGGCCTCCGCCCAAAACTGGCCCTTGCCGTGCGGATAGTCGCCTTCCTTCACCCGCACGAGCCTGTGGCGGACGAAGAGCGAGTTGTCCGGCGTCATGAAGTCGGTGTTGCCCGACCAGCCGGTGCCCAGCGCCGGCCGGCCGAGCGCCATCGCCTCGCCAAGCCCGCGGCCGAAGCCCTCGGCGCGATGCAGCGAGACGAACACATCGCAGGCCGCGATCAGGCCGCGCACGCCGAGCGCGTCGAAGGGTGTCGCGATCACCCTTATCTGCGGCGTGTCCGGAATGCCGGCTTCGCGCGCCCAGTCCTGCGCGCCGCTCTCCACGTTCTTGACCTTGAGCACGAGCTGGAGGTCGGCGAACGGATCGGCCGCGCACAGGCGTTCGAACAACGTGAGCACCGCCGCGGGGTTCTTGCGCGAGGCGTAGGAGGAAAGATCGAAGAAGTGCAGCAGCACGAAAGCGCTCTCGCGGATGCCGTAGAAGCGCCGCGGCAGCAGCGGCCCCGCATCCTGCTCCACCGACTGGCCGATATAGCGGCTCTCGATCCCCGCCGCCTTCAGCGCGTCGGCGATGAAATGCGACAGCGCCCAGACCCCGTCGAAGCGCGCGATCTTCGCCGCCCACGGCTTGGGGTAGGTCGGCAGTTCCCAGGCCGGAACGATGATATTCGTTCCCTCATCGATATCGTTGCCGCGCGCGGCGAAGGCGGCGAGAACCTCGTCCACCTCGTCGGCGTTGACGTGAAAGACGCGCAAGCCCCCGCCGACCGTCTCGACCTCCAGCGGATCGATGAGCGACCGATACGATTCGTCGTTGCGCTGGGCGTAGCGGTAGATGTCGTAGACCTTGGGCCTGAGCCCGACCGCGAGGCTCGCCGCGACATGGCTGCGAAGTTGCTCGCCCATGCCAATCGGAGCGAAGGGGTGGCCGATGAAGGTGATATCGGTCATGGCCAGGCGGGCGCGTTCCATGACGTGGAATCCTGGGCCGCGCGCAGCGCCTCAAGCCAGCGATGGCCATGGCCGAGGTCCGGTTCGAGATGCGCGCCTTCCGCCCATTCGTTCCAGGCATTGACGAACAACATGCGGTGCTCGCCGTGCAGGAAGGCGCGTGCCTCCGCAAGCTTCGCCTCGACATAGGCGCGGAAGGCCTCGGGCGTGGCGCCCTCGAAATCCGTGCCCATCAGGGGCTGGCGCGGCGTGTTGTCCCAGTCCGGGAAAACGGCGGGATAGCGCGTATAGGGAACGCTGGCGCGCCCGACGAAGGCCGCGACGGTCTCGGGATAGTCGAAACGATAGCCGTCCCAGCCGGGCTTGATCACCTCCACCTCCCCGCGGGCCGGCACCGCACGGCCATGCGGCGGAAACTCGACGGCGGCGTCGAAGCCGAGATCGGCCGGATGGATGGCGCGGTCGACCGCCTCCATCCCCTCGACGGCCACGAGGTGCAGGCCCGGGAAGCCGGCCTGCTCGAAGGCCTCTCGGGCGCGGGCGGCGAACGCCTTGGCGTCGGGCAGCAGCAGCGCACGGTAGACCAGGAACATCGGCTTGCCGTCGACGCGGATATAGCGGGGGTCGGTGGCCTGCTCCACGGCATCGGCGACGATCGATGAGAGCGTTGCATCGTCGTAATGTTGCTCCAGCAAAATCTCGCGCGCGCCGCCGTCCCAGTGGCGGGTCCAGTTCTCGTTGGCCCAGCACAGGCACCAGCGGAACGGGATCTCGGGATGTGCGCGTACCGTCTCGAGCGGCCTGGTGAGCACGCGCCGTTCGCCAAAATTGTAGGAATAGACGATGAAGCCATCGATCCCGTAACGCGCTGCCAGCGCCGCCTGGCGTGCCAGCGAATCGGGCGAGGTGAGGTCGTAGTAGCCGAGATCGGCCGGCAGATGCGGCTGGTAGTGGCGCGTGTGGCTGGGCCGCCCGCGGGCCACGTTGTGCCATTCCGTAAAGCCGGCGCCCCACCAGAGATCGTTCTCGCGCGTGGCGTGGAACTGCGGCAGGTAGAAGGCGAACACTCGCACCTTGTGCTGCGCGGCCAGCACCGGGCCCCAGCGCTCCACCAGTTTCTGCTGGTTGGCGCGGATCGCGGCCACCCGCCGCGCCTCGCTCGTCCGCCCCGTGGTAACGGAAAGCCGGTGCACGACGACGGAAGAGGCGACGTAGCGGATGCGCAGCCCCTTCCCGGCCAGGCGCAGGCAGAGATCCGCGTCCTCGCAATAGGCGGGCGCGAAAGCGGGGTCGAACAGGCGCGCGCCCACCGCGGCGCGGCGCACCAGCAGGGCCGCGCCGGAGCAGTAGGCGACATCGCGGTCGTGGCAGTAGCCGCCCTCACGCGGGTCGGCGAACAGCCCCACCATCGTGCTCTCGCCGTTGGGCAGCAGCGTGCAGCCGGCCTCCTGCAGGCGGCCATCCGCGTAGAGCAGCTTGGCACCGGCGGCGCCGATCGTCTCATCCGCGTCCAGCGCGCGCACCAGCGCGTCGATCGCGCCCGGTTCCGGCTGTGTGTCGTTGTTGAGCAGCAGCACGTAGTCGCCGCGGCAGGCCGCGAACCCGGTGTTGCACGCGGCGATGAAGCCGCCATTCCTCGCCTGGCGCAGCAGGCGGATGCCGTTCACCTCCGAGAGAGCAGCGGCGGCGGGATCGGTGGAGGCGTCGTCCACCAGAACGATCTCGAACGGCGTCGCGGGCGGGCTCGCCGCGAGCGCCATCAGGCATTCAGCGGTGATGCCGATCTCGTTGTAAACCGGGATCAGAACCGAGACGCGCGGCTTGGCCGAGGCGGTGAAAGCGAGGGACCGCAACTCCTGCGCCGGATCGTCGCACGCGAAGAGCGTGGGCCGCGTGACGCGCACCGCTTCCTTGCGGGCCTGGCGCTGATGCGCGAGCAGGTTGCCGATGGCGGCGGCGTCGCGCAGCAGCGTGTCGCGATCCTGCGCCGGCTGGCGCCCGGCGGCGGACGACATCGGCACCGCGACGCTGCCCGGCGCGAGGTCGCGCGGCAGACGCTGCTCCCGCCGCCCACTCGTGAGGTAGTGGCGAAGCGGGGGGATGCGCGCGCCCGCGACATCCGGGTACCGGCGCCAGTAATCGCGACCGTCGAAATCCGGGCCCGGCGAGCGACCCTCGCGATCGCCGCCCAGAATGAAGTGGCGGAGCGCGCCGTAGGGATCGCGCGGCACATCCAGATTGCGCTCGGCGTACCAGGCCGGATCAAGCAGCCGGTTCGGCCGCAGCCCGGTCCACATCCCCTTGAGCAGGTAGGAGCGCAGCATGCCGCGCGGCGGTGCGTCCGCGCCGAGCTGCTCGCGGTAGAATTCCCGATCGAAATAGGGGCCGGGCGCGACCAGATCGAACTCCAGCAGCTCGACCAGCTTCTCGATCGACGGCGGCGTGCCGAGCAACGCGCCATCCTGTTCCAGCAGCCAGGGCAGATCGACGAGCGGATGCGGCGAGCGTGCCTGCGCGAAGCCCACGTCGAGGAAATGCAGCAGCGGGTCGGTGCCGTCTTGCATCAGCTCTGGGTTGGTCGCCAGGTAGAAGATCGGGTCCAGATAAGGCGACAGCGCCGGGCGACGCCGCAGCGGCAGCGAGAGGTAGCGCTGCACCGTGCCGAGATCCGCGCGCGTGCCACCCAGCGCGGCTCGATAGGCCGCCTCGTCCACGAACGGCAGGCAAAGCAGCCTGTGGACACGCTTGAGGTCGTTCATGCACCCGGCATCCGTGTCAAGATCACCGCGCTACCCCGGACGCTTCGCCGCAACGTCAGACCCGAGCCTCGTCGCGGAACACCGCGAACCAGGATTCGATGGCATCGAGCAGGGCCGGGTTGGGAACACGACCCTCCGCCATTCCCGCGCGCAGGTAATGTTCCGTGCCCGATGGGACATCGCCCCGCAGAATCGCCTGCGCCACGTCCGGATAGGTCGTCGTGTAATAGGCCTCGTCCACCTCCGGCCGGCTGCCCACCCGGCCCTCGAAGAAACCGACCTCGACGAAATGCGTGTGCAGATCCTTGATCCCACCTGAGGCGTGCGCTTCAGCAAGATCGGGGTAGCTCGCGAGGTAGAACGCCTCGTCGAACGGCATCGTGGCGGCCAGCGTCATCAGCAACTTGCGCAACAGCCGCGCATCGATCGCGATCTTCGCCCGGCCGCCGAGCCGGTCGCGCCCGACACGCAGCGCCTGCAGCAGAAGATCGACGTGGGGCACATAAGGCGTCTCGGTCACAGGGTCCTCGGGGACGGTTTCGGCCGCGCCGACGGCAAAGCGGCGAAGGTTTGTGGCAACTTAGCCGCCGCGCCGTAGCGCGGCAACGCGGGATCGCGCCGGCGCACGCGTTCCGCAACGACATGAAACCGCTTGCCCGCGCCTCATCCCTCCGGCACCGGCGGCAGGCCCAGCGAAATCCGTTCGGCCTCCGTCATGCCATAGGTCTCGCGGCCCCAGCTGACGCCCTCGCGCAGCACCCGCGCCGGCACGCCACCAGCCGAGACGAAGCGCGGCACCGCGTCCTTGACGAACGCCCGCGCGCCGATGATCGAGCCCATGCCGATCCGGGTGACACCATGCAGCAGCACATCCTGGCCGAGCCAGACATGACGCTCCAGCACGGTATTGACGGGATCGCGACCAGTCCGCCTTCCGGTCGCGATGTCGTGGACGGCATGCATGTCATGGTTGCGGATCCAGACATCGGCGGAGATCAGCGCGTCGTCGCCGATCACCACGCCCTGCCCCGTCCCCTCGATCTCCATCGAGCAGCCCACGGCCGATGCGCCCTCGCCCCAGAAGAGGAATTGCCGGTCCGACCGCAGGTAGATGTCGGGAAGCGAGACGTAGGCATCGCCGATCGTGGCGAACAGCACGGCGGCATCGGAGCCGAGCATGCGGATGCTGGCGTAGAGCTGGCCGCCGGCAAAACGATTATCGAAGAACAGGAGGTTGTCGCGCCCGCCGGTATGGACCCGGACATGCCCGACGGGACGCTCGGGGTCGGTGACGACGACCGTCAGGTCCGTATCGCCGATCGGTTCGATCCCGAGCGCGCGGACCTCGGCGTCGGCCGCGCTGAACAGCGAGAACGAGCAGTCATCGTAGCTTTCGGCCTGCAATGCCGTCACGGCGGGGTCGAGCGCCGCCAACAGGTTCGCTTCCGTCTCGGCATGCAGTCCCGGAACCATTCACGTCTCCGTCCCATGGCGCCGGCTCAGGCTCGGACGCGCCCGCGGGTTTGTGGCGCATCGCACGCCAAGGGCCAAGGGGCATCCGGCCGTTTTCGCGCGCCCGGTTGCGACAAGGCCTGCGGACTGCCAAAAACGGCTCCAGGGCAGCGGATTCGGAGCGTCATGCGGATCTTGGTCACCGGGGGATGCGGCTTCATCGGCTCGGCCGTGATCCGCCATTTGCTGTCGCAAACCGCGCACGACATCGTGACCGTGGACAAGATGACCTACGCCGCTTCGCCCGAGGCCATCGCGGTGGCGCAGGGAAGCGACCGGAACCGGGTGGTGGTGGCCGACATCGCGGATATCGGCGCGATGCGCGACCTCTTCGCGAACGCACGGCCGGACGCGGTGATGCATCTCGCCGCCGAGACCCACGTCGACCGCTCGATCGACGGGCCAGGCCCGTTCATCCAGACCAACGTCGTGGGCACGCTGACCCTGCTCGAGGTCGCGCGCGAGCACTGGCTCTCGCTCGACGAGGCCGGGCGCGCGGCGTTCCGGTTCCATCACATCTCGACCGACGAGGTGTTCGGGGCGCTCGGCCCCTCCGACCCGCCGTTCAGCGAGGCAACTCCCTATGATCCGCGCAGCCCCTATTCGGCGAGCAAGGCCGCGTCCGACCATCTGGTGCGGGCTTGGCGGCACACCTACGGGCTGCCCACCATCGTCTCCAACACGGCAAACAACTACGGCCCCTGGCAGTTTCCCGAGAAGCTGATCCCACTGGTGCTGATCACGGCGCTGGAGGGCCGGAAGATCCCGGTCTACGGCGACGGCTCCAACCGGCGCGACTGGATCCATGTCGAGGACCATGCGGCGGCGCTGGTCGCGGTGCTGGAGCGCGGGCGGCCGGGCGCGACCTACGCGATCGGCGCCCGCCAGCCGCGCAGCAACCTCGAGGTGGTGGAGGCGATCTGTGCCGCGCTCGACCGGCGCCTGCCGGACCCGGCGGGGCCGCGGCGGCGGCTGATCAACTTCGTCACGGACCGCCCCGGCCACGATTTCCGTTATGAGATCGATCCGTCCTTCGCGATGGAGGCGCTGCGGCTGGCGCCGATGCGCGATTTCGAGACCGGGCTCGGCGAAACCGTGGACTGGTATCTCGCCAACCGCGCCTGGTGGGAGCAACTGCGCGCGCGGGGAGCGGGCGAGCGGCTCGGTCTGCAGGGCCGGGGCCTGAAGGGGGCCGCATGAAGGGAATTCTTCTCGCCGGCGGCGCCGGCACGCGACTGCACCCGATGACGCGCGCGGCGTCCAAGCAAATTCTGCCGATCTACGACAAGCCGATGATCTTCTACCCGCTCTCCGTTCTGATGCTGGCGGGCGTCCGCGAGATCATGGTGATCTCCACGCCGGAGGACCTGCCGCAGTTCCGCCGCCTCCTGGGGAGCGGCGAGGAGATCGGCGTCAGCTTCGTCTATGCCGAGCAGCCGAAACCCGAGGGCCTGGCTCAGGCTTTTCATATCGGCAGGGACTGGATCGCGGGCGAGGCCTGCGCGCTGGCGCTCGGCGACAACCTGGTCTTTGGCGAGCACCTGTCGCGCCTGCTGCGCGCCTCCGCGGCACGGCAGAGCGGGGCCACGGTCTTCGCCTACCAGGTGCGCGATCCGGAACGATACGGTGTCATCACGATGGACGCGGACGGCAGGCCGGTCGCGATCGTCGAGAAACCGAAGATACCGCCATCCAACTGGGCCGTGATCGGTCTCTATTTCTACGATCGCCGAGTCTGCGATCTCGCGGCACGGGTCCGGCCGTCGGGGCGCGGTGAGTTCGAGATCACCGATCTCAACCGCATGTATCTCGAGATGGGCGACCTCAACGTCGAGAAGCTGGGTCGCGGCGCGGCATGGCTCGATGCCGGCACGCCCGACTCCCTGTTGCAGGCGGCAACCTTCGTGCAAACCATCCAGACCCGCCAGGGAATGCTGGTAGGCTGCCCGGAGGAAGTGGCGTTCCGCATGGGCTGGATCGATGCCGACCGCCTCTCGGCGCATGCGCAGCGCCTGGGCAACACGGAACTGGGCCGCGTGCTGGCGCTGCTCGCGCGCGGGGAGCTGGAATAGCGATGCAGGCCCGGCGCCTCGCCATTCCGGATGTGATCCTGGCGACGCCGCCGCGCTCCGCGGATTCGCGCGGCTGGTTCAGCGAGGCGTGGAACGCAGCCCGCTTCGCCAAGGCGGGAATTCCGGGGCCGTTCGTGCAGGACAATCAGAGCTTCTCCGCCCCGCAGGGCACGGTGCGCGGCCTGCACTGCCAGGTCGGACCGAACGCGCAGGGCAAGCTGGTGCGGGTGCTCGCGGGGCGCATCTGGGACGTGGCGGTGGATATCCGCCGCGGTTCGCCGACCTACGGCCAGCACGTCGCGGCGGAGCTGTCCGCGGAGAACGGCGAGCAGCTCTGGATTCCGGCGGGCTTCCTGCACGGGTTCTGCACGCTCGAGCCGGCAACCCAGGTGCTCTACAAGGTGACGGCGCCCTATGACCGCGAGGCCGAACGCGGCGTGATCTGGAACGACGCGACGCTGGCGCTGCCATGGCCCGTCGAGCCGGCCGCCGCGGTGCTGTCCGACAAGGACGCGGCGCTGCCGCCGCTCGGCGCGGACACATGGTTCACGACATGACGCGGGCCGGGGCGTGAGCGGGATCCTCGTCACAGGGGCCACCGGACAACTCGGGCACGCCATCGCCGAGGCGCGGCCCGAGGTGGTGGCGGTCGGGCGCGACACGCTCGATTTCGACCGCCCTGCGACGATCGCGGCGGCGCTCGCGGCGCACACCCCGTCGCTGGTGATCAACACCGCCGCCTATACCGCCGTGGACAAGGCCGAGACCGATGCCGGGGCGGCAATGCGCGCCAACCGGGACGGGCCGGCGGAACTCGCCCGGCGCTGCGCGGAGCGCGGCATTCCACTAATCCACGTCTCGACCGACTATGTGTTCGACGGCAACAAGGGTGCGCCCTATGTCGAGACCGACGCGCCCACCCCAACGGGGGTGTACGGCGCCTCCAAGCACGCCGGGGAGGAAGCGGTACTGGCCTCCGGCGCGCGGACGGTGATCGTGCGCACGGCCTGGGTGTTCTCGGCGACGGGACGGAACTTTGTGCGCACGCTGGTCGCGGCAGCGGCGCGGAACCCGGTGCTGCGCGTGGTGGCCGACCAGCACGGCTGCCCCACCGCCGCCCCGGACCTCGCGCGCGTCCTGCTGGGCATCGCCGACCGGGTGCTCGGAGGCTGGCGGGACGGCTACGGCGGCATCGTGCATGCCGCGGGCGGCGGCGCCACGACCTGGCACGGCCTTGCCCTGGCTCTGTTCCAGGAGCGGGCGCGACTGGGCCATCCGGTTCCCGAGATCGTGCCCATCACCACCGCCGAGTGGCCGACGCCGGTGCGCCGCCCGCCGGATTCGCGGCTCGACCAGGCGCTGCTGCTGGCGCGGTTCGGCCTTTCGATGCCGCCCTGGCAGGAGGGGCTGGCAAGGGTGGTGCAACGGCTTTGACCGCAGCCACGAGCTCGCGCGACCGGTTTCCCCCCGGCTGCGCTCAAGGCGGCGCCACCAGCGCGCCCGGCAACGACATCCCCACCAGAATGGTAGTGTTCCGCGGCGCCTTCATACCGTATCGTCCGAAGTCGCCACATGCTTGGCATGACCCGCCATGATGTTGCGATCAGTCAACATCAGGCACATTGCCGGTTTGTTTTCAGGAGCACGCTTTTGGAACTGAGACGAAACGTCCTTATCATCAATCCCGTCGAAGCCGACCCTTTCGCTGTAACCGAAGCGCAATGGCAAGCCGCATGGGCGCGCGCCGGCAAGCCACCCGTCACGGCCGGCTTCGCAACCCCCGGACCGGACCTCGCGGCCGCCCTCGCCACGGCCGACACGATCATCACGGGGCCCCCGATCCTGGCGGACATCCTCGCGCTGCCGATGCCGCGCCTGGAGAGCGTGTTCCTGCTGGCGGCCGGCGTCGACCGGCTGGCGGGCCTCGCCTGGCCCAGGGGCGTGCGGCTGCTCAACAACCGCGGCGTCCACGGCGCGAAGCTGCGCGAGTACATGCTCTGGGCGCTGCTCGCCCTGCACATGCGCGCGCCCGTGCTGGCCATGGCCCAGGTGGCGCGGCGCTGGGAACCGGTCTTCACCCCCGCCATCGCCGGCAGGCGGCTCACCGTGGTCGGCACCGGTGACCTCGGCGGCGCCAGCGCCAGCGCGGGCAAGGCGCTAGGGATGAACGTCACGGGGATCAGCCGCCAGGGACGGCCGCACACGGCATGCGACCGCGTGCTGCCCAGCGCGGCCCTCGACGCGGTGCTGCCGGAGACCGACGCGCTGGTCCTGGCCTGCCCGCTGACGCCGGCAACGCGGGGGCTGCTGGACGCACGGCGGCTCGCGCTGCTCCCGGCGGGCGCGCATGTGCTCAATGTCGGCCGCGGCGCGCTGCTCGACCAGGCGGCGCTGGTCGCCGCCCTCGCCTCGGGCCATCTTGGCGGCGCCGTGCTCGACGTCACGGACCCGGAACCGCCGTCACCGGACGACAAGCTGTGGTCCGCGCCGAACCTGATCGTCACGCCGCACATCTCCGCCGACGACCCCACGATCTACAACGACGCCAGCCTCGACCTGTTCTT
The DNA here is from genome assembly GCA_021847175.1 of Pseudomonadota bacterium. GTDB lineage: Bacteria > Pseudomonadota > Alphaproteobacteria > Acetobacterales > Acetobacteraceae > JAJXXT01. The sequence goes on from JAJZUI010000027.1 coordinate 13,731, forward strand.
CGCCACCGTCGATCAGGCGAATCCGCCGAATCTGGTGGACCTCGGCCTGGGCTACTAACCGCCGCCGTTGATGGTCAGGATGGTGCCGGACGTGTAGCCGCTGCGCGGCGAGGCGAGGAACGCCACGGCCGCGCCGATTTCCTCTGGAGTCGCGGCGCGGGCGAACGGCATCTTCGCCAGCAGCTCGCGCCAGCGCTCCGCATCGCCCAGCGTCTCCTGCGCGCGGCGGCGCTGGAGCATCTCCATCCGTGCCGTGGTCACCGGGCCCGGGTTGATGCCGACCACGCGGATCCCATCCGCGTGGCTGGCGCGACCGAGCGCGCGGGTGAAAGCCATCAGCGAGGCATTGCCGGTGGCACCCGCGACATAGTTCGGGTCGAAGCTCTCGCCCGCGGCACCGATGACGTTCACGACCACGCCGCCGCCGCCATCGCGCAGCGCCGGGTAGATCAGCCGCGTGAGCGAGATGAAGCCGAACACCTTGAGGTCCCAGGCGGCGCGCCACGTGGCATTGTCGACCGCGAGCAGGTTGCCCGGCGGAATGGCGCCGGCGTTGTTGACCAGGATGTCGAGCCGGCCCGCCGAAGCGGCGAGCCGCTCGACCTCCTCCTGGCGCGAGAGATCGGCGGCGATGGTCACGACGGAGACCTGGCGGCGCGCGCGCACCCGCTCCGCCGCCTCGGCCAGTGCCGACCGGTCGCGGGCCGCCAGCACCAAGTCCACGCCCTCCTCGGCCAGCGTCTCGGCCGCCGCGAGACCGATGCCCTTCGAGCCGCCGGTGATCAGCGCGCGCTTGCCCGCAAGTTGCAGATCCATGTTCGTTGTCCTCCCCTGATCGCCGCGCTCAGGCGGCGCGCCGCAACCCCACCCAGCTCCGGCACGCGCTCCCGAAGGCGTGGAACAGCGCGACGCTGTCCGGATTCTCCACCGCCCGGTATTCCGGATGCCACTGCACGCCGAACGCCCAGCCGGTCGCTGAAGCCACCCGCACGCCCTCGATCGTTCCGTCCGGCGCCACCGCCTCGACCACGAGGCCCGGCGCGGGCCGGTCGATCGCCTGCTCATGGAGCGAGTTCACCCGCGTGATGCTACGCCCGAGCAGCCAGGCAAGCTGGCCCGAAAGCGTGATCTCGTGGCGTGGCGCGTAGCGCTCCTCGAGCGTGCCGCCGCGGCTGCGATGGTCCTCCCGCCCCGGCACGTTCTGCACCTGCTGGATCAGCGTGCCGCCGAGGGCGACGTTGAGCTCCTGGATGCCGCGGCAGATGGCCAGCAGCGGCACGCCCCGGTCCAGCGCCGCACGGATCAGCGGCAGCGTCGTCGCGTCCCGCGCGGGGTCGTGCTTGCCGGGCGTGAGGTCCTCGCTTGCGCCGTAGCGCGCCGGCTCCACGTTCGACGGGCTGCCGGAGAGTACGATGCCGTCCAGCCGGTCGAGGGCGGCGAGCATCGCCTCGCCCACCGGCGGCAGCAGGACCGGCGTGCAGCCGGCGGCGGCCAGCACCGCCTCGGCATAGCGCGCGGGGGTGGCGTGGCTCGGCGTGCCGTTGATCTCGCGCGCGCAGACGGGGATGCCGACCAGTGGGGACATGGCGAAACCTCAGGCAGAAGGTAACCGAAACGGCGAAGAACCGCGCATCAGGCGCCTACCATGACGTGCGGGGCCTGGCGAGATCGCAGAGCACGGCGCCGAGGCCGCCGGTCACCATCAGCGCCGCCATCGGCCGCGCCGTGCCATCGGCCAGCAGCCCGACCGTGAGGCCGCTGATCGAGGCGAGGATGAACTGCATCGTGCCCATCAGCGCCGAGGCGCTGCCGGCGTGCGGCGCGTGCCGCGCCAGCGCGCCGACCGTGGCGTTGGGCATGATGAAGCCCTGCGAGGCCATGATGCAGAACAGCGGGATGGCGATCGCGTACCAGGCGCCGGGGCGCAGGGCCGCGACCAGCAGCAGCGTCAGCGTCACCGCGAGGAAGACGCGGGTCGCCACCCGCACCACGCGCCGCGGGCCGAAGCGCACCAGCATGGCGGGATTGAACTGCGAGCCGCCGATATAGGCGGCGGCACAGGTGCCGAAGAGCATGCCGTAGACGGGCGGCGACAGATGGTAGATGTCGATGAACACCGGCGGCGAGCCGCCGAGATAGGCAAACATCGCGAACATCGTCGCACTGCCCATCAGCGAATGGCTGAGGAAGCCCCGCTCGCGCAGGATGGCACCGAAACGCGCCACCTGCGCCCCGAGCGCGAGCCGCGTGCGCGCCTCCTCCGGCAGCGTCTCGGGCAGCAGCAGCGCCACGGCGAGCGTGCCGATCGCGCCATAGGCGGCGCAGACCCAGAAGATGAGGTGCCAGTCACCGACGGTGAGGATCAGCCCGCCCATGGTCGGCGCGATGATCGGCGCCACGCCCATGATCAGCATCAGCCGGCTCATCATCCGCGCGGCGGTGAGCCCCTCCGACACGTCGCGGACGATGGCGCGGCTCAGCACCATGCCGGCCGAGCCGCCAATCCCCTCGACGAGGCGGAAGCCCGCCAGCATGCCGAGGCTGGGCGCCAGCACGCAGCCGACGGAGGCGAGGGTGTAGAGCAGCATGCCAGCGAGCAGCGGGCGCCGCCGGCCGAACCGGTCGGCCAGCATGCCCTGGCTGATCTGGCCCACGGCGAGGCCGGCGAACCAGGTCGCGAGCGTGAGCTGCGCCGAGCCGGGCGCGCCGCCGAACGTCGTCTCGATCGCCGGGAAGGCGGGCAGGTACATGTCGGTCGAGATCGGCCCGACCGCGGCCAGGAAGCCCAGCAGCAGGGGCAGCCAGGAAGGCATGCGCATACGCCGCTTGTCGCCGATTCCGCCGCCGTTGCGAACAGACCCAGGCGGCGCCCAGCCCTGCGCCGTGCCGCAGATCGCGTCGCCTGCGAACGCCGCTCTGGCATCCGCCCGGGTGCGCGCGCTATGGATTTCGCGTCCGACGGAAGCGGGTGATGACCGGCGACTATTCCGCGACGACACGCGGCATCCGCGTGAGCGTCCGTTCCTTCTACCTGGCCGACCAGTCCAACCCGGACGAGCGGAAGTTCGTCTGGGCCTATCGCATACGCATCGAGAACACCGGGCAGGAGACGGTGCAGCTGTTGCGCCGGACCTGGGAGATCACGGACGCGACCGGACATACGCTGCGCGTCGAGGGGCCGGGCGTGGTCGGCGAACAACCGGTGCTCGATCCCGGGGAGAGCTTCGAATACACGTCCGGCACGCCGCTGGAAACCGCCTCGGGCTTCATGGTCGGGCGCTACCACATGGTGGTGACCGAGACTGGCGAGAACTTCGACGTCGCGATCCCCGCCTTCAGCCTCGACAGCCCGCACCAGGACAGCCGCCTGCACTGACCCCCTTCCGACCCCTGATGCCGCCGGCGGCACCGGGTTGGCAGGGGCGCCCGGCGCCCCATATGGTCGGGTGGACAGAGACCAGGGACTGCGACGGTGAACATCCAGCCACCGAAATCCGTGCTCGCCGCGGCGACCCGCCCCTCGCGCGAGGAGGCGGAGGAAGCCGTGCGCACGCTGCTGCGCTGGGCCGGCGACGACCCCGCGCGCGAGGGCCTGGCCGAGACGCCGGCGCGGGTTGCGCGTGCCTACGAAGAATATTTCCGCGGCTACGGCGAGGACCCGGTCAGCCTGCTCGAGACCACGTTCGAGGAGACGGACGGCTACGACGAGATCGTGCTGCTGCGCGACATCCACTTCGAGAGCACCTGCGAGCACCACATGGCGCCGATCATCGGCCACGCGCATGTCGCCTACCTGCCGCGCCGGCGCGTTGTCGGCATCTCCAAGCTCGCCCGAGTCGTCGACGCCTACGCGAAACGGCTGCAGATCCAGGAAAAGATGACGGCGCAGATCGCCAACACCATCGCTGACGTGCTGCAGCCGCGCGGCGTCGCCGTGATCGTGGAAGCGCAGCACCAGTGCATGACCACGCGCGGCGTGCACAAGCCCGGCACGGTGCTGGTCACCTCGCGCATGCTCGGCGCCTTCCGCGACAACCCGGAGACGCGGCGCGAACTGATGGCGATGTTGCGCACGCCGCAAACCGCCGCCTGAAAAGGGCCGGGGCTACTCCGCCCGCGCGACGATCTCGACCGGCGCGACCAGGCCCCGCTCGACGTTGCCGATCATGTTCGCGACCTTCGCGCGAGTCGCCTCACCCATGACCAGATGCAGGCCGAGCGGCGGAGGGCCGTTGGCGCCGGCGGCGCGCAGGCGCGCGAAGAACTCCATCGCGAGGTCGCGCCGGTTGCGCTCATGCGTCACCACAAACCCGCTTTCAGCGAGCCAAGCCCTGTAGCTCGCGGCGCGCTCGACGAAGCTCGTCGCCGCCGTCGTCGCCCATGGCACCGGATAGGCGAGATCGCCCCCGCCATCCTCGGCCATCACATCGTAGATCGCAAAGAACCCGCCGGGCTTGAGCACGCGGCGCACGCCCCGGAACAGCGCCCCCTTGTCCGCGATGTTCATCCCGACATGCAGCATCGTCGCCCCATCGAACGAGGCGTCGGCAAAGGGCAGTGCCATCGCGCTGCCTTCGAGGTACCGGACGCGCCCGGCGAGGCCGACCCGCGCCGCGAGCATGTTCGCGACGGCAACGTATTCCGCGGTCAGATCGATACCCGTGACGTCGCACCCGTGCCGCGCGGCGAGGAAGCGCGCCGCGCCGCCGAGCCCCGAGCCGATATCGAGCAGCTTCATGCCCGGCGCCAGCGGCAGCCGCGCCGCAAGCTCCTCGGTGGCGCGACGCCCGCCGATGTGGAACTCGTCCACCGGCGCCAGGTCGTCCATGCCGAGGCGCGCGGGGTCCTTCCCCGCCGCCGCGAGGCCGGCGAGGATCGCCGCCTCCAGGCCGCCCTGCGCGTAATGCCTGGCCACCAGCCGTTCGACGTCCATGCGTCCCTCCGCGCCCTGGTTGAGGGCCCCGATTATACTCGAAAAATTACAACCGGGCCGGGAATATCTTGCGGCGATGCTCGCGCGGTTCAGGCGGCCGGCAACGGTGCGGCGCCGCGATCGCCGAAGAGGAAGCCGTTGGTGAACGCCGCATCCGGAACGGCCGCTCGCACCTGCTCCACTGCCTCGCGCGGCGCGATCTCGCCGGCCGCGGCGCGCGCGAAGGCGCGGGTCACGGCGATGAAGTCGCCGCTGTGCGGCGAGAGGCGCAGCGACGTCACGCCGGCCCCGGCGAGGCGGTCGAGATCGCCAGCGAGGTTCGCGTATTTGTGCGACAGCGTCTGGACGCCGTTGATCGCCAGGAAATCGGTGCCGTCAGCCGTGCGCACCGCGAGCCCGTCGGCATCCCTGTCGCAGACGAATTGACAAGAATCCTTGCTCAGCCCGTGCACCCGCGCGTGGTAGCAGCGCCCGGATATGGCGAGCGGCATGCGCCCGTAGGCCCAGAGTTCCACGCCGACGCCGAACCCAGCCGCCGCCCGCGCCAGGATCGCGACCGACGCGAAGGGCAGTTCCGGCGGCAGGCAGAAGCGCCTCGCGCCCTTGCGCGCGAGATAGCCGAGCGTCGGCTCGTTGTAGACGTTGATCATCGGCCCGACCGCGAAGGGCGCGCCCTGCGGCAGCAGGTTCATCAGCGTGAGATCATCGATCTCGACCTCGCGCTGGGTCTGGGCGAACAGCTCGCGCGCCGCGCGCCGCTCGCGCTCCAGCGTCACCAACGTGAGCGACGCGAGCACCACCCTCTTGCCCGCGCGCTCGAGCCGCTCGATCGCGGGCCCGAGACATTCCTCACGGAACGGTTCGCGCTTCGAGCACACGCTTTCGCCGATCACGACGCGATCGACCGGCGCCTCGTCGGCAAGGCGCGCGTAGAAATCGGCGAAGCGATCCGCTGGCCAGTTGAACAGCAGCGGCCCGACGGTCAGCCCGAACCTTCCCTGCGTCACGAGCGCGTTCCCCGGTACAAGGCGGCGGTCATCGCCACGTCTTGTTGTAGGCGCCGGAGGTGGTGCGCTGCCCCTCGGTCAGGGCGCGCAGCTCGCCGGCGGGAACCGGCCGTCCCGCGGCCAGCGCATCGAGAGCGCGGCGGAAACTGCGCACCACGCTCTGGGTGTAGGCGCGGCTTCGCTGCCTGCCCTCGATCTTCAGCGCCGTGACGCCGGCCGCCGCAAGCTGCGGGATGAGGGACGCGGCGTCGAGGCTCACCGGGTCCTCGAAGACGTGGCCGCGATAGTCGCCGGCCTCGAACGATCCCTTGCACAGCGTGGGGTATGGCGCCGCCTGGCCCGCCTTGACCCGATGGATCGCGAAGCCGCCGATGCGCGAGACCAGGTCGCCGCCCTCCTCGCGATACTCGACATGGCTCGCCGGCGAGCACGCGCCGTTCATGTTGGGTGACTTGCCGGTGGCGTAGGAGGAGAGCGAGCAGCGTCCCTCCGCCATGACGCAAAGGCCGCCGAAGATGAACACCTCGGTCTCGATGTCGATGTCGCGGTTGATCGCGGCGATTTCCTGCACCGACAGCACGCGCGGCAACACCACGCGCCGGACGCCGAAATTGCGCGCGTAAAAGGCAATCGCATCGGCATTGGCGGCGGCGGCCTGGACGGAGACGTGCAGCCGCAGCGCGGGATGCGTCGTCGCGGCGTAGTCCAGCAGGCCGAGATCGGCGAGGATCACCGCGTCCGCTTGCATGCCCGCCGCGTCGTCCACCGCGCGGGTCCACAGCTCGAACGCGCCGGCGCGGGGGAAGGTGTTGACCGCGATCAAGACCTTCGCGCCATGACGGTGGGCGAAACCGATCGAATCCGCCATCTCCGCGCGCGAGAAGTTGAGGCCGGGGAAGTTGCGCGCGTTGGTCTCGTCGTTGAAGCCGCAGTAGACGGCGTGCGCCCCCGCCTCGACCGCCGTGCGGAACGCCGCGGGCGTTCCCGCTGGGCAGACAAGTTCGAGCGAACCGGGCGAGGTCATGCGAGGGAGCCGCCCGCGCCGCGCGTGAGCGCAACCCCGGTGAGGCCGCCGAGGAGGGCGGCGAGCCGGCGCGCCGGGGCCGCGACCAGCGCGGCCAGCGGTCCCAGCGGAGCGAAGACCTCGTCCACGAGATCGATCTCCTCGTTGTCGATGGCGTTGCGCAGGGCCAGCACCGCCTCCGTGTCGCCCTCGATGACGAGATCGTGGGAGAAGAACAGGGCGTCGCCGTCATAGGCGCCGTGCACGAGCCCGATCAGGGCGGCCAGCGGGCCGGCGACGCGCGCGTCCCATGCGCCCGCCGCCTCGCGCCGCGCGGCCACCAGACGCGGCCCCTCCGGGCGCGGCTCCAGCAGGAAGACGAAGGGCAGGTCGGTCGGGTCGATGACAAAGGTCTTCGACGCCTGCTCGCCCAGGCGCTCGAACAACGCGGGATGGCGCCCGGCGAGGCTGCTCGCGAGGCGCCTGGCCACGAGATTCAGCGGCATGAGCGGCGCGGGGCGCAGCGCAGCCGCCCCCGCCCTGGGAAACCGGGGTATGGGCCGATGTTCCGACACACCGCCCTTCAATCAGCCCCGGCGCGCCCGCGCCTTGATCGAAGTCAAAGCGTTCCGCGGTGCTTCGCGCCAGGGGGCGTCATGTCCCTGCGCGAACTGCCCGTCTTCCGCGACCTGCGGGGCTTCGCCCGTTATCTCGAGGAAAGGCGGCTGCTGGCGCGCGTGGCCGAGCCCGTGAGCCTGGTCCACGACATCACCGAGGTGCACCGGCGCACCCTGCTCGCCGGCGGCCCGGCACTGTGGTTCGAGCAGGCGCAAACCAGCACGGGGCCGGCCGGCATGCCGGTGCTCGCGAACCTGTTCGGCACCGCGGAGCGCGTCGCGGCCGGGTTCGGGGTCGGCCCGGAGCGCATCCGCGAACTTGGCGAGGCGCTGGCCGCGATGCGCGAACCGGCACCGGTCGACGGTCTCGCCGACGCGATGAGCCGCTGGCCGATGCTGCGCGCGGCGCTCGCGGCGCACCCGCAGCGCGTCAACCACCCGCCCTGCCAGGCGCAGACCTTCCTCGGCCGCGACGTCGATCTCGCGCGGCTGCCGGTGCAGACCTGCTGGCCCGGCGAGCCGGCGCCGCTTATCACCTGGCCGCTGGTCATCACCCGCCCGCCGGACGGCGGTGCGGACGACACCGCGGGGATGAACCTCGGCGTCTATCGGATGCAGGTGCTGGACCGCGACCGCGTCATCATGCGCTGGCTCGCGCATCGCGGCGGTGCCGCGCACCATCGCGCCTGGGCCGCGCGCGGGCGCGACATGCCGCTCGCGGTCGCGATCGGCGCCGACCCCGCGACTATTCTCTCCGCCGTCCTGCCGCTTCCGGAGACCGTTTCGGAACTGCATTTTTCCGGCGTGCTGCGCGGCGAGCGCCCGCGCGTCGCCCCGGCGCTCACCGTGCCGCTGCTGGTCCCGGCCGACGCGGAGATCGTGCTGGAGGGTTACGCCTCGGCCACCGAGACGGCGCCGGAAGGGCCGTACGGAGACCACACCGGCTATTACAACTCGGTCGAGAATTTTCCGGTGATGCGCGTCACCGCCATCACCATGCGGCGCAGCCCGGTCTACCTCACCACCTTCACCGGCCGGCCGCCCGACGAGCCCTCGGTGATCGGCGCCGTTCTCAACGACCTTGCGCTGCCAAGCATACGCCGCCAGATGCCGGAAATCACCGATGTCTGGCTGCCGCCGGAAGCCTGCTCCTATCGTATCGCCATCGTCTCGATCAAGAAGACCTATCCCGGCCAGGCGCGGCGCGTGATGATGGGCTTCTGGGGCATGCTGCCGCAGTTCAGCTACACCAAGACCATCGTCGTGGTGGACGACGACATCGACGCGCGCGAATGGCGCGACGTCGCCTGGGCGATCGCCACGCGCATGGACGCGTCGCGCGACGTCATGTTGGTGGAGAACACGCCGATCGACTACCTCGACTTCGCCTCGCCCGAGCCGGGGATCGGGGCCAAGATGGGCCTGGACGCCACACGCAAGATCGGTGCCGAGACAAGGCGCGAATGGAACCGCACGCTCGCCATGGCGCCGGAGGTGACGAAGCGCGTGGATGCGATCTGGCCGCGCCTGTCCGCCGGTTTCACATTCACGGCCCCGCCATGACGCCCTGCGTCGTCGTCGGCATCAGCGGCGCGTCCGGGGCGGCGATCGGGCTCCGAGTCGTCGACATCCTCGCCGGTCTCGGGGCCGAGACTCATGTCGTCGTGACCCCGGCCGCGGAGCGGACGCTGCGCCAGGAGGTGGGACCGGACGCGCTGGCAACGTTGCGCGAGCGTTCCGGCTTGTGCCACGACGCGAGCGACATCGGGGCCGCGATCGCGTCCGGTTCGTTCCCGACGCGCGGCATGATCGTCGCACCGTGCTCGATGCATACGCTCGCGGCCATCGCCTATGGCCAGGCGGACAACCTGCTGGTGCGCGCCGCCGACGTCCACCTGAAGGAGCGGCGGAAGCTGATCCTGCTGGCACGCGAGACGCCCCTGCATCTCGGGCACCTGCGCGCGATGACGGCGGCGACCGAGGCGGGTGCGGTGATCATGCCGCCGGTTCCCGCCTTCTATCTCAAGCCGGAAAGCGTCGCGGAGATCGTCGATCAGATCGCACGCCGCGCCATCGACCTGCTGCGCGTCTTCGAGCCGGTCGCGACACCCTGGCGCGGCGAAGGCTGAGGCCTGCCTATTCTACCGGCCGGCGGGCCTTGAGCGCGGTCGCGAGCGTGCCGTCATCGAGGATGTCGAGGCTGCCGCCGATCGGCACGCCATGCGCGAGCCTGGTCACCGCGATGCCGGAAGCGGCGAGCTTTTCGGTCAGCCAGTGCGTGGTCGCCGCGCCGTCCACCGTCGCCGGCAGGGCGAGAATGATCTCGCGCACCGTGCCATCGAGCCGGCGCAGCAGCAGGGAGAGGTCGATATCGGCGGGCGTGACCCCGCCCAGCGCCGAAAGCGTGGCGCCGAGCACGTGATAGAGCCCGTGATGCGTGTGCGTGCGCTCCAGCGCCCAGAGATCGGAAACCGTCTCCACCACGCAGACCAGGCTACGGTCGCGCGCGTTGTCGGCGCAGACCATGCAGGGATTGCGGGTGTCGAGATTGCCGCAGGTGCTGCACGCGGACACCGTCCGCGCAGCCTCGCTCAGCGCCGCCGCGAGCGGCAGCATGCGCGTCTCCGGCTCGGCCAGCATCCTGAGCGCGGCACGGCGCGCGCTGCGCGGGCCCATGCCCGGCAGTTTCGCCAAGAGCGCGATCAGACGTTCGACTTCGGGTCCGCCCATCCTCGATCCAAAGGTTCGCGGGCTCTGCCCGCACCCGCCAGGGATCTCAGATCCCTGGACCCTGATAACTGGGGTCTGGGGCCTGAAGGCCCCAGTCTTAGAACGGCAATAGTCTTAGAACGGCAATTTCATTCCGGCGGGAAGCTCGATCCCGCCGGTCGCGGCGCGCATCTCCTCCGCCGCCAGCGCCTCCATCTTGCGCCTGGCATCGGCATGCGCGGCGACGATGAGGTCGCTCAGCATCTCCGTCTCCGCGGGATCGACGAGCTTCGGGTCGAGGCGGATGCCGCGCATCTCGCCCTTGCCGGAAAGCGTCACCACCACCATGCCGGCGCCGGCCGAGCCCTCCACCGTCGCGGCGGCGAGGCGCTCCTGCATCGTCTCCATCGTCTTCTGCATCTGGGCGGCCTGCTTCATCAGGCCGGCGAGATTCTTCATGCGTCCTCCACCGGAACATCGTCGTCTGGCATGTCGTCTTCGTCAGGCGCCGCGGCGGGCGGCACATAGGCGCCGAGATCGTCCTCCCCTTCGCTGGGCGCAAGCCCATAGGCGTCCGCGCGCTCGTCGTGCACCGGGCCGATCGTGGCGCCGGGAAACGCCGCCATGATCGCGCGCACCAGGGGGTGCTCGGCCGCCGCGTTGTGCCGCGCTGCGTCCGCTGCCGCGCGCTGCTCGGCAAGCGTGGGCTCTCCCGCGTCGGCCGAAAGCGCGATGGTCCAGCGCCGCCCCGTGGCATCCTGCAGCAGCCTGGAGAGCCGCGCGGCGAGGTCGCGCGGCGCGTCCGGCTCCGGGCGCAGCTCGATCACCGGCGGCGCGAAGCGGACGAGATGCGCCGCGTGCAGCAGATTCGCGTGCAGCAGCGGCTCGCGCCCCGCGGCCAGGGCCACCACGTCGCGCCAGCCGGAAAGCCGCGGCGCGTCGGCCGGGGCCGGGGAGGGTGCCGCGGCCGGCATCGCGCGGGC
>JAJZUI010000254.1 GCA_021847175.1 Pseudomonadota bacterium
TTTTCGTAGTGGCGGCGCAGCTTCATCTCGCGAAAGACGCCCTCGCGCTGGAGCTTCTTCTTCAGCGCCTTGAGCGCCTGGTCGACGTTGTTGTCGCGAACGAGAACCTGCACTTGGCCGCCATCTCCATTCTGTTGCGGCGCCCCGCCCATCGGGCCGCCAAGAATCATTGCCGGCGCGGTAACACCGCCCGGACGCGGCGCGCCATAGCACGCGTGGGCAGGCCTGTCCAAACGCTTTTCTCATGCGCATATACCAAGGCCCCCATGCGGGAGAGAACGAGGAACAGATGGCCATCCTGAAGATCGCCCGCATGGGCCACCCCGTGCTGCTGCAGCGTGCCGAGCCCGTTTCCGACCCCACGGCGCCCGAAATTCGTCGCCTGGTCGCCGACATGATGGAGACGATGGAGGACGCGCCCGGCGCCGGGCTCGCCGCACCGCAGGTGCACGTGCCGCTGCGTCTCTTCGTCTTCCGCGTCCGTTCCGAGCGCACCAGCGGCGACACCGAGGACTTCACCATCGGCAACACCGCCGTCATCAACCCGGTCCTGGAGCTGCTCGGCGACGACATCCGCCCGCGCTGGGAGGGCTGCCTTTCCATCCCCGGCCTGCGCGCCGCGGTGCCGCGCCACTGGCGCATCCGCTACAGCGGCGTGGACACCGAGGGCAGGCCGGTCGGCGGCGAGGTCACGGGCTTCCACGCCGGCGTGGTTCAGCACGAATACGACCACCTCGACGGCATCCTCTACCCGATGCGGATGCAGGATTTCTCCCAGTTCGGCTTCATCGAGGAACTGACCCGGGCGGGCACGATATGAGCGACCCCCTCCCCGACCCGGAGCGTGACGCGGCGCTGCTCGCCGGGATCGCGCATGTCGGCCGTCGGGGCTGGACACTCGCCGCCATCCGCGACGGGCTGCGCTCCATCGGCGCCGACCCGGATCTCGCGCCCCTGATGTTCACCGAGGGCGGCGCGGAGCTGGTCGCGGAATGGGCCGCCTATGCCGACCGCCGGATGCTCGAGGCCGCCGCCGCGGAGAACATGGCTTCCCTGCGCGGTGCCCAGCGCATCCGCCGCGCGATCGAGCTGCGCCTCGCCGTCGAGCGGCCGTGGCGGGCGGAGCTGCGCCGCGGCGCCGCCCTGCTCGCCGTCCAACCGCTGCTCGCCGCCCGCGCCGCCGCCCGCACCGCGGACGCGCTGTGGCAGGCCGCGGGCGACCGCTCGGCCGATTTCTCCTGGTACACGAAGCGCGCGACCGTGGCCGCGATCCACACCGCGACGATGCTGTTTTGGCTGCGCGACGATTCGCCGGACGACGAGGCGACCATGGCGTTCCTCGACCGCCGGCTCGCCGACGCCGGCCGTGTCACCAGGCTGCGCCAGCGCCTCACCCGCCGCGCCGCCTGACGGCGGCAGCATGCCCCACGTCCGCGTCACCCACGCGACCACTTATCACTATGCCAGGCCCGTGCGCTTCACCCCGCACCGGCTGATGCTGCGCCCGCGCGACAGCCACGACCTGCGCGTGTTGGACGCCACGATCGGCATCGACCCGCCGGCCTCGGCGATCCGCTGGGCGCACGACGTCTTCGCCAACTCCGTCTGCTACGTGGACTGGAACGGGGCGGAAGCGGATCGTCTCGGTATCGTCTCGACGCTCGACTGCGAGCACTACCCCTCGGGCCCCGCGCTGCCGCGAGAGACGCTCGATCCACTGGCCGAGACTTATCCGTTCAGCTACGCCGCCGACGAAATCCCCGATCTCGGAAGGCTGATCGAGCGCCAGTACCCGGACCCGGAGCGCAAGCTCGACTCCTGGGCGCGGCGCTTCCTGCGGCGCGGCACGCCGATCCGCACGCTGAACCTGCTCGCCGCCATCACGCAGGCGATCCATGACGACTTCAGGTATGAGGCGCGAACCGAGGAGGGCACGAACCCGCCGCTCGTCACGCTGGAACAGGGAAGCGGCGCGTGCCGCGACTTCGCGGTGCTGATGATGGAGTGTGTGCGCGTTCTTGGTTTTGCCGCGCGCTTCGTCAGCGGCTATCTCTACGACGAGGCCCTCGTGGACGGCGCCGAGCGCGTGGTGGGCGGCGGGGCAACGCACGCCTGGTGCCAGGTCTACCTGCCCGGCGCCGGCTGGGTGGAGTTCGACCCCACCAACGGACTGATCGCCGGGCGCAACCTGCTGCGCGTCTGCGTCGCCCGCACCGCGGAACAGGCGGTCCCCGTCGCCGGCGGCTATATCGGCCGCCGCGACGATTTCCTGTCCATGGACGTGGACGTGAAGGTGGAAATGAAAGTGGGCTGAACGGCCGGCGCCTCAGCCGCCAGTGACGCTCATGTGCCGCGAGACCGAGGGCGCATTGGTGCGCCGGTCGATCACGAAGTCGTGCCCCTTGGGCTTGCGCGCGATGGCGGCGCGGATCGCTGCCTCCAGCGCCGCGTCGTCCGCGCCCGCGCGCAGCACGGCGCGGAAATCGGCGCTGTCCTCCTGGCCGAGGCACATGTAGAGCGTGCCGGTGCAGGTGAGCCGCACACGGTTGCAGCTCTCGCAGAAATTATGCGTCATCGGCGTGATGAACCCGATGCGCGTTCCGGTCTCCGCCACGTCGCAGTAGCGCGCCGGTCCGCCGGTGCGGTAGCCGGTCTCCGACAGCGTCCAGCGGCGGCGCAGCCGCGCACGCACGATCGAGAGCGGCAGGTAGTGCTCGTTGCGGTCGCCGCCGGTCTCGCCCATCGGCATCGTTTCGATGAGGCACAAATCATGGCCGCGCTCGCCGCACCAGGCGAGCAGGTCGTCGATCTCTTCCTCGTTGATGCCGCGCAGCGCCACCGCGTTGATCTTGACCGCGAGCCCGGCGCCGCTCGCCGCCTCGATCCCCTCCAGCACCTGCTCGATCCGCCCGCGCCGCGTGATCTCGGTGAACAGCGCCGGCCGCAGCGTGTCGAGGCTCACGTTCACCCGCCGCACCCCCGCCGCCGCCAGCGCCGATGCGTATTTCGCAAGCTGCGTCCCGTTGGTGGTCAGCGTGAGTTCGTCGAGCCCCTCCCCGATGCGCGAGCCGAGGCGCTCGAACAGGCGCATCACGTCGCGCCGCACCAGCGGCTCGCCGCCGGTGATGCGGATCTTGCGCGTGCCCTGCCGGACGAAGGCGGCGCAGAGCCGCTCGAGCTCCTCGAGCGACAGCACCTCCCGCTTCGGCAGGAAGGTCATCTCCTCGGCCATGCAGTAGCTGCACCGCAGGTCGCAGCGGTCCGTCACCGAGACGCGCAGATAGGTGATGGCGCGGCCGAACGGGTCGCGCAGCGCTTCGGCCGGCTGGTATTGGGATGGCGGGACGGCATTCATCCCCTGCAACATCGGGCCGAAGCCGCCCCCACGCAAGCCACCCGCGCGCGGCGCGTCACGGGTTGCGCCCCGGTCTCGCTTCGGCCTCCGCCGGTTCGAGCGCCACCACCGCGACGTTGACCAGCACCTTGCCGGCGTGTTCGAAGCCCACCGTCACCCGCTCGCCATCCACGGACTGCACTTGTCCCAGCCCCCAGTCAGGGCGCCCGGGATGGCGTACGAAGACCCCAGGTTCTAGCCACGCGTGCATGCCGCGGCGAGACATCAACCAACTCCAAATGAATAAGCGCCAGAATCTCGAAATTGACCCGTGGCGGCGCTTTTTAAATGATGCGCCGCCCACGGATTCATGCTTCCCACTACGGCATCGGCAACTCCGCCGACCGCAGTCTTACCGATTTGTTGCTCGACCATAATCCTACCTTCCGCACGCGCCAGAGGATTGTCCGTGACCGGTAGCCCCGAAAACGACGCACTGATGCTGGCAGGTGCACTCGCCGCCCGGCTTTGCCATGACCTCGCCGGCCCGCTCGGTACCGTCACCGGCGCGCTCGATCTCGCCGAGCGCGCGGACGCGGAGGCGCTGGCGCTTGCCCGCGAGGCGACCACGGATCTCATGCGCCGCCTGCGCCTGTACCGCGCGGCCTGGGCGGACGGCGCAGGCCCCGGCAGCGTCGCGGAACTCGCCGCCCTCGCACTCGGGCTCTCGCATCGCCGCGTGCGGCTGGACGTCGCCGGCCTGCCCGGCGACGCGCGCATGCCACCCGAGTTCGGCCGCGTGGTGCTCAACGTGCTGCTGCTTGGCGCTGAGGGCATGCCGCGCGGCGGCACCATCGCGCTGCACGGCGACCCCGAGAGGGAGGTCGCGGCGGTCCTGGCGGGACCGGGCGCCGCTTGGCCGCCCGGCACCGCGGAGGCGATCGCCAACCCCGCGAGCGCCTTGTCGCGCCTGCGCGAGCATGCCGGCACGCTGACGCCGCGTGCGTTGCTGCCCTCCTTCACCGCCCTGCTGGCGGCCCGCGAGGGGCTGCGGCTCGGCCTGCTGATGGGCCCGGGCGAGGCTCAGGCCCCGCCGCTGCTCATCACGCGGACCTGAGCGCCGGCGCGCCGGCCGCGAGCCGCCGCCCACGCGCGAGCAGCCGCGTGTGCAGCGCCCGCAGCGCGGCATCCGCCGTGTCGGTCACGATCGGCGCGCACCCCTCCGCGGCCCACACGGCGCGCGCGAAGTCCGGCGTCATGGCGACCGCGCCCCGCGCGTTCTCGAAGGCGGGGCGGTTGCCGGTGTCGAGATAGCTCTCGCACGCCAGCCCCTCGGCGAGGATCACGTCGTGCCGGTCCAGCTCCACGTGCCAGTAGGTCACTGCCTCGCGTGTCTCCTG
>JAJZUI010000255.1 GCA_021847175.1 Pseudomonadota bacterium
AGGAGCATCACTTCCGCATGATGAAGCCCAACGCCATCTTCATCAACACCGGGCGCGGCCCCACGGTGGACGAGACCGCCCTCATCACCGCCCTGCAACAGGGCTGGATCGCGGGTGCCGCGCTCGACGTGCTGGCGACGGAACCGCCGCGCCAGGACAACCCGTTGTTGCAGATGAAGAACGTCACCCTCTCGCCGCACAACGCATCGGCCTCCGCGCGCTTCGATCCGGCCCGCCGCCGCCGCGTCGGCCAGGAACTGGCCCTGGTGCTGTCTGGCCGCTGGCCGATGAGCTGCGTCAACCCCACCGTGCTGCCAAAGGGCAGCCTGCGCCGCTGGCAGCCCTACTCGATGGAACGCGGACCCAACTCTTGATCACGCGGGACGAACTGGCGGCGCTCGATGCCGCCGATCCGCTCGCCCGCTTCCGCGAGCGCTTCGTCCTGCCCGACGGCATTGTCTACCTCGACGGCAACTCCCTGGGCGCCATGCCCAGGGCAGCCGCCGCGCGCGTCGCGGCGGTCGCGGAGCACGAATGGGCGCAGGGCCTGATCCGCTCCTGGAACGACGCCGGCTGGATCGATCTCGCGCCGCGCATCGGGAGCAAGATCGGCCGGCTCATCGGCGCCGCTCCGGACAGCACCATGGTCGCCGATTCCACCTCGGTGAACCTGTTCAAGCTGCTCGCCGCGGCTCTGCGCCTGCGCCCCGGCCGGCGCGTCATCCTCTCCGAGAGGGGCAATTTCCCGACCGACCTCTACATCGCCCAGGGCCTGGCCGCCCTGCTCGAACAGGGCCACGAACTGCGCACCGTGACCGCGGCCGAGATCCCCGCCGCTCTCGACGGGAACGTCGCGGTGATGATGCTCACCCACGTCAACTACCACACCGGCGCCATGCACGACATGGCAGCGCTGACGGCGGCCGCTCATGCCAGGGGCGCGCTCGCCCTCTGGGACCTCGCCCATTCCGCCGGCGCCGTCCCCCTGGCGCTGGCCGAGGCCGGTGCGGACCTCGCCGTCGGCTGCGGCTACAAATTCCTCAACGGCGGTCCCGGCGCCCCCGCCTTCCTGCACGTCAACCCCGCACTGCAGGCGGAAATCCGCTACCCGATCACCGGCTGGCTCGCCCACGCCGCCCCCTTCGCCTTCGAGCCGGGCTTCCGCCCCGCCCCGGGCATCCCGGCCGCCGGCGTCGGCACCCCCCCGGTGCTCAGCCTCGCGGCACTCGAATGCGGCGTGGACATCGCGCTGGAAGCCCCGATGGCCGAGATCCGCGCCAAATCCCTCGCCCAGACCGCGCTCTTCATGCGCCTGGTCGAGGAACGCTGCCCCGGCCACGGCCTCGCCATCGTTACCCCGCGCGAGGACAAAAGCCGCGGCAGCCAGGTCTCGATCCGCCACGAGCAAGCCTGGCCGATCATGCAGGCCCTCATCTCCCGCGGCGTCATCGGCGATTTCCGCGCCCCGGACGTGCTGCGCTTCGGCATCACGCCCCTCTACCTGCGCCACGCCGAGCTTTGGGACGCAGTCGAGGCCCTGCGCGATATCCTCACGACGGGCGCCTGGCGCGACCCGCGCTTCGCCGCCCGCCGCGCCGTGACGTGACGTGAGCCACGTCGCGCGGGCCGATACAACCACTCCCTTGTGAGGCGCGGCCGGCCCCGATAGGCTGGCTCTATCCCCGAATCGCGACCGAGCCATGTCCTCCGCACCCGCCCCGCGCGCCGCTCCCTACAAGCGTGTCCTGCTAAAGCTCTCCGGCGAGGCGCTGATGGGGAAGCGCGACTTCGGGCTCGACACCGAGACGGTCGCCCGCATCGCAGCCGATATCGGCGATGTCGTGGCCGCCGGCGCACAGGTCTGCATCGTCATCGGCGGCGGCAACATCTTCCGCGGCGTCTCCGCGGCCGCGGCCGGCATGGACCGTGCCCAGGCCGACTACATGGGCATGCTCGCCACCGTCATGAACGCGCTCGCCATGCAGAACGCGCTGGAACAGCACGGCGTTCCCACCCGCGTGCAGTCTGCCATCCCCATGGCCAGCGTCTGCGAGCCCTATATCCGCCGCCGCGCAGAGCGGCACATGGAAAAGGGGCGCGTCGTCATCTTCGCCGCCGGCACCGGAAACCCGTTCTTCACCACCGACACCGCGGCGGCCCTGCGCGCCGCCGAGATGAACTGCGACGCCCTGCTCAAGGGCACCCAGGTGGACGGCGTCTACTCCGCCGACCCGCGCAAGCACCGCGAGGCGCAGCGCTACGAGCAGCTCACCTACCTCGACGTGCTCTCCCGCGACCTCTCGGTCATGGACGCCTCGGCGATCTCGCTGGCACGGGAAAACCACCTGCCGATCGTGATCTTCAACATCCACGCCCACGGTGCCTTCGCCAGCGTCATGCGAGGTGAAGGAAGGTTCACAACAATTCTCGAACCCGCGTAAGCAAGCAAACAGTACCTGACACTATATACGCATCCCGGAGCCTGCACCTTGGACCTCGCCTCGCTGAAGCAAGACCTCACGCGCCGGATGGACCAGGCGATAGAAACCCTGCGCCGGGAGTTCGCCGGCCTGCGCTCCGGCCGCGCCTCGCCCGCGCTGCTCGAGCCGGTGCGCGTCGAGGCCTACGGCTCGATGACCCCGCTCAACCAGGTGGGCACCATCGCGGTGCCGGAGCCACGCATGATCACCGTCCAGGTCTGGGACCGCAGCCTGGTTTCGCACGTGGAAAAGGCGATCCGCGACGCCGGCCTCGGCCTCAACCCGGCCTCGGATGGCCAGCTTGTCCGCGTGCCCATCCCGCAGCTCACCGGCGAGCGCCGAACCGAGCTCTCCCGCGCCGCCCACAAGTATGCGGAGGCCGCGAAGGTCGCCATCCGCGGCGTCCGCCGCGACGGCATGGACCGCATCAAGGTCGCGGAAAAGAAGGAAATCTCCGAGGACGAGGGCAAGCGCTGGTCGGAGGAGGTGCAGAAGCTCACCGACGCCATGATCAAGCGCATCGACGAGGCGCTGGCCGAAAAAGACCGCGAGATCGTCCAGGTATGACGCGCGTGCCACGTTCCCGGCCGGAATGGCGGCCTCCTCCGGGCTGGCCGTTGTGAGCGCGCTCACGCAGACCGCGGCTGCCGCCACCGCGGACGCGCCGCCGGCGCCACGGCACGTCGCCATCATCATGGACGGCAACCGCCGCTGGGCGCAGGCGCGCGGCCTGCCGCGCCTCGCCGGCCACCGCGCCGGGGTCGAGGCTGTGCGCCGGACCGTACGCGCCTCGATCCAGCACGGCGTCGGCTGGCTCACGCTCTACGCCTTCTCCTCCGAGAACTGGCGCCGTCCGCCCGATGAGGTGGTCGACCTCACCGGCCTCCTGCGCCACTTCGTCCGCGCCGAGATCGCGGAGCTGGCCCGCCAGGGCGTGCGCCTGCGCTTCATCGGCGACCGCAACCGCTTCTCGCCGGAAATCCGCGCCGACCTCGCCGCCGCCGAGGAGACGACCAAGGCCAATCGCCGCCTCATCCTCGTCGTCGCCCTTTCTTACGGCGCGCGCGACGAGATCGTGGCCGCCGCCCGCGCCGCCGCGATCGCGGCCGCCGCCGGCAGGCTCGATCCCGCCGAGATCGACGAAAGCCGCTTCTCCTCCCTGCTCTCGACTGACGGGATTCCGGACCCGGACCTCATCATCCGCACCTCCGGCGAGCAGCGCCTTTCCAATTTCCTGCTGTGGCAATCCGCCTACACCGAGTTGCTGTTCCTCGACGTGATGTGGCCGGACTTCGGTGAACGCCATTTCGCCGAGTCGCTGGCCGAGTTCGCCCGCCGCGAACGCCGCTTCGGCGCGCGCCCAGGTTGACCAACTCTACCGCGCCCACACCGCCGGCCCGGCAAGCGGGACGCTGGCGCGACCTCGCGCGCCGCACCGCCTCCGCCGCCGTGCTGGCCCCCGTCGCTATCGTGTGCCTCTGGTACGGCGGTATCGCCTGGATCGCGCTGGTCGCGCTCGCCACCATCGGCCTCGCCTGGGAGTGGACGCGCATGCTGCGTCTGCCCATCGAGGCGGCGGTGGCGACCGTGCTTGGGGTCGGGACCGTCGTCGCCCTGCTCCTGCGCGGCGCCCCGCCGCAGTTGCTGGTCTCCGCCCTCTTTGCCGTCGTGCTGCTCCACTACCTCTGGTTCAAGAGGCAGGCGCCCGCGCTCGGGATGCTGGCCATTGGCCCGCCGACGACCGCCCTGATCTGGCTGCGCATCGGCTCAGCAGGCTTCCACAACATTTTGTATTTATTGCTTATTGTCTGGGCCTCGGATATCGGCGCCTACCTCGCCGGCCGCCTCCTTGGCGGCCCGCGCCTGGCTCCCTCCATCTCGCCCGGCAAGACCTGGTCCGGCACTATCGGCGGGCTGTTGGCGGCGGGGCTGGCGGGCTACGCCGCCGCTGCCCTCGCGCCCCCGACAAATCTGTACGCCTTCGCGCTTGCGTGCTTTCTAGGCCTTATCTCACAACTGGGCGACCTCGCGGAAAGCGCGCTCAAGCGCCATTGCGGGGTCAAGGATTCCGGCGCGCTCATCCCCGGCCACGGGGGCGTGTTCGACCGGCTGGACGGATTGCTCGCGGCGGCCACGGCGATGGGGCTGATTGCGGCGGCGACGGGAAACGGGGGAGTGCTCTGGCGCTGAGAAAAATGAGAGAAGCATCCGGCGCTACGCAAGACGAGCATCGCATGAGAAG
>JAJZUI010000028.1 GCA_021847175.1 Pseudomonadota bacterium
CCCGGCCCCAGGACCGCCATCGAGGCCGCACGGGGCGGCCCCGAGAACCCAAGCGAAGGAGACTTTCCATGGCGATCATCGGCAGCTTCACCAAGGACACGAACGGCTACACCGGGACGGTCCGCACGCTCAGCATCAACGCCAAGGCGCGGCTGGTCCCGGCCGAGGGCGGCACCGACAAGGCGCCCGACTTCCGGGTCTTCGCCGCCGGCAACGTCGAACTCGGCGCCGCCTGGACCCGCAAGGCGAAGGAGACGGGGCGCGAATACCTCTCGGTCAAGCTCGACGACCCGAGCTTCCCGCAGCCGATCTACGCGAGTCTGGTCGAGGCCGAGGCGGAGGGCAGCTACAACCTGATCTGGTCCCGCTGACCTACCGAGGCGCCCCGCCGCACCGGGCGGGGCGCTTCGCGTGTACGCACGCGCCCGGCCGGCGAACAGCACCGTCACCTCCCGCACGCCCGAAGGGGGAAGAGAGCGCCTCCGCGGGCTTTCCATTGTCACGCCGGCCGAAGGTCGGGCCGGTTCAACCCCGCCTGCGGCGCCGCGCCCAGGGGAAGGGCCCTGCGCGCGGCTTCGGCACGCAACCTACAGCACGGCCAGGCCGCACCGGTCGCAGACCCCAAGCGGTCCGCGCCCGGCGCAACCCGGCCCCGCCCGGTTGCGCACCTCAGGGGCTGAGCCACCCCGAAGGCCGGCGTCCGCCGCTCCCGTCAGCGATCGGCTGACCAGCAAGGGAGCAGACCATGACCATCATCCGCCACTGCGACTGCCCGGCCCTCAACGCCGCCATGACCGAGGCGGGCTACGAGATCATCGCCATCGAGACCTACCGCTGGCCCGACGGCGTGACCGAGACCGAGGTCCTCTGGGGCCGGGACGAGCCGCCGATCACCGAGGCGGAGCTGCCGTTCTGACGCCGACAACAGGGCCGGGCCCGCACGGGTCCGGCTCGCCGGCGTACCCGTCGCGTCGCCGCGATGCCGGATCAAGTGTTGCGCCGGCGTCGGACCGGGGCACTGAGCCGACGTCTCGCGGGGCGGGACGTCTCCACAGGAGGTTTCGGGGTGGTGTCGAGCAGATCGGCAGGCTGGATCTTCAGCGCATCAGCAAGGTGCCAGAGCGTGATCAGTGTCACGTTCTGTGTGCCGCGCTCCATGCTGCTGACATGGGCACGGTCAACGCCCATACGCTCAGCCACCGCTTCCTGACTGAGTCCGGCCGCCAGGCGATAATGCCGCAGATTCGCGCCAAAGATCCTCCGGATGTCCATCCGCAGGATGGAGCGCAATCGCGTATCCTGGCGCTACGCATTATAATACTCGGACTTGTCACAGGACTGGCCGTGCGCGACATCCCAAGGCGCGCTATTCGTCCGATTCCGAATACGGTGGCATGCCAAAAATTGGCCGCAGGGGAATAACACCGATGATCAGGCCGAGCTTCGACGCGCCGGTCGCCGACGAGCCTCCCACCTCGGATCGGCTCACCGACTACGACCGGCTGCACATCATCCACTACGTCATCCTGCTCGATGCCGAGCGCGAGAACGTGCCGTGGGACGAGGTTGCGCGTGAGGCACTTCAGATCGATCCGAAGTCTGAACCGGCCCGCGCGCGTCGCGCTTATGAAACGCATCTTGCCCGGGCGAAGTGGATGGCGAACTCTGGCTGGCGTCAAATGCTGCGCGCTGGTTTGTCCGAGGGACAAGTCTGAGACTCATCAGACAGAAACGAACACGAACGACTCCGTCCGGCACTGCGTCAATCGCGGTCATTATGAACATTCCATGACTCGGGTTGCGGATTCGCCCGCACGTCCGAATCAATCTCGGTGGGCGCGCCAGAACCCCTGTCGCGCCGGAGGAGCGACATGCGGCCCTTCACGCGCGAGCGGCTGGCCGCCCGGTATCGTTATATCGAGAGTCTATCGCCGGACGGGCTGGTCTGGGAGTTGCAGCGACGGAGCACGGCCTACCGTGCAGACTACGAGGCGGTCACACGGATCGAACACGACCCGTTGCCCGACGCCTCGAGCGCAATCTCCAAACGATGGAGGTTACGATTTCCTCGAAAGCCCTGACACGACCGGCGACCAAGCGATGCTGTTCTGGAATGCGGATGCCACGGCCCGCATCGTCCGGGTTGTCGTCGCCGCGGGTCCGGCGGCCGGCCGCGGTCTGGTCCGATTCGAGCAGAACGGATGGGGTGCCTGCCACGTCGGCAGGCCGACGCCGGACGGCTATCACCTGATCGTCGCCCCGGACGTGGGCATCCGGCATCACCTGCTGCTGCCGGGCCCCGAGCCGCCAGCTCCCGGCGCCATCCTGACGCCATGCATCCCTTGGGATGAATGGCACCCCGAGCGGCTCGAGGCGGCCCGCGCGTTCTGGCACTTCGCCGCCCGGCCCCGGGTGTCGCCGGCGCCGCGCAGCCCACCAACTCGGCCGCACTCGCGAAGCCTGAAGATCGCCTACATGGCCTGGGCGCTCGATCTGGCCGGAGCGGGCGCCAGCGAGCGCGACATCCACCGCCTCGTCATCGGCGAGCCGCCTGTCCCCTGGGAAGACAGCGGCGCTCGCAGTCGCATCCGCACCTTACTCGCCACCGCACGACGCTGGCGCGACGGGGCGGCGCTCCAGCTCCTGCTGCCCCGGCGCCGCCCGCTGGCCGGGTAGCCCGCCGCCAGCGGGCGCGACACCAGCGCTGTCATCCTCTGGGCTGCCCTGGCCGATTTCGACCACCCCGCGGAATCGGCCCTGAGCACGGCGCCGCCGGGCGCCGATCCTGCGTGCCGACGCGCGCCGATGGCCGGCCGCCCGACGCCGAGGATCACCGCCATGCAGCCAGAACCACTGCCCAACCTGCCGCCGCGCTATCTGCGCACGCCCGAGGCCGCCAAGTTCCTTGGTCTCTCCGGCCGGACGCTGGAGAAACACCGCACCTTCGGCACCGGCCCCGCCTATCGCAAGATCGGCGGCCGGGTCGTCTATCGCCTCGAAGACCTCCAGCACTGGGCCGAAGCCGGTGCCAGGACTTCCACCTCCGATCCCGGCCTCGGTGCCGCCACCACGCGCGGGCCGGGGCGCCCGGCTGTGTTCGCCCGCCGATGATGGCCGAGCCTCCCCTGCCGGCGATCCTGGAACATGCCCGCCCGCGCGCCCCGGTCGATCTGATGAACTGGCCCTGTTTCAGCCTGGCCAAGACGCCGCGCGCGGCGCCGATCCGCTATCAGGGGCGACGACATTCGGTGCTGGTCACGCCCGCACCAGGTGCCGCCGCCATCGCCACCATCTGGGACGCCGACATCCTGCTTTGGGCCACGGCACAGCTGATCCAGGCGCAGGACGAGAAGCTCCGCATCGCGGCCACCCTGATCGCGCCGGCGCGGCGCATTCTGCGCTTCCTGGGGCGTGACACCGGGCACAGCCAGTACGAACGGCTCGCCGCGGCGCTGGAGCGCTTGGCGGCGAGCGAGGTGACCACCACCATCGGCACCCTGTCTGACCGCCCGGTGCGGTTCCATTGGATCGAAGCCTGGCAGCAAACCGCGGACGGTGTCCTGCTCACCCTGCCAGAGTGGCTGCTGAACGCGGTTCGCCGGCGACGGGTGCTCGCCATCGATCCCGGTTATTTCACCCTCACCGGCGGCGTTCAACGCTGGCTCTGGCTGCTTGCGCGCAAGCATGCCGGGCAACAATCCACAGCCTGGCGAATTTCATTCGACGCGCTGCATGCCCGGTCCGGTAGCGCAACACGGCACTGTCACTTCGTCGCGGCTCTGCGGAGGATTGCGCAGTCCGGGCGGCTCCTGTCGTATCGAGTCGAGCTCGTCCAGCACTGCCGAAATGAAGGGCTCACCATCGGTCGATGGGCCGTGCCCGTCCACAGTGCCGCGTTGGTGCCTGGGGATAAGCCGGGTTTTGATCCACAGTTACGGAATCGCACCTGTGAGTGAGCGCAGCCTATCACTTGAACGGGCACGGCCTATCACTCGAAAAAGCACGGCCCATCACTTCACGCATGGTCAGATTATGTGTTTTGAATCATATAGATGCGAGCCGTTCTCGGTGCCCTACTTAAGTACTGATTCTAGTACTGAATCTTCCCTTGTATTTGCTGCGTGTTTCCACCCCGACAACCACTCGCGTCGGCGCCTTTGCGCACACCGACGATCGACGTGTCTTCCCCCGATCGATCGTCGCGCCCGACGGCCGAAGGAAGGCGCATTGAGGGAGGGACGGCTCCATGGCTCGTGCGTCCTTCCCGACGTCGGCAAGGACACGAAGCGGGTGTCGGGAGGACCAAAACGGAACGACCCGGGAGGCGAGCGGTGAGCACGCAGGAGCCTCTGACCAGCGTCAGGCTGGTGTTCTATCGGGATCGGGTCGAACACTGGCTGCGCTTCGGCCACGATTCCGGTGAGCGCATCCTCGATCGCCGCCGGCGCCTGATCTTTTTCACCCCAGGCGCCGTGTTCGCGTTCATTCGCTGGCAGGCGAACGACTTCGGGACCCTCCTGTCGCGCATCGATATCCTGCGCGCCTGCGGGGCGGGGGAACCCTGCGCGACGGTTCCCGGCGTGCATCCAGGCGGCGACATCCTGCTCCGGCTGTCTGGCTGGGCGCGTGTGCAGCGATTGCTCGCGCTGATCGACACGGTCGAGCAGGCCGGCGTCGAGGCGGCGGATGTCGCGCCAACCTACTGGCAGCACGTACACAACCGCTTTCTCTGCGGCGAGCACCCGCGGCCCTACGGTCGCGATCAGCATCGCGCCTGGCTACTGCGGCGCCGGGTCTTGGTCCAATGACGCGCCGACTGCAGAGGCGACGCGCCGTGCTCCTCGCCATGCTCGCGGGCCTGCTCTTGCTCGCAGCGTCAGCGGTGCAGGCACGGCCGCTGGTGGTCTGGAACGCCACGGCCAGCACGCCGGTCGGCCTTTGGCGCGTACTGGCGGCCGCAAGCCGGAAGCACCTCCGCGTCGGCGATTACGTGCTGTTCTGGCCCGACCGGCGCAGCACCAAGCTGTTCGCCCGGCGCGGCTATCTGCCGCGCGGCGTACCGCTGCTGAAGCGCGTCGCCGCAGTCGCCGGACAGGCCGTGTGCGAGCGTGACGGCGCGGTTTCGATCAATGGCCGCACCGTCGCCCGCGCCCTGCCGGTGGACGGGCGCGGGCGTAGCCTGTCCGCATGGAGCGGTTGCGGCAGGCTCCCGAACGGCGAGATTTTCGTGCTGATCCCGAGCGTGCCGACCTCGCTCGACGGGCGGTATTTCGGGCCGACCCCGATCCGCGCCGTCATCGGCCGCGTCACGCCGCTCTGGCTTCCCGGCGAGCGGACGCGATGACCGTGTCGCGAACCTTCCCGCCCATCCTGTTGTTCGGCCCAGGGACGGCCATCCTGCCGTCCCGGCCGGTTTCCGCATCGCCGGCGCGCGCAGCGAAGGTCAAGGGCGGCGCAGCCGGCGCGCCCTGGCGCGCTTCACCCTTGACCGGAGCGAGCACGCTGGCAGCGCTTCACCCGTCAGAGGCATGGCAGAAGTTTGGCTCCTGGAGGGGTTCCCGATGGACGTGCTGACGCTGGTCGCGACCTGCGGTCTTGCGGCCCGCGCGGCGCTGTTCGTGCCGCTTGGCAGCGCGCCGGCGTGCGCGAGTGCGACGCCCGTGTTGCACGGCAACGGACACGAAGCGGTCGCGGATTGGCAGCCCGCCATCGCCGCGGCGTCGCTTCGCTTCGACATTCCCGAAGCATGGATCGCCGCCGTGATGCGCGCGGAGAGCGGCGGTCAGGCGACCGTTGACGGCCGGCCGATTCGCTCACCGGCGGGCGCGATGGGCCTGATGCAGGTGATGCCACAGACCTACACCGCGCTGCGTGCCCGCTACGGGCTGGGGGCCAATCCGTATGCGCCGCGCGACAACATCCTTGCCGGCGCGGCGTATCTGCGCGAGATGCTGGACCGCTACGGCGTGCCCTGGTTCCTCGCTGCCTTCAACGCCGGGCCGGCGCGGCTCGATGCGTTCCTGCGCACCGGCCGCACGCTGCCGGCCGAGACACAGCGCTACCTCGCCGCACTCGCGCCGCAGATCGGTGGCATGTCGGGTGCGTTGCAGGCGGCAGCCGCGACGACGGGATTGAGCACGAAGTCTGCCCCGGAGGCGCCGGTCCGGAGCCCGAGCGACGCCCTCAGCGCCGGCCTCTTCGTGACCGTCGTTGTGCATCCCGAGGTCTCTCCGGCTCGCACGGTTCCGACGATCGCGAGACCGAGCCAGACGCCGATGTCTGCGCCGACGGTGGTCACGGGCCGTTCGGCTGCGGCCGGACTTGTGCCGCGAGCCGTCTCCGGTTCTGCCCTCAATGCGCGCGGAAATGGCGCGCTGTTCGTCGCTCTTCAATGACGCGGGTGCGCCGCGGATGAGCTGGCGACGGCTTCTGTCGATGCCATGTCGTGGCGTGACGTCCGGCTGTCGAACTGCACGCCGGCCGCACCAACTTCGCAGCTGGTCGCACTGCCAATTTGCGTGGCGCCGTCGATCCATCTGACTATCGTGGCCCGCCGTGCGAGATCGCAGTGCATCGCGTTGCTTGCGTCGTTTTCTTTCGATCTGCGCTTGGAGAAAGACGACCGGAGAGAGACCAATGTTCCTATTAGGAGTGAGTGACGGCGTAATCGGGCTTGCAGCGGCGAAGCCGGTATCGGTGCGGCGGTTGCGCGGAAAGGCCGCAGCGTCGGTTCCGGCGAAGGCGGCTGTCCTCCATGGTGATGCGGGTCCAACGGGGTCGCGAGCGCGCCCCAAGCAGCATCGGAGGACAGCCGTGGAGTATTTTGCCGGACTGGATGTTGGCGTCAAAGAGACCGCGATCTGCGTCGTGAACAGCGCCGGGGCGGTGGTGCTCCAAGCCAGCGCCGAGACCGCCGCAGACGCGATCCACCAGGCTCTGGAAGGCTACGCGGGGCGGCTCCGGTGCGTCGGACACGAGGCCGGTGCGCTGTCGCCCTGGCTGCATCGCGGCCTGCAGCGGCTCGGCCTGGATGTGGTGCTGCTGGAGACCCGGCACGTGCATGCGGCGCTGAAGGCGCAGCGCAACAAGACCGACCGCAATGACGCGCGCGGGGTGGCGCAGCTGGTGCGCTCGGGCTGGTATCGCGACGTGCACGTGAAGAGCGACGACAGCTACCGGCTGCGGCTGCTGCTGACGCACCGGCGGACGCTGAAGCGCAAATTCCTCGACCTCGAGAACGAGATCCGGCACTCGCTGAAGGTGTTCGGCGTCAAGCTGCATGCCGCCGGACGCGGCTCCTTTGACGAGCATGTGCGCGACGCGGTGGCCGGCGACGCGTTTCTCGCGGCGATGGCGGAGCCGATGCTGCGGGCGCGGGCGGCACTGTGGGCCGAGTACACCCGGATGCACGCGCTGGTCGTTCAGATCACCGTCCACGATGCGGTCTGCAAGCGCTTCATGAGCATTCCGGGCGTCGGTCCGGTGACCGCTTTGGCGTTCAAGACCGCGGTCGACGCGCCGGAACGGTTCGCCCGATCACGCGATGTCGGCGCGCATTTCGGTCTCACGCCGAAGCGCGAGCAGTCCGGCACGTCGATCGACTTCGACGGTCACATCTCGCGCCAGGGGGACAAGGAGATGCGCACGCTGCTCTATGAAGCGGCGAGCTGTCTGCTGACCCGCAGCAAGGTGTGGACCAGCCTCAAGGCGTGGGGAATGAAGCTCGCCCGGCATCGCGGCCACAAGCGGGCGGTCACCGCAGTGGCGCGCAAGCTCGCTGTCATCATGCACGCGATGTGGCGTGACGGCACCGACTTCCGCTTCGCGGCCGCGCCGGCCGTGCAGCCGGAGGCGGCGGCGACTGCGCTGGTGCCAGCATGACGACGGCACGCTGAGAGCAACGGGACAACACGGGATCCGTCTGCGGGCGGAGCTGCGACTGGTGGGTCTGATGAGGGTGGAGAGCGCGATATCTTGCCTGCTGTCGAGCGGTTCAACGACCGCCGGAACGCGCGGGAGTGAATGCGCCACGCCACCTTCCCGACGCCGACATGTGCCCCTGCGGCCATCACAACCGCTGCGGGATCAGAGCACGCACGAGTGCATGGACCACCAGGCGCAGACGATCGCAGGAAAGCGTGGCGGAACGCCGTCTGTCGTAGTAGAAATAGCAATGGAGGAGGTCTGATACTATGGCACGAAAGAAGAACCTGAGTAGCCCGATTACGAGGGCAAGATAAAGGCCTGCGGCACCGCTGCGTGCGATCGGTCGTGATTTCAATGTCTGCACATTGGGTTATCGACCGCGGAGACCGTGCCACGGACTCGCAACGAGGCGCGGCAGCCGCGCGTCAGGGCTACCTCCATCGGCGCATTTTCGCAGTGCCATCAAGGCTCCTTCGCGAGTGGCAGCTTCGCCGTCAATCTCGGAGCATGCCTCGCCCCGACGATGACCCGCGCCTTCGCCCGCGCCTCGGCCGCACGCGCAGCCGGGACCATCGGCGGATGTTGGCCGCGACGCAGATCAAGCGCGCGATTTCTCGCGCCGGTGCACTCACGCGATCATCCGTGGCAGCGCCTCCTGTCGGTGCGCGGAGCCTCGCCGATCTGCCAGCCAAGCACGGCAGGGGCGCAGCCTTCGCGCGCGGGCGGGCAGCCTCACCACGGGGCTGGTCGCAGGCGCGGCCCGGAGCACGCCGTGTCGTCGTCAAGGCCCGCTACGTGAAGATGCGCGCCGGCAGCCGCGCGGCGGCGGTGCATCTGCGCTACCTCCAGCGTGATGGCGTCACCCGCGACGGCGCGCCCGGCCAGCTCTACTCCGCCACGGCGGACCGCGCCGATGGCCGCACCTTTCTCGATCGCTCGGGGGGTGACCCGCGTCAGTTCCGGCTGATCGTTGCCGCCGAGGACGGCGCCGAGCTCTCCAACCTCCGCGCCTTCACCCGCGATCTGATGCGGCAGGTCGAGCGCGACCTCGGC
The DNA here is from genome assembly GCA_021847175.1 of Pseudomonadota bacterium. Lineage (GTDB taxonomy): Bacteria > Pseudomonadota > Alphaproteobacteria > Acetobacterales > Acetobacteraceae > JAJXXT01. Next base: position 8,980 of record JAJZUI010000028.1, read on the forward strand.
ACCGGGCTGGACTGGGTCGCGGTCGATCACTTCAACACCGCCCACCCGCACACCCACATCGTCATCCGCGGCGTCGATGAGGCCGGCGAGAATCTGGTGATTGCCGGGGCCTATCTGGCCCATGGCATCCGGGAGCGCGCCTCGGAGCTGGTCACCATCGAGCTCGGCCCCGAGAGCACGATGGAACGACAGGCGAAGCTCGTGCGCGAGATCGACCAGGAACGGCTGACCCGGATCGATCGGGCGCTGCTGCGCGAGGCGGATGACGCGGCGGGTGGCGTGATCGACCTCCGCGCCGCCGCCGGGGAGCCGCGCTCCGACTTCGACCGGCAGCTACGGATCGGCCGGCTGCAAGCCCTGGAGCGGCTGGGACTGGCCGAGGAGATCGCCACTGGCCGCTGGCATCTGGTTCCCGGCATGGAGGAGACGCTGCGCGCCCTCGGCGAACGCGGGGACATCATCAAGACCATGCACCATGCGTTGACCCGCCATGGCGCGGAACGCGGCGCCGAGCAGTTCGCGATCCACGACCTCCGCGAGCCGCTCGCCGCACCGATCACCGGGCGGCTGCTGGGGCACGGGCTTGGCGGTGACGAACTGGGGGATCGGGTTCATCTGATCGTCGATGGCCTCGACGGGCGGGTCCACTACGTCGAACTCCCCGCCGCTGGCACGGATATCGCCCACACGTCGATCGGAGCCATCGTGGAGCTTGCAGCGGAACGCGGAGCGCCGCGCGCCGCGGACCGGAACATCGTTGACCTGGCGCACCAGAACGACGGCATCTATCGGCCCGTAGACCATCTCGCCACCGCGCGCGCCGATCCCGGCATTGCAGATCCGGACGCTTATGTCGAAGCCCATGTCCGCCGCCTGGAGGCGCTGCGCCGCACTGGCATGGTCCAGCGGCTCGACGCCGACCATTGGCGCATCCCGGCCGATCTCGAACAGCGGGCTGCTCGCCACGACACGGGCCGCAGTCAGATGCCAAGCCTGCGCGTGCTATCCGCGCTCGACTTGGAAGCCCAGATCCGCAGCGACGGGGCGACCTGGCTTGATCGCCAACTGGTGGTCCGCGATCCGGTGCAGGTCGCGCAAGGCGGGTTCGGGTTGGAGGTCGAAGTCGCCCTTAAGCGCCGCCGCCAGCATCACCTCACCCACGGCGATGCGCGCCGGGAGGCGGACGGGGGCGTGCGTTATCGCCGGGACCTTCTCGCGACGCTGGAGCGCCGCGAACTCGCGCGCGCCGGCGGCGAACTGGCGGCGACGCCCGCCGTACCGTTCCGGATGCCGGCGCCCGGCGAGACGATCCGCGGCACCTACCGAGAAGCTGTCCAACTAGCCTCCGGCCGGTACGCCCTGGTCGAGAGCGCCAAGGACTTCACCCTGGTCCCCTGGCGGCCGGTGATCGAGCGCAGCCTTGGCCGTGAGGTCCTCGGGCTCGTCACCGACGGCGGGATATCCTGGCAGATCGGACGAGACCGAGGGGTCAGCCTTTAAGGGGCGTGGAGGCAGCGCATAGCGTGCCTTGACCCAATTATACATAAGGATATGTTGATATGGCGTTGGTCCCGCGCGAGCGGGCGCAAAAGGGAACGCCGTGCGGGGCTGCTCAAACGCCCCAAGTCGGCGGCTGCCCCAGCAACTGTCGGCGGTAAGCCGCAGGCCCGTCCACCCTCGCCGGGGTGGGCCACTGCGCCATCAGGCGCGGGAAGGCAGGGTCTGCGGCGGTGGGCCACCACGCCCGATATCCGCAAGCCAGGAGACCTGCCAGCGCCGTGCATCCCGCCCTGCGGGGGCACGCCACCTTCACGGCCGGGCTGGGCGCACCGGGCGCAGGAGACCACGCGTCATGACGATCGCCGCCAATCTCGGGTACCCGCGGATCGGCCCCCGCCGCGAGCTGAAGGCCGCCCTTGAGGGCTTCTGGGCCGGCCAAAGCAGCGAGGCCGAGCTGCTCACTGCTGCCACCGCACTCCGGGCGGGCAGCCGCACGCTTCAGCACGGGCTGGGCATCAACCACGTCCCGTCCGGGGATTTCGCCCTCTACGACCACGTGCTGGAGACCGCCTGCGCGGTCGGCGCCATTCCGCGCGGCTACGGCTGGCCCGGTGAGGGGCCGGCCTCGCTCGCCACCTTGTTCGCCTTGGCACGCGGCGCGCGCGGCAGCGAGGCAGAGCGCGCCGCCGGCATCCCGAGCAACGCCGTCGCGCTCGAGATGACCAAGTGGTTCGACACGAACTACCACTACATCGTGCCGCGCCTGGCCGCCGACACCCGCTTTCAGCTGCTGGACAATCGTTGGTTCGCTGCGTTCACGGAAGGTCTGGGGCGCGGTGTTCGCACCCGCCCGGTCATGCTTGGTCCGGTGTCCTTCCTGCTGCTCGCGAAGGCGGAAGACGGCACGCGCCCGCTCGACCTGCTGCCCGCGCTGCTGCCCGTCTATGCGCAGGCGCTGCGGGAACTGGCGGAGGCAGGCGCCTCGTGGGTGCAGCTCGACGAGCCCTGCCTGGTTACCGACCTGCCTGCCGGCGTCCCAGACGCGTGCCGCACGGCCTATCGGGCGCTCGCCGAGGCCGCCCCGGGCCTCCGCCTGTTGCTGGCGACCTATTTCGGCAGACTGCGCGAAAACCTGCCGCTCGCGGCCTCGCTGCCGGTTGGGGGAGTGCATCTCGACCTCGTCAGCGCGCCGGAGCAACTGGAGCCTGCGCTGACGGCGCTGCCGACCGATCGCTGGCTCTCGCTCGGCGTGGTGGACGGGCGCAACGTCTGGCGCACCGACCTGCGCGCTGCTCTCGCACTGCTGCATCCCGCCGCAACGCAGCGCGGCGGGCGGCTCATGGTCGCCCCTTCGTGCTCGCTCCTGCATGTCCCGCAGAGCCTGCGCGGGGAGACCGGGCTTGAGCGGGCACTGATGCGGCGCCTCGCATTTGCAGACGAGAAGCTCATCGAGGTCGCGCTACTGGCGCGTGCCCTGGACGAAGGCGAAGCCGCCATTTCACCGGCGCTGAAGGAGAGCGACACCGCGTTGGCGGAAGTGCGCGCGGATGCCCGGGTGCATGATGCGGCCGTCGCGGCGCGGCTCGCCGCGGTGACGCCGACGATGGAGCGTCGGGCGAGGCCGTACCTTGAACGCGCCGCCGTGCAGCGCCAACGCCTGCAGCTTCCGACGCTGCCGGTGACGACGATCGGCTCGTTCCCGCAGACCGCTGAGGTGCGTGCCGCGCGGGCGCGCTTCGCCCGCGGCGACCTCTCGGAGGCCGACTACGGCGCAGCGATCGAGCGGGAGATCGCCGCCGCGGTGCGCTGGCAGGAGGAGGCGGGCGTGGACGTGCCCGTGCACGGCGAGTTCGAGCGCAACGACATGGTGAAGTACTTCGGCGAGCAGTTGGCGGGTTTCGCATTCACTCGCCACGGCTGGGTCCAGTCCTACGGCAGCCGCTGCGTCGCGCCCCCGATCATCTGGACCGACGTGTCCCGGCCGGTGCCGATGACAGTGCGCTGGACCACCTTTGCCCAGTCGCTGACGGAACGCCCGATGAAAGGAATGCTGACGGGGCCGGTGACGATGCTGCAGTGGTCCTTCGTGCGCCAGGATATCGCGCGCGAGACGGTCTGCCGCCAGCTCGCGCTCGCGATCCGCGACGAGGTTGCGGATCTCGAGGCTGCCGGGATCTCCATCATCCAGATCGATGAGCCCGCCTTCCGCGAAGGGCTTCCCTTGCGCAAGGCGGATCGCGCGGACTACCTCCGCTGGGCAGTCGCATGTTTCCGCCTGGCGTCCTCCGGGGTGCACGATGCGACGCAAATCCATACGCACATGTGCTACGCCGAGTTCAACGACATCATCGATGCCATCGCGGCGATGGATGCGGATGTGATCTCGATCGAAACGGCGCGCAGCAACATGGAGCTGCTGCAGGCCTTCGCGGCGTTCGACTACCCCAACGAGATCGGGCCCGGCGTCTGGGACATCCACAGTCCCCGCGTCCCGTCCGCCGACGAAATGGCGGCGCTGCTGCGCCAGGCCGCCGCGCGGGTGCCGCGGCAACGCCTGTGGTTGAACCCCGATTGCGGCTGCAAGACACGCGGCTGGGCTGAGGTTCGGCCGGCGGTCGAAAACCTGGTGAAGGCGGCGCGCAGGCTGCGCGCGGAGGCCGGTTGAGACGCCGCGGCGGGAGGCCTGCGCGGCCTCCCGCCCGGGTGGCCCCGCCCATTGACGACCTGGGATTCGCGGGCGCATAGGGCATCTGGTAGCCAAACGTTGATAATACACCAGATATAGGGTCCCGTGCGGTCGTCTCATGCGGCGACGCGCGGGCAGGACAGACCATGATGAGCGGTCTTATCGCTGTCTCTCCTCCGGCCCACGTGACCAAGCGTTCGGGGGCGGTGGTGGCGTTCGACGTAGGAAAGATCCACGCGGCGATCGCCCGCGCCGGCATTGCCACCGGGGAGTTCGACGCCCCGGAAGCGGAGCTCCTGACTGCGCAGGCGTTGAAGGTGCTCAGCCGGCGCTTCGCCGATCATCCGCCGCAGATCGAGCAGATCCAGGATGTGGTCGAGCAGGTCCTGATCTCGGCCGACCACTTCGCCACCGCGCGGGCCTATATCGTCTATCGGGATCGGCACGCGCGGATGCGGCAGGATCGCGAGACAATGGTGGCCGTCGCCGCCTCCATCGACGACTATCTCGACCGCACCGATTGGCGCGTCAACGCCAACGCGAACCAGGGCTACTCTCTGGGTGGCCTGATCCTCAACGTCTCCGGCAAAGTCGCCGCCAATTACTGGCTGTCGCATGTCTATGCGCCGGAGGTCGGCATCGCGCATCGCGACGGTGCCATCCACATCCACGACCTCGACATGCTGACCGGCTATTGCGCCGGCTGGTCGCTGCGCGTGCTGCTTACCGAAGGGTTGAACGGCGTGCCGGGCCGGGTGGAGGCAGGGCCGCCGCGGCACCTGTCGAGCGCCGTCGGACAGATCGTCAACTTCCTCGGCACCTTGCAGAACGAGTGGGCGGGGGCGCAAGCGTTCAGTTCGTTCGACACCTATATGGCGCCGTTCGTGCGCAAGGACCGGCTGCGCTACGAGGAGGTCCGCCAGTCGATCCAGGAGCTGGTCTACAATCTCAACGTGCCGTCCCGCTGGGGCACGCAGACGCCGTTCACCAACCTGACCTTCGACTGGACCTGCCCGGAGGATCTGCGCGAGCAGGTGCCGGTGATCGGCGGTGAGGAGATGGCGTTCACCTATGGCGATCTGCAGCCCGAGATGGACATCATCAACCAGGCCTATATCGAGGTGATGGCGCAGGGCGATGCCAAGGGTCGGGTCTTCACCTTCCCGATCCCGACCTACAACATTACGCCGGATTTCCCCTGGGAGAGCGAGAACGCTGAGCGGCTGTTCGCCCTGACCGCGAAATACGGCCTGCCATACTTCCAGAATTTCCTGAACTCCGATCTCAAACCGAACATGATCCGCTCGATGTGCTGCCGGCTGCAGCTCGACCTGACCGAGTTGCTCAAGCGCGGCAACGGGCTGTTCGGCAGCGCCGAGCAGACGGGTTCGCTCGGCGTCGTCACCGTCAACTGCGCCCGCCTGGGTTACCTGCACAAGGGCGACGAGGCGGGGCTGCTCGCCCGGCTCGACCGGCTGCTCGACCTCGGCCGCGACAGCCTGGAGGTCAAGCGCAAGACCATCCAGCGGCTGATGGACGGCGGGCTGTATCCCTACACCAAGCGCTATCTCGGCACGCTGCGGAACCACTTCTCCACCCTCGGCGTGAATGGGGTGAACGAGATGATCCGCAACTTCACCGATGACGGCGAGGACGTCAGCACCGCATGGGGTCGCGCATTCGCGTTGCGGCTGCTCGACCATGTCCGCGAGCGCATCGTCGGCTTCCAGAACGAAACCGGGCACATGTACAACCTGGAGGCCACGCCCGCGGAGGGAGCCACCTACCGCTTCGCCCGCGAGGACCGCAAGCGCTTTCCCGGCATCCTGCAGGCAGGCACGCCGGAAGCACCCTACTACACTAATTCCTCGCAGCTGCCGGTCGGGTTCACGGACGATCCGTTCGAGGCGCTGGCGCTGCAGGACGAGTTGCAACGCAAATATACCGGCGGCACGGTGCTGCACCTCTACATGGGCGAGCGCGTCTCCTCGGCGGCGGCGTGCCGCAAGCTGGTGCGCCGGGCGCTGGAGAATTTTCGGCTACCGTACATCACGATCACGCCCACCTTCTCGGTCTGCCCGAAACACGGATATCTCAGTGGCGAGCATGCCTTCTGCCCGAAATGCGACGAGGAGATCCACGCGCGCAAGCGGCAGGTCGGCGCCAACGTAGCCGAAGGAGTAGACGCATGAACAGCATCGTGCCGGTGACCGTGGCCGGCGACATCCGGCTGGATGACGCCGAACGCCAGCCCTGCGAGGTCTGGACGCGGGTGATGGGCTATCACCGGCCCGTCGCGTCGTTCAACCGCGGCAAGCAAAGCGAGTTCGCCGAGCGGACGTTCTTCAGCGAGGCCAAATCCCGGTCCGGCGATCGCGGGCACGGTGACAACTGAGCTCCGCATCGGCGGCTTCGTGAAGCTGTCGGGTTGCGACTGGCCCGGCGAGCTGGCCGCGACGGTGTTCTGCCAGGGATGTCCGTGGCGGTGCAGCTATTGTCACAACGCGCACCTGCTGGATGCGGACCGGCCGGGCGAGGTGACGTGGCGGTCGGTGACGACGTTTCTGCGCACCCGCATCGGCCTGCTCGACGGCGTGGTGTTCTCCGGCGGCGAGCCGACACTGCAGCGCGGCCTCGGCGCGGCGATGCAGGAGGTCCGAGCGCTGGGGTTCCGCATCGGCCTGCACACGGCGGGGCCGTATCCGGACCGGCTGAGCGAAGTGCTGCCGCTGCTCGACTGGGTCGGCTTCGACGTCAAGGCGCCGTTCGACGACTATCCGCGCCTGACCGGCGTACCCGGAAGTGGGCTGCGCGCCCGCGACAGCCTGCTGCGACTCGTCGCCAGCGGGGTGGGCTACGAGGTGCGGACCACGGTTCACCCGGACCTGCTGGACGCGGCGACCATACGCCGGCTCGTCGACGCATTGGCCGATCTTCACGTGACGCAGTATGCGTTGCAGGCGTGCCGCGTCGCCGGGAGGACGGACGGCGATCCTGCATCGGGCGCCGCCGCCGCGGCTTCGGCTTTCCCGGACACGCTGCGGGCGCGCTTCACGAACCTGACCGTCCGGACCTGAGGCGTGCCGGCCCTTGCGGCGCAGGGGACGCGGCTCGGTCGACTGAAACCGCTTCACCCGGCGCAGCAGGAGAGTTTCGCCACGTCCTTAACGAAGCCGAGAGCGGCGAGTTTCAGCCCCTCCACCGTGGTGAGATAGGGGAACAGCGCTTCGGCCAGATCGGTGACTGTCAGACCGCGCTTGATCGCTAGCACCGCCGTCTGGATGACATCGGCCCCCTCCGGCGCCAGGATCTGCGCCCCTAGCAGGCGCAGGCTGTCCTCTTCGGCGACAAGCTTGATCAGCCCGCGCGTGTCGCGTGCGGCGAGCGCGCGGGGCACCTGCGCGAGCGGCAGGACGACCGAGCGCGCGGCCAGGCCCTCGGCGCGGGCTTCGGCTTCCGTCAGCCCGACCCGCGCGGCCTGCGGGTCGGTGAACACCACCTCCGGCATGGCGTGCGCATCGTAACGCTTCGTGTTGCCGCGCAACGCGTTCTCGGCGGCGAGCTTGGCGCCATAGGCCGCCATGTAGACGAACTGATCGCGCCCGGTGACATCGCCCGCGGCATAGATCCCCCCGCGCGCGGTCTGCAGAAACTCGTCCACGACGATGGCGCCGCGCGCATCGGCGGCGATGCGCGCGGCGGCGAGATCGAGGCCCGCCGTGTTCGGCACCCGTCCGATCGCGACCAGGACCTGCTCGGCGGCGATGGTTTCCGCCTGGCCCGCGACCGCGACATCGAGCGCCACCCCCGTCTCGGTGCGGCGGATGCGCCGGTAGGAAACGCCGCAACGGACCGCGACGCCTTCCTCGTGCAGATAGCCGGTCAGCGCCTCGGTCACCTCCGGCTCGAACCCGGGCAGCAGATGCGAGCGGCAGACGATGGTCACCGCAACCCCGAAGCGGGCGAACATCTGGCCAAGCTCGCAGCCGATCACCCCGCCGCCGATGACCAGCAGCGAGCGCGGCAGACGATCGAGCGCGAGAGCCGTGGTGCTGGTGAGATACGCCACGTCGCCGATGCCGGGGATCGACGGTATGGCGGGCGAGGCGCCGGTGGCGATCACGACGCGCTCGGCGGGGAACCGCTCATCGCCGGCGACGAGGCCGTTGCCGGTGAACCGGGCCGCGCCTTCGACGTAGCGGATGGCGTCGTATTCCGGCAGCAGGGCGGCGTATTTCGCCTCCCGCAGGCCGTCGACCAGCGCGGCCTTCTGCGCCATCAGCGCGGCCCAATCGGTCAGGCGTGCGCTCGCCGCGATCCCGGCGAAGCGCGATGCCGCCGTGCCATGATGCAGTGCCTCGGCCGCGCGGATCAGCGTCTTGGACGGCACGCAACCAATATTGACACAGGTGCCGCCGATCGTGCCGGCGCCGACCAGCGCGACGCGCGCGCCAAGCTCGCTCGCGCGGATCGCCGCCGAGAACCCGGCCGAGCCGGCGCCGATCACCACGAGGTCGGGTGTGGAGCCAGGCTTCGACGACACGGCACAGCAATCATGCGTGGTGACGGCATCCATGGCGATCAGCCCTTGGCGGGCTTGGCGATTTCGGCGGGATAGCCCTGATCGGTCACCGCCTTGATCAGCGCCGCCGGCGAGGTCGCGGTCGTGTTGTAGGTCACGGTCGCGGTCACATCGGACATCCCGTTCGGCTGGCTGACCTGCACGGCCGAAACGCCCTTCACGCGCGCCAAGGTGCTCTTGACGATCGGCCCGCACAGCACGCAGCCGGCGTGATGCACGTCGAGCACCACGCTGGTGTCGGCGGCCTGCGCGGCGAACGGGACGGCGAGCAGACTGACGGCGAAGGTGGCAGCAAGGACGGAACGAGGCATCGTGATACTCCCTGTCAGAAGGCGATGGGTCAGAAGGCGATGGCGCGGATGAGGTACGGAAAGGCGACGGCGACGACGACCAGCACGCCGGCGGTCCACAGCCCGATCCGGGCGACGCGGTCGGCGCGCGGGGTGCCGCAATAGCCGTTGGCGCAGGCAACCTGCGCCTTGCGCCGCAGCCGCCACGCGCCGAGGCCAATGAACCCGAGGGCGGCGGCGGCGAAGATCGGCTGGTAGGGCTCCAGCGCGGTCAGATTGCCGATCCAGACGCCACTGACCCCGAGCGTGAACAGCGCGAATGGGATCACGCAGCAGGAGGCCGCCCCGAGTGCGGCGGCGATGCCGCCGAGCGACAGCAGCCTGACGCCGCCGCTCGTGACCGGCCCGCCGGCCACCGTGTCCATGATCTCCGTCCCCACTTGCTGATCCATGCCTTGCCCGCTCCGATGGGTGCGCTTAGATCGGGGTTATGAGATCTGTAGCAACTCCAGGTTCAAGAGGAAAAATCGCCCCCGCCGACGCGGACGCGGCGGGACCGCTGATCCCGATCGGCGCGCTGGCCGCCCGCACGCGCTGCAACATCGAGACCATCCGTTTCTACGAGAAGATCGGCGTATTGCCGAAACCTGCCCGCACCGAAGGCGGCCATCGCGTCTATGGCCGCTCCCATGTCGAGCGGCTGACCTTTATCCGTCGTGCCCGGGAGCTCGGCTTCACGCTCGACGAAGTGCGCGCGCTGCTGCAACTGGCCGCGGCAAGCGACGTGCCCTGCGGGCAGGTGAAGGACCTCGCCGCGACCCATCTCGCCGAAGTCACGACCAAGATCGCCGATCTGCGCGCCATGCAAAAGGCGCTGACCGCATTGATCGGACAATGCGACGCGCGCGACGATGCGGCCGACCAGCCCGGCTGCCCGCTGATCGAAACCCTGCTCGGCAGCCCGACGAACGGGCGCTAACCCGGCTCCTGCCGCCACGCCTGGCCGATCGATAGGGCGGTCGCGGCGCCACCTCTGACGGACTCCAAGCCGCGCTGGCAACGGTCACAGCGTTGACGCGATTTTTGGACTAGACTAGTTAAACCTAGTCCGTTCGAGGCAACCGATGTCCACCGTCAACATCCACGACGCCAAGACCCATCTGTCCCGCCTGATCGAGCAGGCGGCGCAGGGGGAGCAGGTGATCATCGCCAAGGCTGGTAAGCCACTGGTGAAGCTCACTGCGCTTGAGGCCCCGGCGCACCCGCGCCGCCTCGGTTTCCTCAAGGGCCAGATCACCGTCCCGGAGGATTTCGATACCATGGGTGGCGAGGAGATCGCGCGCCTGTTCGGTGCCGAGGCCGGCTGAGCGCGCCGGCATGAAACTGCTGCTCGATACCCATGTTCTGCTCTGGGCGGCGGGCACACCGCGGCGGCTGCCGCGTGTGGCGCGGGCGCTGCTCGAGGATGAAGCGAACGAACTGGTGTTCAGCGCCGCCAGTCTCTGGGAGGTGGCCATCAAGCAGCAACTGGGACGGGCGGATTTCCGTGCGGACGCGCGACTGCTGCGGCGCGGTCTGCTCGATAACGGCTATGCCGAGCTTCCCGTCACCAGCGCGCACGCGGTCGCACTCGACCTCCTGCCGCCGCTGCACAAAGACCCGTTCGACCGCATGCTGATCGCGCAGGCGGTGGTGGAAGGGATCATGCTGCTCACCGCGGACGCCAACCTCGCGCGATATCCAGGACCGATCCAGGCGATCTGAGCCCGAGGCCTGGAACGAAGGGCGCAACCCGCCGTTCGTTTCTATTTCTTCGATCCTCTACGATTGCCGTTCTTTGCTGTTGCACGGTGGAGTTTCCGTCTTTCTATCTGTGCCCCGTTCGCATCCATGAGCGGGGTCGATGACCGGGACGAAGATTCTCTGGGGCCAGATGCTGGGCGCACTCGCCATGGTGCTGTTCGGCTGCTGGGCCGCCACGGAATGGACGGCCTGGCGGCTCGGGTTCCAGCCGGCGCTCGGTTTGCCGTGGGTCCGAATTGGCGCGGAACCGGTCTATCAGCCGCAGCTGTTCTTCGCGTGGTGGTACCATTTCGACGCCTATGCCCCCGGCGTCTTCGCCAAAGGCGCCGTGATCGCGTCCGCCGGAGGTCTGGGCGCGGCGCTCCTTGCCATCATCGCCTCGGTCCTCCGCGCCCGCCAGGCGCGCCACGTCACCACCTATGGCTCAGCGCATTGGGCGACGCGCCACGACATCGAGGCGGCGGGCCTTTTCGGTGACGCCGGGGTGCAGCTCGGCCGGCTCGGCGCGCAGACCCTCCGCCATGACGGCCCGGAGCACGTGCTCTGCTTCGCGCCGACGCGCTCGGGCAAGGGCGTCGGCCTGGTCGTGCCTACCCTGCTCTCATGGACCGGCAGCGTCATCGTCCACGACATCAAGGGCGAGAACTGGACCCTGACCGCGGGCTGGCGCACGCAGTTCAGCCACTGCCTGCTGTTCGATCCGACCAACCCCCGCTCCGCCGCCTACAACCCGCTGCTGGAGGTCCGCCGCGGCGAATGGGAAGTGCGCGATGTCCAGAACATCGCCGATGTGCTGGTCGATCCCGAGGGCGCGCTGGAGCGCCGGAACCACTGGGAGAAGACCAGCCACTCGCTGCTGGTCGGCGCGATCTTGCACGTGCTCTACGCCGAGCCGGACAAAACGCTGGCCGGCGTGGCCGCGTTCCTCTCCGACCCGGCGCGGCCGATCGAGCGGACCTTGCGGGCGATGATGACCACGCCGCATCTCGGCGATCGTGGCGTCCATCCGGTGGTCGCCCAGTCGGCCCGTGAGCTGCTCAACAAGTCGGAGAACGAGCGCTCGGGCGTGCTCAGCACGGCGATGTCGTTTCTCGGCCTCTACCGCGATCCGGTGGTGGCGAAGGTCACGTCGCACTCAGACTGGCGGATCGCCGACCTTGTCGGTGCCGAGCGGCCGGTGTCGCTCTACCTCGTCGTGCCGCCATCGGACATCTCGCGCACGAAGCCGCTGATCCGCCTGGTGCTCAACCAGATCGGCCGGCGGCTGACCGAGACACTCGACGTTCCCGCGCGCCGCGCATCGGGCCGGACGCCCTCGCGCCTGCTGATGATGCTCGACGAGTTTCCTGCGCTCGGCCGGCTGGATTTCTTCGAATCGGCACTGGCCTTCATGGCCGGGTACGGCATCCGCGCCTTCCTGATCGCGCAGTCGCTCAACCAGATCCAGAAGGCCTATGGCGAGCACGACGCGATCCTGGACAACTGCCATGTCCGGGTCTGCTTCGCGACCAACGACGAGCGCACGGCCAAACGCATCTCCGACGGGCTGGGTACCGCGACCGAACTCCGGGCGATGAAGAACTACGCCGGGCACCGGCTGGCGCCGTGGCTGTCGCATCTGATGGTCAGCCGCCAGGAGACCGCTCGCCCGCTGCTGACCCCGGGCGAGGTGATGCAACTGCCGCCGGCCGACGAGATCGTCATGGTCGCCGGCCTGCCGCCGATCCGCGCCAAGAAGCTGCGCTACTACGAGGAGCCGGCATTCCGGGACCGGGTGCTGCCGGCGCCGACGCTATCGGAATGCGGCTACCCGGATACCCCACCGGCCCAAGGCGATGACTGGACCGGCGCGGCACCGATCGGCGCCCAGGCTGCGGACGCTGCCGAAGCGGCGCGCCCGGACCACGCCAATGGTGGGATCCGCCAGGAGCCGGAACTGCCCGAGCACGAAGCCATCGTGCCGGCGCGCGATCCGGCCGGCGAGTTCGCCATCCTGGAGGACGAGCCCGACGACGAGCCGCAACGCCAGCGCACCATGGCGGCGCTGCAACGGCAAGCCGTGCGCGGCGCGGCGATCGACCGCGGCGACGGCATGGCGATGGGAATGTAGCCCATGAAAAGCCGGCTGAACTGCTACTTCGATCCCAAGCTCGCCGACCAGCTCACCGCTTTCGCGCTACGGCAGGGCGTGCATCGCTCGCAGCTGGTCGAGGCGGCGGTCACCTCGTTCCTCTCGCCCGACGCGCTGGATCGCCGCGAGGCCGCCTTCGTCCGCCGGCTCGACCGGCTGTCGCGGCAGATGGAGCGGATCGAGCGCGACCTGACCATCGTCATCGAGGTGCAGGCCCTGTTCGTGCGGTTCTGGCTGTCGGCATCGCCGCCGATCCCGGCCGCCCAGCAGGACGCAGCCAAGGCGCAGGGGGCCAGCCGTTACCAGGGCTTCATCGAGACCCTCGGCCGCCGGTTGCAGCGCGGCGATTCCCTCGTGCGCGAGATCAGCCGGGAGATCACCCCCGAACACTACGGCCGGGACGACTCCTCCGCACGGGCCGAAGAAGACGCCGACCAAGAGCTCGCGCCCGCCGAGGCGGACGCGGCCGGGAGGGAGGGGGATCATGCCCGGGCCTGACGGCACCGGCGTGATGCTGGCCCGCTCGGTGCGCATGCTGCGCACCGCGCTGGGCCCGGCGATCGCGGCCCTGCTGGGGCAGCCCGACATCGTCGAGGTGATGCTCAACCCGGACGGCCGGCTCTGGGTGGACCGTCTCGGCGCTGGCCTCGCCGACACCGGCCTGCGCATGCTGCCCGCCGACGGCGAGCGCATTATCCGTCTCGTCGCGCACCACGTCGGCGTCGAGGCACACGCCCATAGTCCGCGCATCTCGGCCGAACTGCCGGAGACCGGCGAGCGCTTCGAGGGCCTGCTGCCGCCGGTGGTGACCGGCCCCACCTTCGCCATCCGCAAGCCTGCCATCGCGGTGTTCTCGCTCCACGACTACGTCGAGACTGGGATTATGCGCGCCGACCAGGCCGGGCTACTGCGCTCGGCGATCGCCGAACGCTGGAACATCCTGGTCGCCGGCGGCACCTCAACCGGCAAGACGACGCTCGCCAACGCGCTGCTCAAGGAAGTCGCCGCCACCGGCGACCGCGTTGTCGTCATCGAGGACACGCGGGAACTCCAGGTCGAGGCGCCGAACCTCGTTTCGCTTCGCACCAAGGATGGCGTCTGCACGCTCGCGGATCTGGTCCGCTCCAGCCTCCGGCTGCGTCCCGACCGCATCCCGATCGGCGAGGTCCGCGGTGCCGAGGCGCTCGACCTGCTGAAGGCCTGGGGCACCGGCCATCCCGGCGGGATCGGCACCATCCATGCCGGCTCGGCCCTCGGCGCGCTGCGCCGGCTTGAGCAGCTAATCCAGGAGGCGGTGGTGAACGTGTCGCGTCCGCTGATCGCCGAGACCATCGACCTGATCGCCGTCCTGCAGGGCCGCGGCCGGCACCGCCGCCTCGCCGGGCTGTGGCAGGTCGGCAAGGTCCTGGTCGCCGGCGACTACGTGCTGACGGAGATCGGCGCCGAGCGCCCCTCCAACATCGTTCCCCTCCAGCCCGGGAGTCATCCGTGAACCCGAAGACCATCCTTCGTCATGGGCAGCAGTGCACGGCCGCCCTCATGGCGCTGGTGCTGCTCTGGCCGGCCTCCGCCTTCGCGGCAGGGTCGAACATGCCGTGGGAGCAGCCGCTGCAGCAGATCCTCGATTCCGTGCAGGGGCCGGTCGCCAAGATCATCGCCGTGCTGATCATCATCGGCACGGGTCTCGGCCTGGCCTTCGGCGAGACCTCTGGCGGCATGCGCCGGCTGATCCAGATCGTCTTCGGCCTGTCGATCGCCTTCGCCGCCGCGAGCTTCTTCCTGACCTTCTTCAACTTCTCCGGTGGGGCGCTGGTCGGATGAACGGTCCCGCGGACATTCCCGGGTGGTCGGTGCCGCTGCATCGCAGCCTGACCGAGCCGATCCTGCTCGGCGGCGTGCCGCGCGGCATGGCGATCGCCCTCGGCACGCTATCGGCCGCGATCGGGCTCGGCCTCCAGCTCTGGATCGCCGGGGTTGCGATCTACCTGATCGGCCATGCCGCGGCGCTGTTCCTGACCCGCCAGGACCCGCAATTCGGGCCGGTGTTCGCGCGGCACCTACGCGCCGCGCGGCGCCATCTGGACGTGTGAAGGAGGCGACGCCGGCCATGCTCGACCTCCGGGAATATCGCACCAGGCGCCGGGAACTCGCCGACTTCCTCCCCTGGGCCGGCTTGGTTGGTCTGGGGATCGTGCTGAACAAAGACGGTGCACTCCAGCGCACCGCAAGGTTCCGCGGGCCGGACCTCGATGCCAGCACGCCGGCCGAGCTGATCGCAGTCGCCGCACGGGTCAACGACGCGCTCAAACGCCTCGGCGAGGGCTGGGCGATCTTTGTCGAGGCGGCGCGCTCCGCCGCGCCCGGCTATCCCGAGAGCCGCTTCCCCGATCCGGTGTCCTGGCTGATCGACGAGGAGCGGCGTCATGCCTTCCAGGACGAGGGGGCGCATTTCGAGAGCGCGTATTTCCTGACC
Source organism: Pseudomonadota bacterium (assembly GCA_021847175.1). Taxonomy (GTDB): domain Bacteria; phylum Pseudomonadota; class Alphaproteobacteria; order Acetobacterales; family Acetobacteraceae; genus JAJXXT01. Next base: position 24,445 of record JAJZUI010000028.1, read on the forward strand.
TTCTGCTACCTCGCACCGCCCGGGCGCGCCGAACGGGCCAGCCGGCTACTCTATGACCGAGGCGATGGCCAGCATCGACGTGCCTACAGGGCGGACGAGCGTGGCGGCATCGACTGGCGCGGGATCCTGGATGCGTTCGCGGCTGAGACCGACCGCGTGCTCGACCTGCTCGCCGCCCTCATGCCGGATTGCGCCTGGCTCGATGACGCCGGCACGCTGGCCTATCTGCACTTCACGATCTCCACGAACGGACGCCATCCGGTCGGCGTGC
>JAJZUI010000029.1 GCA_021847175.1 Pseudomonadota bacterium
AGTACCAACGACGCCACGCCGCGCTGGCGCGCCACCGGCGTCATCGCCGATGAGCCGGCGCAGCCGCTGATCCTGCCGGTGCGCGACGTGCGCGTGCTCTATGCGCTGAAGCAGCACCACTACGCGGGCTTCGCCGCGAGCCAGGTGCCGCACACGCACGAGTTCTTTATGCCGATGGACGCGCTGGTGGACGCAGACGCGCCGCGCAACCCGGCGGTGCGCGCGCTGCTCGCCCGCGCCTCCGCCAAGGCGCACTTCATGCCCGCGAGCTGAACTCCGCGCGTATCGCCAGCGCCACGTCCGGCTCGTCGGTGCACAGCCCGTCGCAGCCCCAGGCGAGCAGGCGGCGCATCGCTTCCGGTTCGTTCACCGTCCACGGCACCACGCGCAGCCCGAGCGCATGCGCCCGGGTAACATCCGCCGCCTCGATGCTGGTCCATTCCGGCGCCCAGGTCGTACCCGCGCCGGCAAATCCCGCCACGGTCGCTGCCACGCTCTCGCCCGGCTGGATACCGTCCCACCAAGTCGCGTTGCTCGTCTCCGGGCTCGTCAGCACCGCGCAGGACACGGCAGGGTAGTGCAGCCGCAGATGCCTGAGCCCCCGCCAGTCGAAGCTGCGCACCGCCAGCCGCGCGAGCGCCCCCGCCGCGACCGCCCCCGCCACCACGAGATCGACGATCGTCTCGGGTGAGGCGGTCACGTACTTGCCATCCGGGAACGTCTTGATTTCGACATCGAGCACCACCGGCGCGCTCGCCGCCAGGCCCTCGGCCAGCGTTGGCGTACCGAGCCCATCGATCCCCACCAGGCGCGGGAAGCGCGCGGCCAGCGCGCTGCCGGGCCGCAGCCGGCCAACATCATAACGGCGCAGCCGCGCGAGCGTCATGCTCCCGATCGCCGGGCCCGGCCCCGCGATCCACCCGTCGTCGAGCCGCGCCATGTCCGGGTGCAAAGCCGGGTCGTGGCTCAGCACCGCGACGCCATCCGCCGTTACCGCGACATCGGTCTCGATGCTGTCCACGCCCAGCGCCACCGTCCGCCGGAACCCCTCCGCCGTGTTCTCCGGCCAGAGCCCGCGGGCACCCCGGTGCCCCTGGATTTCGATGCGGGGAATTTCGATCTTCTGCATGCGACCCTCTTGCGTCGCGCCCAACATCGGCGAGATTCAGCTGATGGTCGAGAACGGCGAACGCATCCTCGGTGTGCTGGGCGGCATGGGTCCGCTCGCGAGTGCCCAATTCATGGCGCGGCTCACGCTGCTGACCCCGGCGGCACGCGACCAGGACCAGATCCCCGCGGTGCTGTGGTCCGACCCGCGGGTGCCGCCGCGGCTGCGCGATCCCGGCGCGGAGGACCCCTGGCCCTGGCTGCGGCGCGGCCTGCGCGGGCTCAAGACGGCCGGCTGCGGCGCCGTTGCGGTCCCCTGCAACACGGCCCATGGCTGGTATGAGCAGATGCTGGGCGAGGGGCTGCCGATCCTGCACATCGTCGAGGCCTCGGCCGCCGAGCTGCGCCGCGTGCTTCCCTCGGGAACGGTTGGCGTCATGGGCACGGCGACCACGCTGGCCATGCGCCTATACCAGGACCGGTTGGAGGCGCTGGGCTGGCGCTGCATCGAGCCGAGCCGCGAGGAAATGGCCACTTCCGTCACCCCGGCGATCGCGATGGTGAAAGGAAACCGCGTCGCTGAGGCCTACGCGCCGCTTGCCGCCGTCGTGCGTTCGCTCGCCGCGCGCGGTGCCGGCGCCGTGGTGCTCGGCTGCACGGAAATCCCGCTCGGCATCCAGGCCGGCCCCTCGCGCGAGCTCGGCATTCCGCTGGTGGACACGATCGACGCGCTGGCGCTCGCCGCCATCCGCTGGGCCAAGCCCGGGCTGCTGGAAGGTTCGGAAAAGGCGCTGGCCGGGAAGGCGCTGGAAGCCGCTAAGTAGGGCGGGCGCCCGCCCCGGTCACGGGGGGCAGTCGCATCCGGGTGTCGGCCCAGTGTCCTGCCGCACCACGTGGTGGTCGATCCATTCCGCCACCAGCCGCCTGGCCTCGGAGAGCGACGCCTCAGGATGGTGGATCCGGTACAGCGTCGTGCAAGCCTGAAACGCCAGCGGGTCCGGCGTGCGGCGCCCGCGCAGCTCCCGATAGGCGGTCACCACCGCGCGCTCGCAGCGCCGGGCGATCATGCTCTCATGTCCCATGCCGCCAATTACAGCGCGCGGAGGCGGGTTTTCAACCGGTGGCCACGATCTCGGCGAGCGCCTTGCCGACCTCCGCCGTCCCCGCCTGGCCCCCCATGTCACGCGTGCGCGGCCCGCCCTCGCCGAGCAGCACCTCGATGGCGCGCACGATCGCGTCCGCCGCTGCCTTCTCGCCAAGGTGCTCCAGCATCATGGCCCCGGCCCAGACCTGCCCGATCGGGTTGCAGATATGCTTGCCCGCGATGTCCGGCGCCGAGCCGTGCACCGGCTCGAACATCGAGGGCGCGGTGCGGTCCGGGTTGATGTTCGCGGACGGCGCGATGCCGATGGAACCGGCCACCGCCGGGCCGAGGTCCGAAAGGATGTCCCCGAACAGGTTGGATCCCACCACCACGTCGAACCAGTCCGGGTGCTGCACGAAATGCGCGCAGAGGATGTCGATGTGGAACTGGTCGGTGCGGATGTCCGGATAATGCTTCGCCATCGCCGCGAAACGCTCGTCCCAGTAGGGCATCGTCACCGTGATGCCGTTGGACTTGGTGGCGGAGGTGAGGTGCTTCTTCGGCCGCGTGCGCGCCAGCTCGAAGGCATAGCGCATCACCCGGTCGCAGCCCTGGCGGGTGAAGATCGAGACCTGGGCTGCCATCTCGCGGTCCGTGCCCTCGAAGCTGCGCCCGCCGGTCGCGCTGTACTCGCCCTCGGTGTTCTCGCGCACCACGTAGAAGTCGATATCCGCCGCCGTCCGCCCCGCGAGCGGCGTCTTCGCGCCCGGCATCAGCCGGCAGGGACGGAGGTTCACGTACTGGTCGAAGCCGCGGCGGATCGGGATCAGCAGGCCCCAGAGCGAGATGTGGTCCGCCACCTCCGGCCAGCCCACGGCGCCGAGGAAGATGCTGTCCGCCTCGCGCAGCCGGTCGAGCCCGTCCGCGGGCATCATGGACCCGGTCTTCTTCCAGGTCTCGCAGGACCAGTCGTAGTGCGTCTCGGCGAGCTCGAAGCCGTAGCGGCGCGCCGCCGCGTCCAGCACCTTGAGCCCCTCGGGCACCGTCTCCTTGCCGATCCCGTCGCCGGGGATCACCGCGATCCGGTAGCGCTTCGCCATCGCCGTTCCTCCTGTTGGCATCCGGCCTAAGACGCCGCCCCGCCCGGGTCAACCGCCCCATGGACGCGCCGCCCCGGCGCCGTTACGACGGGGGAAGAAGGAGTGGGTGCCATGGAAAAACATCACACCAGCGACTGGGATCGCGACGCGGCGCTGACGGCGGCGCGCATCCTGCTCGAGATCAAGGCGGTCAATTTCCGCCCCGAGGAGCCCTACACCTTCACCAGCGGCTGGAAATCGCCAGTCTATATCGACTGCCGGCGGATCATCTACTTCCCGCGCGCGCGGGCCAAGATCTGCGAGCTGGCGGTCGACAAGATCGGTCGTCATGTCGGCTACGAATCGATCGAGGCGGTGGCCGGCGGGGAGACCGCGGGCATCCCCTTCGCCGCCTGGATCGCCGACCGCATGATGGCGCCCATGGCCTATGTGCGAAAGAAGCCGAAGGGCTTCGGCCGCAACGCGCTCATCGAGGGCGACGTGCCGGAGGGCAAGCGCACGCTGCTCGTCGAGGACCTCACGACCGATGGCGGGAGCAAGATCCGCTTCGCCAACGCGCTGCGTGAAGCGGGGGCGATCGTCAACCACACCTTCGTCGTGTTCTTCTATGGCGTCTTCCCCGGCAGCTTCGAGACGCTGGCTGCGATGGACATCGCGCTGCACCATCTCTGCACCTGGTGGGACGTGCTCGACGCCTGCCGCGAGCGCCCCTATTTCGCCGACAGCGCGCTGGCCGAGGTGCGCCGCTTCCTCGAGGATCCCGTCGCCTGGTCCGGCGCGCATGGCGGCATCACCAGCGCCGCCCACGCCCAGCGCGGCGAGGAATAGGCGGCCGGGGGCGGGCGCCTCGCTCAGCGCGCCGTTTCGTGGTTGACGACGAAATCGGCCGGCGGGGTGGGGCCCCAGACGTAGAACGCGTCCTCCGCCGGGTGGTCGCCGCTGGCCCAGTCATGGTCCGCGGGGACGTAGTCGATATCGGCGGAATACTCGCACCAGCTGCCCCACGGATCGCGCACGTAATGAAAATAATTGGAGCCGAGGACGTGCCGCCCGAGCCCCCAGCCGGCGGAAAAACCCTTGTCGGCCATCTGCATCGCGCCGAGTCCGATCTCGTCGATCGACGCCACGTCCCAGCTCAGATGATGCAGCCCGCTCCCGCCCGAGCGCGCGAAGGCGACCATGTGGTGGTCGCTGCCATGGATGCCGTGCAGGAACGCGATGCCGTCGCCGGAGCGGTCGGACAGCCGCAGCCCCAGAACGTCCTGGTAGAAGCCGATGCTGCGCCCGATATCCGAGGAGAACAGCAGCGCGTGCGAGAGCCGGCGCGGCCGCACCAGGCCGGCGCGGGAACGGCTCGGCGCGGCGGCGGTGCCCGCGGGCGCGGATACCATGGTCATCGGCGCCTTGTCGCTGGGCGAGGATTTTTCCGCGACACGGATTTCGATCGCAAGCCCGTCGGGATCGCGTAGCCATAGCCCGTCGGCTTCGGCTCCCCGTGGCGGATCGATCGGGGTGATGCCACGCTCGCGCAGGCGCTGGCGGAACCGCTCCATGTCGTCCGCGAACGCGCCGAAGGTGAGGCGGCTCAGCCGCTTTTCCTTCGCCTCGGTGAAGCGGGCCCAGCGATGCGCATGGCCCTGGGTGTAGAGCGCGAGCGCGTTACCCTCCTCTCGGACGTCGAGGCCAAACGCGCGATAGAAATCCGCCGCCGGCCGCAGGTCCGGCACCGTGACGTCGACGAGGTCCAGCGAGTGGACGCCCAGCGCGCCCGGCCGCCGCGTCGCGGCGATGTGACCGCCGATCTGTGTCATGCCCATGTCTCCCGTTCTTGCGTCGCGGCGGGTGGCCCCGCGAAGGGATCAGCCGGCGGCGCGCCGCGAACCCTCCGGCGCCACCCAGCAGCGCGCCGCCGTCGCCAGCCGCAGCGATAAAAGCCGTGCGCCCGCCACGGGGATCATGCCAGCGCCGTCGGTCCAGCGCCATCCCGCCTCCGCGGTGTGCCAGCCGTCGCCGAGGCGCGCGTCGTCCAACGCTACCGAAATACCGTCGAGCGCCATCGCCGCGACCGCGATCCCGAGCCGCCGCGTGTCGTGGCTCTCGCCCGCCTCGCGTGGCACGCAGGATTCGCTCGCCAGCACCGCCTCGTGGGTGCCCGGGGGCAGCACGAAGCACAACTCGCCGTCCACCATCTGCCCGCCCACCACCTGCCGGCGCAGTGTCCGCCCCGCGGCGCGCAGCACCGGCCGGGCCGCGGCGCGGCGCCAGCCCAGGGCGGCGGCCCGCGCCAGCACACGCCGGCGCACCCGTTCCAACGCTTCTCCGTGAGTCACCTGTGGCGCGCAGGCGCCCGCGCGCCACGCTGCCTCGGCACCCGCCCCAAAATCCGGATGTGCCGCCACGACTGCGCCCGCGTTGTCGAACGCCGCGCGGTTGCCTGTGTCGAGATAGGATTCGGCCGCCAGCCCCTCGGCCAGGATCGCCGCATGCCGCGGCAGTTCCACGTGCCAGTAGGTGATGCGCTGGCACCGTTCCTGCGTGATCGTCGCCCCGTTGATCAGGCAGCGGATCGGGATCAGCACGCCGTCCGCCAGAACCGAATGGTCGGGCGAGAGCAGCAGATCACGGGCTGGAATCCTGTCGCCGAACGCCCCGGCTCGCACCCGCACGGGCCACGTCGTTTCCGGTCGCGGATGCCGCACCGCATCCACCTGCCGGTGCCCGAGCCAGACCACCGGCGCCGTGCCCCCGCCGGCGAGCCTCACCGTGTCGCCCACGCGCAGTGCCTCGACCGGCGCCTCGCCCAGCGCGGTCGCGATCCGCGTTCCCGCCGCGTAGCAGGCGGCGGCGAGGCTGTAACCGATAACGTTGAGCTCCTGCAGGTCGACGGTCGAGACCGGCGACACCGCGCCTGTGACGCCAAAGCCGAAGGAATCGTTGGCGACGTTGGGTCCCCAGTCGGCGATGTCGTTGCCCTGCGCGACATCAGCCGGCGTGTCGTAGGCGTAGGTGACCGCCTTGCCGTCATAGGAAAAATACGACTGGTTGCTGGCGCTGTAGCCGGGGATGAAGGGCTGGTCGATTGAGCCCGCTGCGCTGCCGGGCGGATCCGCCGAGCCGAGGTTCGCCGCGGTGTAGCGGAAGAAATCGAGCAGCGTGTAGGAATTGCCCGTGCCGCCATTGTCGAGGCGGCCGAGCACCTCGGAGATTTCGTGCTCGAAGGTGCTCACCGCGTCGTAGCTCCCCGCCTGCGGCGAGCTCTGCGACCAGAAGAAAGAACTGGTGCTGTCGAGGCCCACCGAGCCGTCGGGGCCGCCGGGCGTGTTCGAGAGGCCCAGCGCCATCGCCTGGGCGGTGTTCACGTCGATCGAAGCGCCGTTTGTGGGATCGATTGCCGGCAGCGTCGCGTAGGCGGTCTGCTGCACCGCGGATTTGTTCGCGAGCCCCTGCACCGCGTTGTAAACCTGCGTGTAGCTGTACGAGTAATACGACGAGCTGCTCTCGCCGAGCGCCCCGGCGCTGATCGTCGAGCCGCCAACCTCGCCCCAGCCGAAGGCGATATCGACCGTGATCGGCGTGGTGATTTCGTTCTCGAAATACTGGATCGCGGAGTTGACCGCGGTCTCGTAGCTCGTGGCGATCGAGGTCGCGTTGGTCACGCTGGCGTCGAAGGTCGGCACGATCGTGATGTGCGTGGCTTGCGGCGCGGCGAAAAGTTGTGTCTGCGAGAGCGTGCCGCCGCTCACCCCGCCGGAGGGGCTTGCCGGCTGCGCGTGCAGGCTCGCGGCAGGTGCCAGGCCGATGAACTCATCGCCGCCCAGCACCACCGCCTGCGCGGGAGCCGGTGCCGTCAGCGTTCCGGCCGCCAGGGTTCCAGGCGTCAGGGTTCCTTCCGCCTCGATCGTCAGGCGCCCGGTCATGCCGCGCAGATCCAGGGTCAGCAGACTCTCGCTGGAGCCGAACGGCATCGATGTCGTCATGGCGATCCTTCCGCGTCGGGAAGGACGAAGCTATCGGCCGCCACGCGGTGCCGCAATCGCGATCAGACGACTTCCGACAGCGCTATCGCGACGCGGCATCCGGCACCGATCGCGGCGCGCAGCAACGAATAGCCCACCGCCTGCTCCGCGCCATGCTCGAGCCCGGCGTCGCGGTGCTCCAGCTCCTCGGCGCGGAATTTTTCGATCGTCTCGCGTAACGGCGCCTCGCTCTCCGGCAGCGTTGCCGCCTGGCCTGCGTAGTGCTCGTCGATCGCCTCCTCGACGGCGACCGTGCACGCCATCGCGGCGCGCGTACCCATCGCCGCCGTCGCCGCGCCGAGCATCCAGCCTGCCACGTGCCAGAGCGGCAGCAGCGCGGTCGGGCGCACCCGCCGCTCGCCAATCAAGCGGGCGAAGGTGTCGAGGTGGTGCTGCTCCTGGTTCTGCATGTGCTCGACCAGCGCCACTGTCGCGGCATCGCCGCGCCGGCGCATGACCGCGAGCTGGCCCTGGTAGATTCGTTTCGCGCCGTACTCGCCGGCGTGATCGACGCGGATCATCGCCGCCGGCGTGCGTCCGCGATCGCCCGGCAGCCGGCTCATGCCGCCCGCTCGCGGCGCGCGATCAGGAACCATGCCATGCCCGCCGCCACGGCCAGCGAGTCGAGCAGGTTCATCATCGCCATCGAGACCGGCACGCCGGGGATGAGATAGGTCGCATCCTCGCAGGCCTTGGACGGTTTCGCGGGCATGCTCGCGAGCCGCTGCGCGATGCTGCCGGTCTGGAAATGCGGCGCCTGGCACTGCGGCAGCGGGCTCGGCCACAGCCGCCACTCGACGCCGACATGCACCGCGCCCGCGACCACGCCGCCGAGCATCACCGGCACCACCAGCCAGGCCAGCACCAGCGCCATCTTCCGCGGCACCACCAGCCCCACCAGCGCGATAGCCGCCGCGACGCGCCACGGCCAGCGCTCCACCAGGCACAGCGCGCACGGCACCAGCCCGCCCCAGCGTTCGGAGGCAAGGGCCGCGCCCAGGGTTGCGAGTGAAATCAGCGCGGTAAGGCCGAGCGCCAGGCGCAGGCGCGGCACGGAAGCGGGGGCGGTGACCATGCCGGCGATATGCGCTGCCCCGCGCGCCCCCGCAAGTTGCCGCGCCGACCCCGGCCCGATACGCTCGCCCGACCGCAAACGGGGGGATCGCCGGATGATCAAGCTTTGGGGCCGCAACACGTCGAGCAACGTGATGAAGGTGATCTGGCTGCTCGAGGAACTCGGTCTCCCCTACACGCGCGTCGATGTCGGCGGCGCCTTCGGCGGCACCGCTACGCCGGACTACCGCGCCATGCAGCCGCTCGGCCTCGTTCCCGCGATCGAGGATGGCGACTTCACCCTGTTCGAGAGCAACACGATCCTACGCTACATCTGCAATGCGCACGCACCCTCGACGCCGCTTTACCCCACCGAGCCCAAGGCCCGCGCACGCGTGGAAGCCTGGATGGACTTCCAGCAGACGGCCATCAACCGGCCCATGAGCACCGTCTTCCTCGGCCTCGTGCGTACGCCGCCGGAAAAGCGCGACACGGCGGCGATCGCCGCGGCCGCCAAGGATGCCGCGGGCCTTTGGGCGATCCTGGACGGGCGCCTTGCGCGCCACGCCTATGCCGCGGGCGACAGTCTCACCCTCGCCGACATGGCGCTCGGCATCTACGTGCATCGGTGGTTCGTGATGGACGTGCCGGGGCGGCCCGAGGCGCCCAATCTGCGGGCCTGGTACCAGCGCCTGCTCGCCCGCCCAGCCTTCGCCAAGCACCTCGCGGTCCCGCCGAGCTGAACCCTACCCCGTTCGCGGTCCGCGGCGAGGTCGCCCGGGCATAACACGGGAAACCGCCGTCCGGTTACGGCTCCACGATCAGCGGCACCGCGATCCACTCGCGCGCCGTCCCGCGCTGCACCAGCACCGCCGCGAAGCGCCGGCCCGCGGCGCGCGCCGCGTCCAGCAGGCTTCCGACCTCGGCCGGCTGGGCGACGGCGCTGCCCTGCACCTGCAGAACCACGTCGCCCACCCGGATGCCGCTCGCCATCGCACCGCCGCTCGCCTGCACCGCCTCGACCAGCACGCCGCCGTTGCCTGCCGCGAGGCTGGCCCCGAGCGACAGCGGCTGCGGATCGAGCGAGCGCAGCGTCTGCCCGGTCGCCGGTAATGCGCCACGAGTGCGGCGATCCCCAGGCCAGTCCACGACCCCCACCTTCACGTCGCGCGCCTTACCGTCGCGCCAGATCCTGAGCGTTGCGACCGCGCCCGCCGGCAGCACCCCGCCTGCCCGCCACAGCGCGCGCACGTCGGCGATCGGCTTGGCGTTCACCGCCAGCACCACGTCGCCCGGTCGCAGGTCGGCACGCGCCGCGGGTCCGTTCGGGTCGATCGACGAAATGATCGCGCCGCGCGGCACCGCGAGCCCCAGCGCCTCGGCGAGTTCCGGCGTCAGCGCCTGTGCCGCGACACCGAACCACCCCGAGCGCACATAGCCGTAGGCGCGCAACTGGCGCACCACGAAGGCGACCTCGTTGGCGGGGATGGCGAAGCCGAGCCCGACCGAGCCGTTGGCCGCGTCGCTCGGCGTCTCGAATGCGGTGTTGATCCCGATCACGTGGCCGGCAAGGTCGAACAGCGGGCCACCCGAGTTGCCGTGGTTGATCGACGCATCGGTCTGGATGAAGTCGTCGTAGGGCGTGGTGGCGATGTCCCGGCCGAGCGCGGAGATGATGCCCGAGGTGACGGTGCCGCCGAGCCCCAGCGGATTGCCGATCGCGAACACCGGCTCGCCCACGCGCAGCCTGCTGCTGTCCCCGAGCGGCAGGGCCGTGAGCCGGGTCGGCGCGTCGATCTTGATCAGGGCGATATCCGCCTGCGCCGCCGCCACCAGCAGCGTACCGCGATAGGACAGGCCATTTTGCAGCGTCACCGTGATCAGGCTGGCACCTTCCACCACGTGCTTGTTGGTGACGATCAGTCCCGAGGGGTCGATGATCAGCCCGCTGCCGAGGTCGTGCGCGCCGCGCGTGGTCGCCAGCCCGGCGCCGGAATCGCCCAGGTTGCCCGGCGTGATGACCGCGGCGATGTTAACCACCGCCGGCAGCACCCGCGCGACCGCGGCGGAGATATCCCTGTTGACCAGGGCGGCACGTGCGGGCGCGGCGGCCGACGCCGCGATCAGCAGCGCCGCCAGGAACCAGCCGGTCGTCCGTCGCCCCGTGCGCATATCCGGTGACCCTCGCGAAAACCCCGCCGCGGCCGGTTGTTCCGGCAGCGGCGGGGCGGAGTTTAAGTCCGGGACGGTCCGCGCCACCCCGCTGTCGTCACTTGCAGCCGGCCGAAGCGACCTTCAGCGAGCCGGAGCCCCCCGAAGCCGCGGTTTTCAGCGCGCCCGAGCCGTTGGCCGAGGCGGTCTTGAGCGAGCCCGCCCCCTCGGACGCGGCGGTCTTCAACGCGCCCGAGCCATCGGCCGAGGCGGCCTTGGGCGCCCCCCATCCCCCGGACGCAGCGGTCTTGAGCGAGCCCGAGCCATATGCGGAGGCGGTCTTCGGCATCGAACAGGCGGTCGTCGCCGCGAGCACCGGGGTCGCGACGAACATCCCGAGCGCCAGCATCGCGGCCCCGGCAAGATACGACGTCCTCATGATGCAACTCCCCTGTTGTCATGCGATGCGAACGTGGTCCGCGACACACGAACCACGTGTCCCGTTCTTCGCTACATCCGCGCGCCGAAACATGGGATCCGGCCGCGCCAGCGTGGTTCGCAGGAAGCGACGTCCCCGCCACTCCGACGTCGACGAAGCGCGTCGGCACCTTCCGCCACCACCGGACTGAGATACGACCGTGCCTGCCCGATTCAAGGACCGTCGCGATCCCCCGCCGACCGGCCGGGGCACTCCGGCCGGGAGCTTTCAACCAGCGGGGGACCGCGGCGATCGCGGCTTCGTTACTTGTGTGCGCCGCCCGGCTTCACCGAACCCTTCCCCGGTGACGCCGCGAGCTTCAGCGACGCCGAGCCGTCCGCCGCCGCCATCTGCAGCGACCGCGCGCCTTCCGCCGCCGCCATCTGCAGCGACCGTGCACCTTCCGCCGCGGCCATCTTCAACGACCGCACGCCGTCCTCGGCTGCCGTCTGGTACGTCTTCATCTGCCCGGCATCGCCCATCTGCAGCGACCGCGCGCCCTCGGCGGCGGCAACGCGCAACCTCTGCGCCGCCGTGGCCGCGGCGATGATCAGCGACTGCGAGCCCTCCGCCGCAGCGGTCTGCAGCGACCGCACGCCCTCGGCGGAAGCGATCTTGAGCGACGCGGCCCCCTCGGCCGAGGCGAGATGCAGCGAGCCCGACCCCTCGGCGGCCGCCATCAGCAGGGACTGCGAACCCTCGGCCGCCGCCGTCTGCAGCGACTTGATGCCGTCCTCGGATGCGGTCTGCAGCGACCGCGATCCCTCGGCGGCCGCGGTCTTGAGCGAGTCCGCACCCTCCGCTGCCGCCAGGATCAGCGACTGCGCACCCTCCGCCGCCGCGGTCTTGAGCGACTCCGATCCTTCGGCGGCCGCCGTCTTGAGCGAGGCCGCGCCCTCGGCCGCCGCCATCTGCAATGACCGCGCGCCCTCGGCCGCGGCCATTTCGAGCGACTTCGACCCCTCGGCCGCGGCCATCTTGAGCGAGTCCGCACCCTCCGCCGCCGCCGTCTTCAGCGAGTCCGCACCCTCCGCCGCCGCGGTCTTCGCCGTCGCAGCGGTCGCGGAGTTCGCGCCGCTCGCGCCACCGGCGGCGAGTGCCGGCGGCATTGCAGCAAAGCCGAGCGCAATCGCGGCTACGCCAGCGAGATAAAGCGATCGTTTCATACCACCTTCTCCTCCTGCCTTACGGCAGTCCACCTGTTATTCCCGCTCGAACATTATGGTCGCCCGGAGGCACTCGCCTTGCGCAAGATCAAGTTCGCGCGATTTATTTGTTCGGGCGTTCCGGCCATTTGGAGGGCTGCTGCCGTCCTACCGGTGATCGAGCAACGGCACCGCCACCCATCGGATCGTGCCGTCGGTTGACTGCACCAGCATCGGCATGAAGCTCTCGCCCGCCTGGCGTGCCGCCGCGACTGCTGCGTGGAGCTCGCTTGGCGTGTTCACCGCGGCGTCGCCCGCGCGCAGCACGATGTTGCCGACCTTCGCGCCCAAAATTTCCCCCGCGCTGCCGGGCGCCACGGCGGTTACGAGCACGCCCTGCTGTCCCGGTTTCAGGCTGAGAGCGAGGCGTAGGTCCGGCGTGATCGCCGCGACGCTGACGCCGAGGTTGAGCGGCTGGCGCCGCCGTTGCGCCACTGGCGGTGGGACATAGGCGAGGTCGCCGCCCGGCCACGGCGCGATCGTGAGCGTCGCCTGGTGCGTCGCGCGGTCGCGCACGAAATCGATCCGCACCGCCGTCCCGGCCGGCTCGACGCCGGCCATGCGCATCAGGGCCTGCGGATCGACGACGCGCGCCCGGTCGAAGGCCGTGATCACGTCGCCCGAGCGCAGCCCCGCCGCCGCCGCCGGCCCCCTGGGATCCACCGCGGTCACCAGCGCGCCGCCGACCCGGACCAGCCCGAACGCTTCCGCCAGCCACCCATCCACCGGCTGCGCCGAGATGCCGATCCAGCCGACCTCGAGCCGCTGGCGCGTCATCAACTGCCCGAGCACGAAGGAGACATCCTCGGACGGCATCGCGAAGCCGAGCCCGACCGACCCGGCGGCGGCACCCCTGGGCACGTAGAGCGCGGTGTTCATGCCGACGACCTGGCCCTGCAGGTTGATCAGAGCGCCGCCAGAGTTCCCTTCGTTGATCGAGGCGTCGGTCTGCAGGAAATGGTCGAACTGCGACGTCTGGATGTTGCGGTCGGTGGCGCTGATGATGCCCCTGCTGACGGACTCGCCGAGGCCAAGCGGATTGCCGATCGCCATCACCGTATCGCCGACGCGGGGCTCCCCGCCGGTCGCCCAGACGACGGGCGGGAGGGGATGGGCCGCGTGGATCTTGATCAGAGCAATGTCCGCAAGATTGGCCTCACCGACGACGCGCGCGATGTGCTCGGTGCCGTCATGCAGCTTCACGATCAGGCGTTGGCTGCCGATCACCACGTGCTTGTTGGTGGCGATGTAGCCACGCGGGTCAATGATGAAGCCGCTGCCATAGCTGCGCTTGCCCGCCAGCGGGATCGGCAGGCTGCCTTGCATTTCGCCCGGCAGCGCGTTGCCGGCCGAGATGTTGGTGATGTTGACCACGCTTGGCAGCACCCGGGCCAGCATGTCCGCCACCGAGGAGCCGTCCGGCGGCGCGCCGGCGAGTGCCGGGACGCAACCGAGCAGGAATACCCCGAGCAGGATCGCCGGCATCCGATGTCGCATAGCGAGCCTCCATAGTCTGCCGCCCTCTGGCGGCTCGCGGCATCAAGCCAGGGGCGGTGCCGGAGGTTCAAGCATCTTCGAGCCAGGCGCGCACGCCGGCCGGGCTGGCGAACGCTTCCGCGACCAGGAGCCCCACCCCGCCCAGCGCCGCCGCCGCCGCGATCGCGTCGCGGTCCGTCACGTCGTCGCCGATGAAAACCGGCATCCGCCCGGCGAAGGGTGGCGCCGCCATCAAAGCCCGCACCGCGTTACCCTTGTGCACGCCGTCCGGCCGAACCTCCCACGTCATGCTGCCGGCGAGGAGGGAAAAGCCGGGGCAGGCCGCCACGATCGCCTCCGCTGCCGCGCGCAGCGCCGCCTCCGCTTCGGGCGCCCGCCGGTAATGCAGGGCCACGCCATGCGCCTTGCGCTCCACCAGCGCGCCGGGGAACCGGGCTACCGCCGCCGCCGCCCGCGCCAGTTCCGCTTCCGGCAGCACCGGCAGCCCGTCGCGCACGACCGGCCCGCCCGGCACCGTGCGAAGCGCCGCCCCGTGTTCGCCCGCGACGGCAAAGGCGGCGTGGTCCAGCAGCGCGTCAACCGCCTCGACCGGACGCCCGCTGATGATCGCGACGGCGTCGCCATGGCGCGCGCGCAGCCGGCGCAGCACATGCGGCAGGGTAGGAGGCACGACGACAGCGTCCGGCGTCGGCGCGATTTCGATCAGCGTGCCGTCAAGGTCGAGCAGCAGGGCCGGGTGCTCGACCTCGCGGCCGTCCGGCAGGATCAGGCCGTCATGTCGCGGATTGGCCATGCGTTCGCGCCCCGCCCGTTATCAGGGCGTGCACGACACCAGGCGCACATCATAGCTTAGGCTGTCGTAGCTGGCGATCGCGGGTTCCTTGGCGAGCAGCCAGCCCGAGAACCCCTTCTGCCCGGGATGCGCGTCCGTGATGTCGAGCCAGGCGGTGTAGTCGGCGCGCATGGTGGGCGGGCGCGCGTAGCAGCCCTTGGCGGTGATGGTCAGGCTCTCGAAGCGCAGCGTGGCACCCACCGGGCCGGAAAGCTGCTGCGAGCGCCCGGTGATGGTGTCCAGTACCAGCAGCGTGACGTGGCCCATGCGTACCCATGCGGGCCCGTTCGCCGGCGGCGTGAACTGCGGCGGCAGCGCCGGCTGCGGCGCCGGCGCCGGCTGGGCAGCCTGCCCCGGCGCTGTGCCGGAAGGGGGCACGTTGGTGCCCGGGGCGGTCGCCCCGGGCACCGGTGTCACGCCTGCTGGCGTCGTCGTGCCCGGCGGCGTCGTTGCCGAGCCCCCGGTTGCCGGTACCGATGTTGCGGGTACCGATGTTGCGGGAGCCGCGGTGGCCGGCGCGGGCGTCGTCGTTGCGGGGCCAGACGTCGAGGAAGCTGGTGCGGCGGGGAGCGCTGGCCCGGGGGCCTGCGTCGTCGAGGGCGGCGTCGTCGAGGGCGGCGTCGTCGGGGCCGGCGTGGACACGGCCGGTGCCGCCGGGGCTTGTCCCGCCGAGGTCGGGGCCGGCAGTGGCTGCGCCGTGGGCGTGGGACCCGCCGGAGCCGTCGCGGCGGGCGGCGCCGGGGCTGGCGCGGCCGGCGCCAGGGTCGCGGACGAGGGTGCCGCGGGGGCCGTCGGAACGGTTGCCGCCGGCGCCGCGGGAGCCGGCGGCGCGGGCGCTGACGGCAGCGTGGGCGCGTGGATGCCCCCGAGCTGCGAGGGTGGCGGCAGCGGCGTCACCGGGGTCACCGGCGCGGTCTGCTGCCCCCAGGCGGCCCCCGGCGCGGCCAGCAGCGCCGCGGCCAGCAGGGTGCGTCTCACGGCCGGCACGCGCGCCGACGCGGCATCGCCGCCGCGTTGCTGCCTGGCATGCTCATTTCGGGGTCAGGATCTTCTTCTGCACCGCCTTGGTCAGGTCGGAGACGTTGAAGATGAACTTGCCCAAGAGGTCCTCGAGGCTCACCGCCGATTGCGTGATCGTCACGGTCCCGCCCGGCGGGATCGTCGCCGTCGCGCCGCCCGGAACCACGGAGAGCACGCTGCCGCCGAGCAGCCCGGAGGTGGTGATCTGTGCGGAACTGTCCTTCGGCAGCTTGATGCTGTCCTGCATCGAAAACGTCACGATCGCCTGGAAGGTCTGCGGATCGATCTTCTCGGCCGTCACGCGCCCCACTTTCACGCCCGCGAGCCGCACATCCGCCCCGATCGCGAGCCCGTCGATCCGGTCGAAGCGCGCTCTTAGCAGATAGCCGCTGGCACTCGCGCGCCCGGTCCCGGCGATGGCGTAGGCAAGGAAGCCGGCGGCGATCACGATCACGACCGCTCCGGTCAGCAATTCCGCCGCGTTGCGCCGCGTGCCGCTCATGCCGGCCTCGTTCCTCGTTCGGGGGGCTTTAGCTACCGGGCGTCCAGGCTTCGTAGTCGCCGGTCGCGGCCTGGCGACGGCCGCCCTCGTAGTCGTGCCCGGCCGGCCGGTAGGCGCCCGGCGTGCCGGTCGCGTTGGGCTGGTGCGGCGCCTGCCATGTCCGCTTCGGGCTGGAGAGCGGCGCATCCACCGTGTAGTGCAGCCACGCATGCCATTCCGCCGGCACGGCGCTCGCGTCGGGCGCGCCGGCGTAGAGCACCCAGCGGCGGGCTCGTTCGCCGCGCGGCTTGCGTTCCTCGAAGTAACGGTTGCCGGCCTCGTCGCGGCCGACCTCGCGACCATGCATCCAGGTGAAGATCAGCGTGCCGATGTTCATGGCCTCGATATAGGCCGCGCGCGCACGCCGGTCCATCGCCCCCCGGTGGCCGACTCTATCCACAGGATTTTGCGGTCCACTCACGAATCGGGCCCTAAATGGGGTTTCTTGCCTCCCGCCGCTCCGCTACGTTCAGCGCATGCGCACGCCCCGCGGACCTCACCCCAAGCCCTGGCACGGCACGCGCCTCGCGACGTTCGAGGCTGCAGCGGATCCCGACGCGCCGCCACGCCGCGCCACGCTGCCCGCAGCCTGGGGCGGGGCCGCCGCCGCCGCGTTACTCGTCCTCGCGGGTGGCGACGGCTCCGCCGATCTCGTCCGCGCCGCCGCTGCCGTGCTGCGCCCGGTGGAGGCCACCGACGCGGAGCTTGCGTCCCGCCTGCATGCCCTCCTCGCCGCGCGCCGCGCGGCCCCCTCCGCCTGGCTGTGGCGTGGCGAGAACGCCTCGGCAGGCTATATCCTGGCGCTGCCCGCTTTCATCGAGCCCTGCGGCGAATTTGACACCGCAGGCTTTGCCGCCGCCGCCGAGGACGCGGTCCGTGCGCTTGCCGTGCTGGCGCCGGAGGCGGAGCGGGCCGCCGTCTCCATGGCCGATCTTGCCGGCCTGCTCGCGGCCCTCGGCATAGACTACGCGAGTCCCGCCGCACGCCGCGTCGGCGCCGGTCTTGCCCGCCTGCTCGCCGCCAGCACCGCCGCCGCCTCGGCCGATCTCGCGGCGGCGCACGGCGCGCGCGCGCCCGCGCATGCCATTCCCGCCGCGGCGCCGGAGGACACGCTGCCCGGCCTCGCCGCCGCGATCCGCGCGGCGGAGGCCCGCGCCGCCGGCCGCCCACGCCGTCATGCCGGTCTCAGCGCCGTCACCGAGCCCGGGCCCGTGGAGGCGCTGCTCGGGGTCGAGACCGGCGGCATCGCACCGGCCTTCTCGCCGCTCGACGACGGGGGCGGGCTGACCCGAACCGCCCGCGCCTGGCTCGCCGCCCGTGCCATTTCGCCCGAGACGGCGATCGCGCAACTCCTGGCCGGCCACTCGCCGTTCCCGGCGCCGAGCGAGGCGGCGCACGCCGCGATGCACGACAGCGTCGCGGCGCACGTGGACGCGATGCCGCCGCGCCCCGTCGCCAGCCCGCCGCCGCGCGAGGCGCTTCCGGCGCGCCGCAGCGGCTATACCCAGCGCGCCACCGTCGGCGGCCACAAGCTGTACCTACGGACCGGCGAGTACGCCGACGGCAGGATCGGCGAGATCTTCATCGGCCTGCACAAGGAGGGCGCCGCCTTCCGTGGGCTGATGGACAACTTCGCCATTGCCGTCTCGCTCGGCTTGCAGCACGGCGTGCCGCTGCAGGAGTTCGTCGAGGCCTTCACCTTCACCCGCTTCGGTCCCGCCGGCGAGGTGGAGGGCGACCCCGCCGTCGGCCACGCCACCTCGCTGCTCGACTACGTGTTCCGCAACCTCGCCGCCAACTATCTCGGCGTCGCCGTGCCGGCGGCAGGGGCGGAGGACGGCGACACGGTGGGCGAGGGCGCGCGCGACCGCGCGCCGCTGCTGCCGCTTGCCCTTCCCGCCGCCGGACCGCGCCAGCGCCGGCGCCAGTTACGCATCGTCGGAGACGGTTCATGAGCACACCGGAACAACGCCTGGCCGGCCTCGGCATCACCCTGCCCACGCCCGCGGCGCCCATCGCCAATTACGTGCCCTTCACCATAACCGGCGATCTGCTGATCGTGTCCGGTCAGCTGCCGCTGGTGGACGGCAAGATCCTGCACACCGGCAAGCTCGGCGCCGGGGTCAGCATCGAGCAGGGCACGGCGGCGGCGCGCGCGAGCTGCGTCAACGTCATCGCCCAGGTGCGCGCGGCGCTCGGCGATCTCGGCCGCGTGCGCCGCGTGCTGCGCCTCGGCGGCTTCATCGCCTGCGCGCCCGAGTTCAGCCAGCACGCGCTGGTGATGAACGGCGCCTCGGACCTCGCGGTCGCGGTGTTCGGCGATGCCGGCCGCCATGCCCGCAGCACGATCGGCGTGCCGAGCCTGCCCGCGGACGCCGCGGTCGAGGTCGAGGGCATGTTCCAGATAGCCTAGGCGTGCCCAAATAGGGCGCATGGACACGGCGCTCACGCTGGACCTCACGCCCTCGATCCACGACATTCCGCCGGCCGAGTGGGACGCGCTCGCCGGCGCCAACCCGTTCGTCTCGCACGCTTTCCTCGCTGCTGTCGAGGACAGCGGCA
The DNA here is from genome assembly GCA_021847175.1 of Pseudomonadota bacterium. Taxonomy (GTDB): domain Bacteria; phylum Pseudomonadota; class Alphaproteobacteria; order Acetobacterales; family Acetobacteraceae; genus JAJXXT01. The sequence goes on from JAJZUI010000029.1 coordinate 18,647, forward strand.
GCACCGGCGCGCGCACCGGCTGGCTGCCGCGCCACGCGGTGCTGCGCGACGCCGGCGGCACCATCGCGGGCCTCGCGCCGATGTACGCCAAGGGCCACAGCTACGGCGAATATGTTTTCGATCATGGCTGGGCGCACGCGCTGGAGCGTGCCGGCGGCCAGTACTACCCGAAGCTGCAGGTCTCGAGCCCGTTCAGCCCCGTCCCCGGCCCGCGCCTGCTGCTGCGCCAGGGCACGCCCGTCGCCGCCATGGCGCAGGCGCTGGTCGCCGCCTGCCAGGGGCTCGAGCTTTCCTCGGTGCACGTCACCTTCTGTACGCGGTCGGAATGGACCGCGCTGGGCGATGCGGGCTGGCTGCGCCGCTCGGGCATGCAGTTCCACTGGCATAACAGGGGTTACGCCGATTTCGAGGGCTTCCTCGCCGCCCTCTCGAGCCGCAAGCGCAAATCCATCCGCCGCGAGCGCCGCGACGCACAGGGTGCGGGGCTGGAGTTCGTCACCCTGCGCGGCCCGGAGATCGATGCCACCACCTGGAACGCGTTCTACGGCTTCTACACCTCGACCGTAGACCGCAAATGGGGCAGCGCCTACCTCACCCGCCGTTTCTTCCCGCTGCTCGGCGAGCGCCTCGGCGAGCGCGTGGTGCTGATGCTGGCGCGAAGCGGCCGGCAATGGGTGGCGGGCGCCCTGAACCTGCTCGGGCCCGACACGCTCTACGGCCGCAATTGGGGCTGCCGCGGCGACTGGCCGTTCCTGCATTTCGAGCTTTGCTACTACCGGGCAATCGACTTCGCGATCGCCACCGGCCTCGCGACGGTCGAGGCCGGTGCCCAGGGCGAACACAAGATCCAGCGCGGCTACCTGCCCACCGCCACCTACTCCGCACACTGGATCGCCCATTCCGGCCTGCGCCGCGCGGTTGCCAATTTCCTCGAGGAGGAAACAGCGGAAAAGGCGGCGCAGATGCAGGCGTTGGCGGAACTCTCGCCCTATCGCCGCGACGGTGAGGACTGACGCCGGGTGTGGATCGAAGCCATCCCTTGCCTGTCGGCGCCGACGCGGTTCAAATCGCGTCGGCCGCGCGTACAAGGCCGGGCGGGGCGCCCGGCGCGTCGGCGGTGTTTCGGGGTGTGCGGCCATGACTGATGAGCAGCTCATCAACATCTACAATCATTTCGTCGGCCGCGTGTCGCCAAACTTCCGCAATGCTTCGATGATCCTGCGCCACATCGCCCAGGAGATCGTGCGCCGCGACGCCAACCCCCTCACCCGCTGTGGCGCCAAGGTCTATTCCCAGAACGACGAGGACGGCATCACCTTTGAGATTTTGCGCCGCCTCGGCCGGGAAAGCGGCGTGTTCGCCGAGTTCGGCGTCGGCAACGGCACGGAGAACAACACGCTTGCGCTTGCGGCCTGCGGCTGGCGCGGCTTCTGGTGCGGCGGCGAGGACCTGGCCTTCGACTGGAACCCGCGCAAGGCGACCCGGCTCGGCTTCCACTACGCCAAGGCCTGGATCACCCGTGCCAACATCCTCGAGCTCTATCGGAGTGGGCTGGCCGCGATCGGTGCCGAACGCTGTAACGTGATCTCGCTCGATCTGGACGGCAACGACTATCACTTCATCGGCGATCTGCTCGCCGGCATCGAGCCGCCGGATGTCTTCATCGCCGAATACAACGCGCGCTTCCTGCCGCCGATCCGTTTCGTCATGCCCTACGACGAGGCGCATTCCTGGAAGCACGACGACTATTACGGCGCGAGCCTCACCAGCATCGCCGAGTTAATGCAGCAGCACGGCTACTTTCTTGCCTGCTGCAACGCGATGGGGTGCAACGCCTTCTTTGTCAGGAACCGCTTCCACGACCTGTTTCGTGACGTAACCGGAACGGTCGCGGAGAAGTTCGCGACGCCGAAATACTTCATGCTGGGCCTGGACTACGCCGGTCACCCTGCCTCGATGCGTACGATTGAGAGCTTCTTCGCGGCTCTCAATCCATAGGCCGGCTGCCGCCAAGGCCGGCGCGCCGTCGCGCGCCGGCCCCGCGTCTCAGGGGACGTAGTCCGAGGCGAGCGTCGCGTCGCGCTGCTCGCCGCGCATCCCGCGCAGAACCAGGGTGAGCACGATCGTCACGACGAGGTTGGCGACCAGCGTGTAGAGCGCGGTGTAGCCCGGCAGCGTCCAACCGGCGAAGTGGAGCACGTAGGCCGGCCCGAACTTCATCGCTGCCGCCATCCAGGTGCCCATCACCATGCCCACGGCCCAGCCGATCAGCAGCGCCACGTCGTCGAACCAGCGCGTGAACACGCCCAGCATCACTGAAGGCACGGTCTGGATCATCCAGATGCCGCCCAGCAGCTGGAACTGGATCGCGTATTTGAGCGGCAGGAACACGATGAACGCGAGCGCCCCCACCTTCACGATCAGCGACACCCATTTGGCAATCCGCGCCTCCTGCGCCCCTTCCGGCGCGCGGCCGGTGATCAGGCCGTGGATGTTGCGCGTGTAGAGGTTGGCCGCCGCGATCGACATGATCGCCGAGGGCACCAGCGCCCCGATCCCCACCGCGGCGAAGGCGATACCGACGAACCAGGAGGGGAAGAAGTGCAGGAACAGCGCCGGTACCGCGAAGCTGCCCGCATACTGCTTGAACCCGGTCGCGAACTCCGGAAGCTTTGCCAGCCCCGCCGCCGCCGCGAACACGCCGAGCAGCGTCAGCAGCCCGAGCATCAGCGAATAGGCCGGGATGATGACGGAGTTGCGCCGGATCGCCTTGGAGCTGGAGGCGGCGAGGATGCCGGTCATCGCGTGCGGATACATGAACAGCGCCAGCGCCGAGCCGAAGGCGAGCGTCGCGTAGACGCCATAGACACCGGTGGTGTGCGGCCCCGGCACCGGCAGCAGCAGATGCTCCTTGGGAACCGCGGCGAAGATCGCGCTGAACCCGCCCATCCGGATCGGGATCACGATCACCGCGACGAAGGCGGTGACGTAGATCAGGATGTCCTTGACGATCGCGATCGAGGCTGGCGCGCGCAGGCCGGAGGAGAAGGTGAACGCCGCCAGGACCGCGAAGGCGATGAGCAGGGGCACGTCGGCCATGAACCCGGTGCCGGAGATCCCCAGTGCGCCCACCACCACCTGGATGCCGACGAGTTGCAGCGCGATGTAGGGCATGGTCGCGAGGATGCCGGTCAGCGCGATCGCGAGCCCGAGCCAGCGGTTGCCGAACCGCCCGGTGACGAAATCCGCCGCCGTCAGGTAGCCGCGCTTGTTGCAAACGTTCCACATCCGCGGGAATACGACGAACAGTATCGGATAGGCGAGGATCGTGTATGGCACGGCGAAGAAGGCGATCGCCCCAGCGCCGAACGCCAGCGCCGGCACCGCGATGAAAGTGTAGGCGGTGTAGAGGTCGCCGCCGATCAGGAACCAGGAGACGAGGGTGCCGAAGCGCCGTCCGCCCAGGCCCCATTCATGCAGCTCGTCGAGGTTGCCGCGCCGCCACCGCGCGGAAGCGAAGCCGAGCCAGGTGACCAGCGCGAACAACGCGAGGAAGATGATGAGGGCGGTCCAGTTTACGGTGTTCATGGCTGCCCCCTATTCGTCCGTCATGATGTGCACCACCCAGGTGCACGCCGCCGAGATCAGCACCCACAGGAGCTGATACCAGTAGAAGAAGGGCAGACCGATGAAGGTCGGCTCCGTCATGTTGTAGAACGGCGGCCACAGCGTCACGATGAACGGCAACAGCAGCAGCAGATGCCAGGGGCTGAAACCGCCCCCCTTCCTTCCGTCGCGCACGGACCCCCTCCTTCCGGCCATTTGCGTACAGTATAATTTCATTTGGCGTGCCTTGTGAATCCTCTCAAACGTGAAGCGTCGCGGCTATTCCGCCGGCGGTAGATCGAGCCAGGAGAGGTGGCCGCCCTTGCCGGCGCCGGTGTCGAGAAACACCGCAGTGCCGCCTGCATCATTGCGCCGCACCCAGGGCCGTCCGTCGGTGCTGCGCCGGTCGTGCCCGCAATAGACGGTGAAACCCGCGGGAATCCAGCCGATCCAGGCGATGCTGCGCTCAGGGTAGCCGTCCGGCTGCATCCGTCCGGTCGGCTGGCCATAGAGCGCGCGCGACAGTGGGCCACGCACGCGGCCCCCGGAAAGCAGCGGAGCTGATGTGTCGAGCATCACGGAATGGAAGCCGGCATGGACAAAAATATGATGTCCCAGCCGCAGCCAGGCGGGCGCGGCCTCGATCGCCGGGAGCACCTCCCTCGCCAGCGCGGGACTGATGTGCGCCAGGGTCGCCTCCAGCGCTGCGTCCAGCCGCACCGCCTCGCCACGCAGCGCCCGCGCGAGCTTGAGGTCATGGTTGCCGAGCAGGAACAACCCCCGCCCCGTCGCCAGCAGCTCGAGCGCGATCTCGATCGCGCCGGCGCTGTCCGGCCCGTGGTCGGCGAGATCGCCGAGCTGGATCACGAAGCGGTCGGTCGCAACCGCGTGGGCAAAGGCGCGCGCGTCGCCGTGTACGTCGCCCACCACGCGCAGGGGCAGCCGCCGCAGTTCGGCGAGCGGCCTCATGCCGCGGGCCCGCCCAGTGCCCGGAACGCCGCGAGCGCCCGCACCCGCCCGGCCGCGAGATCGACGATCGGCAGGCGCTTCGCTCCCGCCCAGCGCCGCACATATGTGCCGTCTGGGTCGAATTTGGCCGCCTGCAAGTCAGGATTGAAGATGCGGAAATAGGGCGCCGCATCCGCGCCGCTGCCGGCCACCCATTGCCAGGAGGCGGCGTTGGTCGCGAGGTCGGCATCGACCAGCGTGTCCCAAAACCATGCCTCGCCTTCCTGCCATGGGAGCAGGAGATGTTTCACGAGGAAGGACGCGGCGATCATGCGCACCCGGTTGTGCATCCAGCCCGTGTGCCACAGCTCGCGCATGCCCGCGTCGACGATGCCGATGCCGGTCTCGCCCTTCCGCCAGGCCGCGAGCGCCGCCGGGTCGTCCCGCCATGGCATGCGCGCGAAGACCGACCGCAGCGGCTTCTCCGCCATGTGCGGGTGGTGCCAGAGCAGATGCGCGGCGAACTCGCGCCACAGCAGCTCGTTGACCCAGGCGCGCAGGCCGTTGCCACCCGCCGCCTCCGCCGCGAGCCATGCCCTTGCCGGCGAGATCTCGCCCCAGGCGAGATGCGGCGAGAGGCGCGAGGTCGCCGCCGCCCCCGGCAGGTTGCGCCGCTCGCCGTACAAATCGAGCGCCTCGCGGACGAATGTCGCGAGCCGCTTCTCGGCCCCCACCTCGCCAGGTTCCCATGCTTCGCGCAGGCCGCCCGTCCAGTCCGGCCTGGTCGGCAGCAGCCTCCAGTCTTCAAGCCGGTCGGAGGCGGCCACCGGACCCGGCATCAGCCGCGTGGGCGCGGGTCCTGGCGCGGCCGGCAGCCCGCGCGCGAGGCAGGCGCGGGAGAACGGGGTGAACACGCCATAGGGCGTGCCGCCGCCGGTGCGGATTTCGTCCGGGTGAAACAGCAGCCGCGTGCGGTGCAGCGTGAGCGTGAGCCCTGGAGTCGCCGCGACCGCGGCCTGCGCGCGGCGCAGCCATGGCTCCGCGGTTTCGCCCGCATGCGCCTCCCTGGCGCCGATCTCGGCAGCGAGCCGTGGGATCGCGGTCGCGACCGGTCCGCGCCGAAGCACCAGCCGTCCGCCGATTTCCGCCAGCGAGGCGGCCAGGCGTTCGAGCGATTGGTGCAGCCACCACCGCGCCGCGCCGCCCAGCTTCCACCGCCCCGGGGTCTCGTCGTCCAGCACGTAGGCGAC
>JAJZUI010000256.1 GCA_021847175.1 Pseudomonadota bacterium
CCGACGGAGAGTAACCCCGCGGGATTGGTCGCGACGGTCATCGCGTCTTCGGGATTGGCGGTTCCGGCGCCCGCCGTGGACTGCTGCACGGCGCTGTAGCCGTGCTGGAAATATCCCTCGGTCGCCCGGGCCCGCGGTCCGACCCCGACCACGGCCGCTATCGTGGCCATTGCAACGACGACCGTGCGGCCGGCAAACCTCTTTCTTGTCATTTCCTCCCCGTGAGATTTTACGCTAGGTCACGTGTTTGATAACGAAGCGAAACACTTTGCCCTCCTGCGACTGTTCCACCATCTCGTTGCCGGTGGTGCGGCAGAAGGCAGCGAAGTCCGCGACGGCGCCGGGATCGGTCGCGAGCACTTCGAGCGTTGCGCCCGTGGGAAGTTCCTTCAGCGCCTTCTTCGCACGCAGGATCGGCAGCGGGCAGTTGAGACCCTTCGCGTCGAGCACCTGGTCAGCCATGATGTCCTCAGATGAAGAGATTGATGTCGGACTTGAGTGCGTTTTCCATGTAGGTAGCGGCACCGCCCAGCGTGATGCCGTCGATCATGTCCTCGCGCTTGAACTCGAAGAGATCCATCGTCATCTGGCACGCGACCATGTTGATGTCGGATTCGATCGCGGCCTCGCGCAGTTCCTCGATCGAGGCGACGCCCTTTTTCTTGATGAGGTTCTTCATCATCGTGGTCGCCATGGCGTCGACGCCGGGGATCATGCCGACAATGTTGGGCATGCCGACATGCATCCCCATCATCGGCATCTTCATCGCCGGGTTGCCGAGCACCGTGAGCTGCGGGTTGAGTTTCTTGAGCAGCAGCGGCAGGCCGTAGAAGGTGAAGAACATCGTGACGTCCACACCCATCGCCGCCGCGGTGGTGGCCAGGATGAAGGGCGGATAGGCCCAGTCGAGGGAACCCTTGGTGACGATGATCGACATGCTCTTGGCGTTTGCCGGTTTCTCGTTCTGCGCTTCCATCGTCTATCGATCCTTCCAGCGCGAGAGAGGCGCTTCTGATGTTTGCCGGTACGCTGCTCTGCTTGCGGTCGACGTATCCAGATTTTTGAATATAAGATCGGGCCGGAAACGTGGCAAGCGGCAAGAGCAAATCCGCTTTTGTGCACTGCAAGATTGCGATCCCGATGGGTAGGGGCGGCTTGCTGCACCGCGGCAGGACCGCGGGTCAGGACGTCCAGACCGGGAAGGTTTGACCCGGCGCCGGCGGCGTGGAACGCTCCGCTCATGCCGCGCGATGCCCAAGGGAACCTGATCACCGCCGCGAGCGAGGCGAGTGCCGCTGCCTACGACGCCGCCCTCGCCTCGCTGCTGCGCTTCCACGCCGACCTCATGCCGAAGCTGGGCGCGTTGCGCGAGGCGGACCCATCCTGCGTCATGGCGCATGTGCTGGCGGGCGCGGTGCCGATGCTGGCCTACACCGCAAAGCTGGTGCCCGCGGCGCGGGCGGGACTGGCGGCGGCGCGGCATGCCTCGGCGAACGCGCGCGAGCAGATGCACATCGCGGCGCTGGATGCCTGGAGCCACGGCGACATCGACGCCGCGATCGCGGGATGGGAGGCGATCCTCGCCAGCCATCCGCGCGACCTGCTGGCGCTGTTCCTCGCGCATAACAGCAATTTCTGGCTCGGCCGGCCGCAGGACATGCGCGCCTCGGTGGAGCGGGTGCGCCTGCAATGGTCGGCGTCGGTGCCGGGGTTCGGGGCGATGCTGGCCTGCCGCTGCTTCGCGCACGAGGAATGCGGCGACTTCCTTGCCGCCGAGCCGGACGGGCGGCGGTCGGTGGCGGAGGATCCCGGGAATTTCTGGGCGACGCACGCGGTCGCGCACATCCTCGAGATGCAGGCACGGCGCGCGGAGGGGATTGCCTGGCTCGGCGGGCTGGCGCCGCACTGGGGAGGCGGGAACAACCTGCGCCATCACCTCTGGTGGCACCGCGCGCTGTACCATCTCGAGGGCGGCGAGATGGACGTGGTGCTGGCGCTCTACGACGCGGAGTTCCGCAACCTCGCCTCGCCGCTGACCATCGCGATGCCGGACCTGCACATCGACGTGCAGAACGCCGCCTCGATGCTGGCAAGGCTGGAGATGCGCGGCGTGGACGCGGGCGGGCGGTGGGAGGAGCTGGCGGACCAGGCGGAGAAGAAGATCGGCGACACGGTCTCGCCGTTCACGCTGCCGCACGCGATGATGGCGCTGGCCGCGACCGGGCGGGCGGAAGCGGCGGACCGGCTGCTCGCGGCGACCGAGGACGCGGCGGCGGGTGCCGACAGGTCACCGACGCGGCGGCCGATCCTCGCTGGCGCAGTGCTGCCGGCGATGCGCGGCGTGCGCGCCTGGCGCGAGGGACGGCCGGCCGAGGCGGTGGAGGCGATGCGCCCGGCTCTTGGCGCGTTCGCGACCATGGGCGGCAGCCACGCGCAGCAGGACGTGCTGGAGCAGATCTTCGTCCATTGCGCCCGGCAGGCGGGGCTCGGGCAGGATGTGGCGATGGCGCTGGAGCGCTTTTCGGGGCGGCGGCGGATGCCGGCCGCGGCGTTTTCGCTGTGGCGGGAGGCGGCTTCCTGACCGCCGCATTTCCGGGGTTCCGGCGCGGTTGCAACTTGTTCTAGTGTAACAAAAATCAACCACCGGAGAGATCCTTGGAGCCCCGTCTTCTCGCCGCCCTGCTGGCCGGCACGGCTTTGCTTGCGTCCGCCGCCGCGGTGCCGGCGATGGCGCAGCAGGCGCCGGCCGCGGCCGACAATTCGAGCATCTGGACCATCCAGGAACAGAACTCGACCGTCACCACCAACCCGGATTTCGGCGACCACTACTTCACCAACGGGCTGCGGATCTCCTGGACCTCGCCCTCGGACAAGTACGTGCCGGGCTGGGTGCGCGATCTCGGCCGCGCGCTCTATGGGCCGGGCACGCAGCGCGTGTCGATCAATATCGGCCAGAACATGTACACCGCGGCGAACGACAGTGTGGTCAAGCTCAACCCCGGCGACTGGCCGAATTCGGCGCAGCTGCTGGTGACCGGCTCGCTGATCCAGGACACGCGGCTGACGCGCAATACCTTTGCGGTCTCGCTCGGCGTCACCGGGCCGATGGCGCAGGGCGAGCAGCTGCAGAACGGGTTCCACTCCCTGATCGGGCAGGGGCCGAACGACGGCTGGGGCGACCAGATCCACAACGAGCCGGCGTTCGAGATCCTGAACGAGCGCATCTATCGCTACCAGATGGGCAAGGTCTTTGGGCTCGAGACGGATGCGCTGCCGGAACTGACGGTGGGGCTCGGCAATGTCCGCGTCTATGCGCAGACCGGCGCGACGTTTCGCATCGGGCAGGGGCTGATGTCGGATTACGGCGTGCCGATGGTTCGGCCCGGGCTTTCCGGCGGCGATGCCTACAGGACGGTGCGGCCGTTCGCCTGGTACGTGTTCCTGGGATTCGACGGGCAGGCGGTGGCGCATGACATGGCGATCGACGGCAACACGTTCCAGCCGGGCCCCTCGGCCAAGCGCCAGCCCTTCGTGGGCGAGTTCCAGCTTGGCTTCGCGGTGCTCTGGCATGGCATGCGGCTGACCTTCGCGCAGCAGTTCCAGACCGCGGAGATCCGCCACCAGAAGGGCGGGCTGCACCAGATGGGCAGCATCTCGCTGGGCGTGAAGTTCTGAGCATGCGCGTCGCCGTCATCGCGCCGGGGGCGATGGGGGCGGGGGTGGCGCAACGGCTGGCGGCGCGCGGCGCCGAGGTGGCGCTGACGCTGGCCGGACGGTCCGAGGCCTCGGCGCGGCGGGCCGCGGGGCTGCGCGCGTTCGAAAGCGAGGCGGCGCTGGCGGCGTGGGCGGACCTCGTGCTCTCTATCCTGCCGCAGGGCGAGGCAGAGGCGCTGGCGGCGCGGCTGGCGCCGGTGCTGGTGCCGCGCGGGGCAGGCGTCGCCTATGCCGACTGCAACGCGGTGGCGCCGGCAACCGTGGCGCGGGTGGCGGCGCTGCTGCCGGGGGTGCGGTTCGCGGACGTGGGGATCATCGGCGGGCCGCCGAAGGGCGATGATGCCGGCCCGCGCTTCTATGCCTCGGGCGACGTGGCTTGCCTCGACACGGTCGCGGCGCATGGGATCGATGTGCGGCCGCTCGCGGGCGGCGTGGGGGCCGCGTCCGCCCTGAAGATGGCCTATGCCGGGATCACCAAGGGGCTGACGGCGCTGGGCGCGGCGATGGCGCTGGGGGCGGCGCGGGCTGGGGCGGCGGAAGTGCTGCATGCGGAGCTTGCCGCGAGCCAGAAGCCGCTTCTCGCGTGGCTCGAGCGTTCCGAGCCGGCAATGTTTTCCAAGGCGTATCGTTGGGTCGCCGAAATGGAGGAGATCGAGGCGTTTCTCGGCGATCTGCCGGGGGCCGCGATCTATGGCGGCGCGGCGCGGCTCTATGAGAGGCTTGCCGCGGACGGGGAAGCGGTCGGCGTGCTGGCCGCGTTCTACGGGCGAAAATAGGGGCGTCGAATCAGAACGGGGTGGCGCCTGGCTGGCACCACCCCGCCGTGGGAAGGCGGATCAGGTCAGCCGCGCAGCGAGCGGCGACGGGCCATGAAGCCGAGGCCGAGCAGGCCCGTGGCGAGCACGGCCATGCTCGTGGGTTC
>JAJZUI010000030.1 GCA_021847175.1 Pseudomonadota bacterium
GCTGACTCGGGTGATCACGACGTTCGTATCGTCGTTACCCCGGAGAGCGAGATGCAGTGGACGGCGGTGCCGAAGGGAGCGTCGCTCGACAAATTCCTCGCAAAAAGAATGCTGCCGTCATTCTCTGTTCTTAACCTGTCGATTTGCGCCCGGTCGCTCGACCGCGCGCTCAGCGCCGCAGCGGCGAGGTAATAATTTTGGCCATGATTACGTTAATGTTTGCATTAACATCAAATCAGGGCAGGCTGGTCATGGTGAGGACGGTCAACGCGCCAAGTTCGCACCGCGTCCTGCGTGTTGGGGCATCGGCGACGATGCCGCCGGCAGGAGGGGTCGACCGAAGTGTCGTTGGCCGCGGCGCACCGCGGGCGCGCCACCGCGAAGCCAGCGCTGCATCCGTGGTCGGGCTTCCGGCACACACTCCGTGCGCTTGGGCAGACAGCCGATGACAGGCGGGAAGGGACCGCTCATCGCCGCGGGCAAACTGTCATCGCAGGTGGTGCATCGCCCGCTCGTCGCGATCCACCTCAACCCGAGGAACGCGCGCACCCACTCGAAGCGCCAGATCAAGGGTATTGCCGAGAGTGTGCGGGCGTTCGGTTACCTGCGCCCTCTGCTCCTCGATGAGAAGGGTGTCCTCCTCTACGGCCACGGGAGCCTGGAGGCTGCGCGGCTCCTCGGGCTTGCGACGGTGCCGACGCTGACGGTGACCGGCCTCAGCGACGCGCAGAAGCGAGCGTTCGCCATCGCCGACAACAAGCTCGCAGAAAGCGCCGGCTGGGACCGCGCCGTGCTGCACACCGAGTTCGAGGCACTACTCGAGCTGCTACCGCCGATCGGGCTCGACCTCACCATCACGGGCTTCAGCCTTGGCGAGATCGACCAGCTCGAAGCGGATCAAGGGCCGCCGATCCCGGAGCCGGAGGACACCGTATCCACTGTGCAAGGGGAGCTTGTCACCCGGCCTGGCGACGTGTGGCAGCTAGGGCGGCATCGCGTCGCCTGCGGTGATGCGCGGTCGAGCAGCGACCTCGAGCGGCTGATGGACGGTGCCTCGGCACGCATGGTGTTCACCGATCCGCCCTACAACGTGAAGATACTGGGCCATGTTCAGGGCCGGGGGCAGATAAAGCACAGGGAGTTCGCATTCGCCGCGGGGGAGATGACCGAGCGGCAGTACATCGCGTTCCTCAAAGCCGTCTTCTCGAACGTGGTCCCGCACTGCACCGACGGCGCGATCGCCTTCGTCTGCATCGACTGGCGCCACATCGGCGAGTTGCTCCAGGCCGCGCGGAAGACGTTCTCGGAATACAAGAACCTCGTGGTCTGGAACAAAACCTCGCCGGGGCAGGGCAGTTTCTACCGCAGCCAGCACGAACTCATCGGCGTCTTCAAGATCGGCGCCGGTGACCATCTCAACAGCTTCGGACTGGGCCAGCACGGCCGCACGAGATCCAACGTGTGGACCTATCCCGGCGGCAACAGCTTCCACGCCGGCCGCATGGACGAACTCGCCATGCACCCGACGGTGAAGCCCGTGGCGCTCATCGCCGATGCCCTGCGGGATTGCTCCATGAGAGGCGAGGTTGTGCTCGACCCCTTCCTCGGCTCGGGCACCACGGTGCTCGCCGCGGAGAAGGTTGGCCGCCAAGCCTTCGGTCTTGAGATCGATCCCGCCTACGTCGATGTGGCCGTGCGGCGTTGGCAGGCCTTCACGCGCGCCGACGCGGTGCTCGCGGGCAGCGACCGCACCTTCGACGAAATCGCCGCCGAGCGCACCGGCATCGCCACGGCAGCCTCATCCGGCAAGCGTGCCGGGGGAAGGGCGGTGGTGACGAGGGGCAGGGCATGACGGCGCATCGCAAATCCCGTGCGGCGAAGGGCGAATATAAGGTCGGGTATGGTCGCCCGCCGGCGGAGACCCGCTTCCAGGCCGGGCAGAGTGGTAATCCTCGCGGGCGGCCGAAAGGGATCAAGAGCCTCGCCCAGCTCCTCAAGGAGAAGTTCGCGCGGCGCGTCACCGTGCAAGAAAACGGGCGTCCCCGAAAGATGGGGATGCTCGAAGTCCTCATCCAGAAGCTGATCAACGATGCCGCCCACGGCAATCTGAGGGCGATGCGGCTGGTCCTCGATCTGTGGGAGCGCTCTGGCGAAGTCGCGGACCAGGACGTCGCGGTCACCGACCTCGGTGCCGAGGACCGGGCAATTATCGCCGCCTTCCTCCAAAAGGCGCAGACCGAGACGAAAAGTGAGGATGCCCCACGAGCGTCACAGGCCGGAACCGCCGCTGGTGCCGAGGCGCTCGCGGCTCAACCGAAAGGCTGGAATCATGACGGGAACAGCTGACCGAGACGTGCTCAACGCAATCCTGCGCACCGACTTCCCAAGCTTCGTGGAGAAGGTCTTCAACACCCTGTGCCCCGGCCAAACCTTCGTTCCGGCATGGTATCTTGATGCCATCGCGTATCAACTCGACCGGGTGCGGCGCGGCGAGGTGTGCCGGCTGATCATCAACCTGCCGCCGCGCTCACTCAAATCGATCATGGCATCGGTGGCTTTCCCCGCCTTCGTGTTGGGGCATGATCCAACCCGGCAGATCATCTGCGCAAGCTACAGTAACGACCTTGCCGGAAAGTTTTCCAACGACTTCCGCGCCGTCCTCGGCAGCGGCTGGTACCGAGCGGCTTTTCCGGCCACCAGGATCAGCCGCACCAAGGACAGCGAGAGCGAGGTCGCACTGACGCGCCGAGGGTTCCGGCTCGCGACTTCGGTCGGTGGCACGCTCACCGGGCGCGGTGGCGACATCATCATCATCGACGACCCGCTAAAGCCTCTCGATGCCGATTCCGAGTTGCGGCGGGGCGCCGCTAACGACTGGTTTTCCAACACGCTGCTATCCCGCCTCAATAACAAGCGCGATGGCGCAATCATCGTGGTGATGCAACGCGTGCACATGGATGACCTCACCGGCTTCTTGCTGGGCCAGTCGGACGAGTGGGAGGTCCTCTCGCTGCCGGCAATCGCGGAGAGCGACGAGCAGATAGCGCTTGCGCCCGGCCGCTTCCACCAGCGTCGCGTCGGGGATGTCCTCTCACCTGCCCGTGAGCCGCTGGAGGAAATCGAGAACACCAAACGCCAGGTCGGATCGGGTGTGTTTTCCGCCCAGTATCAGCAGGCGCCGGTGCCGCCCGGCGGCGCCATGATCAAGCGCGCCTGGCTGAAATACTATACATCACTGCCCGAGATCCAAGGCCGACCCTACATCATCCAGAGTTGGGATACCGCCGCGAAAGGTGGCCCGGAAAACGATTGGTCCGTGTGCACCACCTGGGTGCACATTAATGGGACCCTCTGGTACCTCCGCGATGTCTGGCGGGGCCGCGTCGACTATCCCACGCTGAAGGCGAAGGTGAAGGAGCTCGCCCAGGAGTTCCGCGCCGACGAGGTGCTGATGGAGGATGCCGGCTCGGGTACGTTCCTGGTGCAGGAGCTCAAGGGCAAGGTGCGCGGTCTGATCCCCGTGAAGCCCGACCGCGACAAGCAAACCCGCATGGCAGCCGCCAGCGCAAAGATCGAGGCTGGGCAGGTGTTCTTGCTTGAGGGGGCAAGCTGGATTGCCGATCTCGAGGCGGAGCTTCTCGCTTTTCCGGGGAGCCGGTACGACGACCAGGTGGATTCAGTGAGCCAGGCGCTCAACCATCACTCGACGCTTGAGATCTGGACGCGTCCCTGGAAGCCCTTACCGGACTTGTGGCCCCGGCCACGGGGGCGATGGCCCCTGCCGCCTCGCTTCATTCCATAGGTGGCCGATGGACGGCAACATTACCGCGAGCGTGGCCGGCGAAGGGCTGCGCTATTCGGCATTCCGGTAGGGCCGGGATCGGACACTTCGGGCGTCAGTCGGGGCCGAATTGGTCGCCCGTCTGGGTACTGACGCGTAGGGCCCCCGATCGCCCGATTTGATGGCATACGTGCGCTGCGGCGGGATTGCCCGTGCGCCACCGCTAGAGCGTTTTCCGAGCGGAGTGAATCGCGGGGGATTCCGCGAGGCGGAGAAGATCTGATTCAAGCTGCCTGCCGGGAGGAGGGCGGCAGGGATGTCGAGAGCACTTTCAGTTGATCTGCGGGAGAGAGTGGTGGCTGCGGTTGCGTCGGGCGCGTCACGCCGCGCGGCAGCGGCCCGGTTCGGGGTTGGGGTTTCCAGCGCGATCCGCTGGTGCGCGTAGGCCGTGCCGGGCCAGGCTGTGCAGGAACTCGACCCAAAACGGCTCGGCCTCGCTGTGGCCGATTACCATGCCAAGGACCTCGCACCTGCCGTCGGTGTTGACGCCGGTCGCGACGATGACCGCCACCGAGACGATGTGGTGCCCGCGCCCGGCTTTGACGTAGGTGGCATCGAGCCAGATATACGGCCACTCACCCTCGATCGGGCGGGTCAGGAAGGCTTTCACCCGTTCGTCGATCTCGCCGCACAGGCGGGACACCTGACTGCCGCTACACCAACAGGGGGAGCCCGACCTGAAAACACCGTGTCAGATCTTACCGGAAATCAACAGGTCGTGAGCCTACACCGCCCCGTGCGGCTTCGGCCGCGGCCGCTCGGCGTAGCGCGCGAACCGGTAGGGCGCGGGATCGACGACGGGTGGGGCGCCGGTCACCAGGTCCGCCGTGAGCCGTCCCGCGCCGGGGCCGATGCCGAACCCGTGCCCCGAGAACCCGGTCGCGATCACCATGCCCGGCAGCGTGTCCACGGGCGAGATCACCGGCACAGCGTCGGGCGTCACGTCGATGAGGCCGGCCCAGCGCTGCACCACGGGCAGGCGGGCGAGCGCCGGCAACTCCTGTTGCAGGCTGCGGCTCGCGGCGTCGAGGATCGGCTGGTAGGGCTCGGGGTCGAGGATGCGGCGGTGCTCGAAGGGCGAGGGCTGGTCGAGTGCCCATTTGCGCGGCAGGCGCGCCTCCTCGAAGAAGCGCTTGCCGAAGCGCAGGTGCACGTCCCTGCGCTCCGCCCGCCAGGCCGGCAGGAAATCGAAAAACAGGCGGAACGAATCCGGCACCAGGTCGTGGTAGTTGAGGCGGCCATGCATGAGTGTGTAGCCGACGTCCTCTCGCTTGCGA
The DNA here is from genome assembly GCA_021847175.1 of Pseudomonadota bacterium. Classification (GTDB taxonomy): domain Bacteria; phylum Pseudomonadota; class Alphaproteobacteria; order Acetobacterales; family Acetobacteraceae; genus JAJXXT01. The sequence goes on from JAJZUI010000030.1 coordinate 5,119, forward strand.
ATAAAGAAGCCATGGCCGAGGGCCGCGACCTCCGGCGCCACTTCGCCCGCGGGCAGCGGTGCCGTTCGCATGATGGAGGAGAGCATCTTGAGCTGCGGTAGCTCGATGCCGAGCGAGCCCAGGAACAGGCGCGACCACGCGCCGCCGGCAACGACCACGCTCTGGCAACGGATGCGTCCGCGCTCCGTCACCGCGGCCGCGACGCGCCCGGCCGTGGTCTCGATGCCGCGCACCGCGCAGTTAGTAAAGACGGAGGCACCAGCCCGGCGCGCCGCGTTGGCGATGGCGGGCGCAGCCTTCTGCGGCTCCGCCTGGCCGTCGCTCGCCGTGTAGAGGGCGCCAGCGTATTTGCGCGGGGTTCCGGGCATCAGCTTCGCGACCTCGGCGGAGCTGATGATGCGGGTGTCGAGCTGGAAGGGGCGCGAGTATTCGAGCCATGCCTCGCGCCGCGCGATCGCCGCCTCGTCCTCGCATAGATAGGCGATGCCGCCGACGCGGAACCCGGTGGAGGCGCCGACGCGCGCGTCCATGCCGTTCCACTGCCGCAACGCCTCGATCGCGAGCGGCAGCTCGCGCGGGTCGCGCCCCATCTTGCGTACCCAGCCCAAGTTGCGGCTGGACTGTTCGGCGCCGATCTCGCCCTTCTCGCACAGCGCCACGGAAACGCCGCGCTCGGCGAGTGTCAGCGCCGTGCAGACCCCCGCGATGCCGCCGCCGATAACGACGACATCAGCCGCCTCCGGCAGCTTATCGTCCGAAACGACGGGGTCGGGCGTGGGGCCGGGCATTACGCGACCTCTGCCCGGATGGCGTCAGCGAGCGTGCCGAACAGGCCCTCGACATGCGGCTTCTCGACGATCAGCGGCGGCGAGACGGCCACGATGTCGCGGTGCAGCGCCACCAGCGCCTCCAGCGCGTCGGCGAAAGGGGCGCCGTATTCGGGCTGGCCGCGGCTGAAGGCCTGGTACTCCGACGCGTGGGGCGCCGGCAGGTGGTCCACATAGGTCAGCAGCGCCCCGAACTGCTTGCGGTTAGCGCCGATGCCGTCCACCGACATGCCGCCGAAGCCCACGCCGTGGTAGCCGCGCTCCCGCCGGACGAGGCGCACGCGCTGCGCTGCGTCGCGGGCCTGCTGGCAGGTGAACGGCCCTGGGTCTGTCGGAGGCTCCAACATCTGGGGAGGTGAAGAGATGACGTCCATGATGCCGCTGACCACCCACCGGCAATCCACGCGACGCACGCCACGCGAGCGGGGGAACAACGGCGAAAGACGGCGCCTCTGAGCCTGCGGCAGCAACGGATGAGGGGACATAGCACACCTTCGGTTCCGGATGAGTCACGCCAACTCAGGTCGTGTAACAGGATCCTGAGCCTCAATGAGCAGCATCGCGCGCCTCAGAAGCTATCCTCGACTGTCCAGCTCACCGGGATTTCGGCGATGCTGGCGCTCGGGGGCAGTTCGAGCACAAGCCGGACGATCCGGGCGATGTCGCCGGGCTGAGTGATCTCGGCCATGTTCAACCCGCGCGCAGCGACCATGTCCGTGGCGACGAAGCCCGGGCAGATCGCGGTGGAACGCACGCCCGCCTCCTTGCCGCATTGGCGGAGCCCGTGCGCGAGCCCCACGGCGGCGAATTTTGACAACGCATAGAAGCTGGAGCCTGCCGATTTCACTCGCTTGCCCGAAAGCGAAGCGATGGTGACGACCTTACCTTGGGTCGCCACCAGATGCGGCCAGGCGGCGCGCGTCAGCCGCAGCGGGGACTTCACGTTCACCCCGAACAGCAGGTCGAAATCGTCATCGTCCGCATCGAGCACGGTCTTGGGAACGCTGATCCCGGCATTGTGCACGACCGCATCGATGCGCCCGTAGTGGGCGACCGTGCGCGCCACCCACGCCGCCTCGCTCGTGGGGTCGAGCGCGTCGAAACGGCAGGGCAGCCGGCTTGCATCCGGCGCCATCGCCTCCGGCCGGCGCACGCCGAGGCTGAGCCGCCAGCCGCCCTGCGCGAGCGCCTCGGCGATCGCCGCGCCGATGCCGCGCGAGGCACCACTGATCATCGCCACCTTGTCCGCCGCCTCGCTCATCGCCGCCTCGTGGCTGGCATCATCGTCTTTCACCTCGCTGCGGGCGCCACTCACATCCCCGGCTCGATCACGATGGGCGAACCGTCGGTGAAGCGGCTGAAGCGGAACGGCTTCGCATCCACCACGGTCGGCCGCCCGGTCGCGATCTCGGCGGCGAGCCTGCCCGCGGCCGGCCCGATGCCGAAACCATGTCCGGAGAACCCGGTCGCGATGACCAGCCCCGGCATCGTCTCGACCTCGCTGATAACCGGCACCACGTCCGGCGTCACGTCGATCAGCCCGCCCCATTCCTGCACCACCTTGAGGTCGCGGAACACCGGGAAGGTCGCGGCTGCCGCCGTGACCGCGGCGCGGTTGATGCCGAGCACAGGATCGGGGTCGAGCACCCTGTCGCGCTCGAACGGGCTCGGGCGGTCGAGCGCCCATCGCCGCGGGGTCATTGCTTCCTTGAAGAACCGCTCCGTCAGTCGCAGCCGGATACCACGCCGCTCCGCGCGCATTGCGGGCAGGAACTCGCGGAAGAACCGGAAGCTGTCCGGCACCAGCGGCACCACGTTGCCGCGCCCGTTGGCGATCGTGTATCCGCCGTCTTGGCGCTTACGGTAGCTGAAGTCTCCAAGCCAGGCGGAGGTTTCGGGCCCGTTCTCGATCGGTGCAGTACGCAGCACCGTCGCGCGCACCTTGAGCTGCGGCAGGCGCAGGCCGAGACTGCCGCAGAACAGCCGCGACCAGGCGCCGCCGGCGAGAATCGCGCTGTCGCAGGCGACGCGACCATGCTCCGTCACCACGCCCGCGACGCGCCCGGCGCGCAGGTCGAGCCCACGCACCGCGCAGTTCTGGACGATCACCGCCCCTGCCGTCCGCGCCGCCGCGGCCATCGCCGTCACCGCCTTCTGCGGCTCCGCACGGCCGTCGGTCGGCGTGTAGATCGCGCTCTTGAACCGCCGGGTCGCGCCCGGGAGCTTTTCCGCCAGCGCCTCACCCTCGATGATGCGGCTGCCGATCTGGAAGGGTTCGACCAGCGCGAGCCAGCGCTCGTGCCGCTCGCGGTCAGCGTCGTTCTGGTCGATGTAGAGGATGCCGCATTCGCGATAGCCGGTGTCGATGCCTTCGCGCGTCATCTCGTTCCACAGGCGGAGGCTCTCGATGATCAGCGGCACCTCGCGCAGGTCGCGGTTGGTCTTGCGCACCCAGCCCCAGTTGCGGCTGGACTGCTCACCGGCGAGCCGTCCCTTCTCGCACAGCAGCACCGACACACCCTGCCGCGCCAGCGTAAGCGCGGCACCCACCCCCACGACGCCACCGCCGATGACAACGACATCGGTGCGCGGCGGCAGCTTCTCGTCGGTGACGATCGTCTCGAGCGGCTGTGCCATGGGCCTTCCTCACTCCTGGTCGATGTCCGCGATCTCGTCCACCCGCAGGCATGCCACGCGATGCCCGGGACCGAGATTGGACAGTTGCGGTATCGTGTCGGCGCAGGCCGGCTTGGCCCACGGGCAGCGGGTGCGGAACACGCAGCCGGAGGGCGGGTCGGCGGGGCTCGGCGGATCGCCCGCGAGCAGGATGCGTGTACGCCGCCGCGCCGGGTCGAGCGTCGGGGAGGCGGACAGCAGCGCCTTCGTGTAGGGGTGGCGCGGCCGCTCGAACACGTCCGCAGCGGGTCCTTCCTCCATCACCCGCCCGAGATAGAGCACCACCGCGCGGTCGCAGATGCTGCGCACCACCGGTAGGTCGTGGCTGATGAAGAGCATCGCGAGCCCGAGCCGCCGACGCAGATCGGCGAGCAGCGCCAACACCTGCGCCTGTACCGAGACATCCAGCGCCGAGACCGGCTCGTCGGCCACCAGGAAATCCGGCTCCGTAGCCAGCGCCCGCGCGATCCCGACACGCTGTCGTTGGCCGCCGCTGAACTCATGTGGATAGCGCTCGGCGTGCGCCGCCGTGAGGCCTACCTGCGTCAGCAGCGCCTCAACACGCCCGTGCCGCTCGGCAGGCGGCACAACGCGATGGATCGCAAGCCCGTCGGCGATCTGCGCGCCGACGGTGCGGCGCGGATCGAGGCTGGAATACGGATCCTGGAAGACGAGTTGCATGCGCCGGCGCAACCGGCGCAGTGTCGCCGCATCCGCCTTTCCTATATCCGTTCCGTCCAGCACCACGCGCCCGGCACTCGGCGGCAGCAGTCCAAGCAACAGCCGGCCGATCGTGCTCTTGCCCGAGCCACTCTCGCCCACCAGCCCGACCGCTTCGCCGCGCCTGACGGCGAGTGAGAACCCGGACACGGCCTGCACCGGCTTGCCACGACCCAACACGTGCCGCGAAGGGAAATGTTTGCTGAGATTCTCGGCGGTGATGATCGGCGTCATGCCAGATCGCTCCAGCGGCAACAGCGCGTCAATCGTCCCGGTTCGACCTCCATCAACGGCAAGACGCCGGTCCTGCACGCGGCTGCCACATGCCGGCAGCGCGGGGCAAACGCGCAGCCCGGCGGCAACGCGCTTGGCGGCGGTACGGTGCCGGGAATCGGCTCCGGCAGGCTGCCATCCTCGCGCGGCACGCTGGCCAACAGCGCCGCGGTGTAGGGATGCAGCGGGCGCGCGAAGACCTCTGTGACCCGCCCCTGCTCGACGATCTCGCCAGCGTACATCACGGATACCCGATCCGCGATCTCCGCGACAACCGGCAGCGAGTGGGTGATGAATACCAGCGCCATGCCGCTCTCGTGTCGCAACCCGGCCAGCAGTTCCAGCACCTGCGCTTGGATGGTAACGTCGAGCGCCGTGGTCGGCTCGTCAGCGATCAGCAGCCGCGGGTGGTTGGCGATCGCCATCGCGATCATCGCGCGCTGCCGCATGCCACCGGACATCTCGTGCGGGAAGTTATGAGCCCGACGTTCCGGATCGGGAATGCCAACGTGGCGCAGCAGTTCCACTGCCCGCCGCTTCGCTGCCTTTCCAGCGCCCGCGCTGTGCGCTTGGATGGCCTCTGCAATCTGAGGGGCAATCCGCTGTACCGGGTTGAGGCTGGACAGCGGATCCTGGAAGATCATGGCCACCATCTCGCCGCGCAGCCGCCTGAGCACCGCCTCATCGAGCCGCAGCACGTCACGTCCCTCGACCCACACCGCCCCACGCTCGACGCGCGCGATCGACGGCAACAGCCCCATCGTCGCTAGCCCTGTGAGCGATTTTCCGGAACCACTCTCACCGACCAGCGCCAGCGTCTCGTGCGGCATCACAGTGAGAGACACGTCGCGCACAGGGTGGATGGTGCCTGCGGGTGTGTCGATCGCGATCGTCAGCCCGACCACCTGTAGCGCCGGGCCCCGTGCGGGCAGCAGTCCGGGCGCAAGGCGCTCCAGTATGCCGGCCCGATGCGCGCGCCGTGTCATGCCGTGCGGATCGACAGCGTCGCGCAGAGCGTCGCACAAAGCATTGAGGGCAAGAATTGTCACGCTCAGCGCCAGACAGGGCCAGAGCAGCAGCAGCGGTGCCTGCGCCATGGTCGCGCGCGCCGCACCAATCATCAGGCCCCAGGACGGCGTGGGCGGTACAACGCCAAGCCCGAGGAACGAAAGCCCCGACTCCAGCACCACCGCTGAAGCGGCGGCCAGGCTCAACTGCACCAGCACCGGTCCGCCTACATTGGGCAGGATGGTGCGCAGCATGATACGCATGCGACCCGCGCCGAGCGAGCGCATCGCTTCGACATAATCCTGCGTGCGCACCGAAATCACGCCGGCATAGACGACACGCACGAAGCCCGGCAGGTACAGCACCACCAGCACCGGGATCAGCGTCCCCGCTCCCGGGCCCAACAGCGTCACGACCAGCAGCGCCAGCAGCAGCGGGGGAAAGCACAGCACCACGTCCATGCCGCGCAGGGCAAGAAACTCCACCGGGCCACGGAGGAACCCGCCAGCCAGGCCTAGTGCCGTACCGAATACGCACGCCAGCAGCGAGGAGGAGGACGCAACCATTAGCGATACCCGCGCGCCCCATAGCAGTCGCGACAGCACGCCGCGTCCGTAGGCATCCGTCCCCAGCGGATGCGCGGGCGATGGCGGCGCCAGCCGGTGCGCGATATCCATGTGCAGCGGGTTCGCGAGCCCCAGGAACGGCGTCAGCAGAGCAACCGTTGCGATCGCGCCCACCGCCACCACGGGTCCGAGGCGCAACCGCCGCATCAGCCTTGCCGTACGCGCGGATCAAGCACCGCGTAGAGCAGATCCACCGCCAGGTTCAGCGCCACGAACAGAACGGAGATCACGAGCACCACGCCCTGTACCTCCGGATAGTCGCGCGCGTTCACTGCACTTACCAACAGGCCTGACAGCCCTGGCCAGTTGAACACGTATTCCACCAGCACTGTGCCACCGAGGAGCGAGCCTAGATTGAGCGCCAGCACGGTTACGATGGGCATCAGGGCATTACGCAGCACGTGGCGCGCCAGAATGCGCCGTGGTGCCACCCCCTTGGCGCGCGCGGTGCGGATGTAGTCGCGCATTGACACGTCGAGCACCGAGGCGCGCGTCATGCGAAACAGGATCGCGGCCAGCCCCACGGCGATGGTCGTCGCTGGCATCGCCAGCAACGCCAGGTGACGCAGCGGGTGGCGCGCGAACGACACGTAGCCACCCGCCGGCGCCCAGTGCAGCCCAAGAGCGAAGATCTCGATCATCAGCGTCCCGACGACGAAAACTGGTACCGCCAGCGCGACTGCGGCGAGCCACGAGGCGACGCGGTCGAACATTCCGCCGCGCCATATCGCCGCCAGCAACCCCGAAGGCAGACCCACAAGCACGGAGAGAATGGCCGCCGCCACGATCAGCTCCAGCGTGCGCGGCAACCGGCGCAGGATCTCGTCCGCCACCGGCGACTGGTCCTGCATCGACGTGCCGAGATTGCCCATAAGCAGCCGGCGCATATCCTCGACATATTGCACGCCGAGCGGCTGGTTGAGCCCGAGCTGGGCGCGCAACTGCGCCACCGCACCAGGGGGCGGCGCCACGCCACCTTGGCTCAACAGGATCTCCGCGGGGTTCCCTGGCACCAGCCGGATGGCCAGGAACACGATCGTCGCCACCACCCAGACGAGGAGCAAGGAAACCCCGATCCGCTTCAGCACGTACAGCATGTCAGAGCCGCGGCGCGGGCGCCCTGCAAACGGGCCCGCCGCCGCTTGCGCGGCGCACTGTCATGCGAAGTACACGTTCTCCAGCGAGTAGCCTGAATAAAAGTTGAGACCACCCGGCATGTTGGTAAAGCCTCGCACGTTCTTCTTCATTGCATAGCCTTGCTCGCGCCAGCACAACGATGCGAGCGGCACCACCTTGATTGCCACTCTCTGCAGTTCGTCGTAAATCGCGCGGCGCTTTGCCGGGTCGAACTCGGCGCGCCCCTCGACCAGCAGCTTGTGAATCTCCGGCGTTGGCAGGTGGTAGCTGCGCGAGTTATCCGGCGGCAGGGTGCCGTCGATATAAGCCGAAAGCCCATCGGGGTCGTTGTTGTCCGCTGTCTGGCCCTGCACGCAGAACTCGTACTGGCCGCGATTGCCCATGGCTACGCGCGTCGCCCAGTCTGGAAGGTCGAGCTTCACCTTGATCCCGATCTCACCAAGATGCTGCTGCACCACCTGTGCGGTCGCCAGGTGCATGCCGTACTGCGCCGTGGAAAGCAGCGTGCAGTTGAAGCCGTTGGGCACGCCTGCCTCGGCCATCAGCTTCTTCGCGAGCTTCGGATCGTAGTTCCAGCCATGGGCGTATTTCGGGTCATAGAACGGGCTTGTCTTGGTTATCGGCAGGCCTTCGAGCACTGTGCCGCGGCCATAGAACGCGGCGGCGACGATATCCTGCCGGCGGATGGCATGCGCGACAGCCTGGCGCAGTCGCTCGTCCTTGAAGGGACCCGTGCCGCCGTTGAAAGCGAGCGCCATGTATGGCCCGTCGACGGCACTCAGATGCAGCTTTGGGTTCTTCTCGATCGACGTCATCGATTGCCACGGAACATACTCGATCATGTCCACATCGCCCGATTGCAGCGCCGCGACGCGCGCGTTCTCATCAGCATAAACCGGCATGTGGATGTGCTTCAGCTTCGGGTGTCCTGGCTGATAGAATTTTGGAAACGCCGCGAACGAGAGCGAGACGCCCTGCTCGTGCGACGTGAGCGTGTAGGGCCCGGCGCCGATGCCACCTACCGCGTTGAGAGAGTCCCTGGCGATGATCGGCGCGAAGGGTGTCGCAAGCATCAACGGCAGTGTCACGATCGGTTGCTTGGTGACGATCCGTACCGTCTTCGCGTCCGGCGTTTCGATCGAAGCAATGACCTCGAACTGGCCGCGCAGATAGGCGGTCGAGGTCGGCGCCATGATCTGCTCCAGGCTCCACTTCACATCCGCGGACGTCACCGGTGCTCCGTTGTGGAACACGGCATCGCCCAGGGTAAAGTGCCAGCCGGTGTTGCCGTCGCGCGCCCACTTGGTCGCCAGGGCGCCCGCCACCTGACCGCTGGTGTCGAACATCAGCAGGCCGCGATGCAGCAGCGTCTTGACGGTGAGCGCCGCGGTGCCGGTATTGGCCCAGGGCTGCAGGCTCGGCGGATAGGAGGAAAGCCCGAAGCGTAGCGTGTCTGGCGCGGCAGCCCGCGCCGTCTGCGCGAGCGTCGGCAGGACGGCGGCCCCGATCAACCACTCGCGACGCGACAACGAAAACATGTCTCCCTCCTGTCCCTTTGTTGGCGCCGGCATTTCGCGCCGGCGTTTTGGTTGGCAGCTCTTACGGCCCGGCAAAACTATAGACCTGCGCAGCGATCTCGCGGTCAATTCGCTTTTCGGCAATGTCGCGGCGGACGGCCTCGCCGTCGCGTCCGGAAGGTGGCCCATAGCCGCCGGCGCCCGGGGTGACGATCGCGATCACCTGGCCAGCATCCAGCTTGCCTGAGCCGTGGTCGAAGGGCTTGACCCCTGGGCCATAGACGAACTCGCTCCTGCCGCCGGCAAGCCCGCCAGCTAGCCCCCATGGCGCCGAAAGCAACCGCGAACTGTCGACGCGCACCCTGCACGGCGCCTCGGCACGATACACTCGCCGGAGCCCCATACCGCCGCGATGAGTCCCGGCGCCGCCTGAACCGTCCACCAGTTCATAGCGTAGCAACGTAAGCGGATATTCGAGTTCCAGCGCCTCAGCTGGCAGGTTTGAGGTGTTGGTCATGTGCACATGCACGCCGTCGAGCCCGTCCTTCGTCGCCCGCGCGCCAGAGCCGCCGCCGATGGTCTCGAGATATACCCAGATCGAACCGTCGTCCGGCCGTTCGCCGACAAAGGTCGCGGAAGCAACCGCGCCATTGCTCGCTGCGGTCACCCGCTCCGGTACCACCAGCGCTAGCGCCCCGTGAATGAGGTCGACCACGCGCTGGCAGGCGGCGATGCGCCCGTTGACGGCGGCTGGATGCGTGCAGTTGAGAATGCTGCCCTCGCGCGCGGTCACTGTCAGCGGGCGCGCTAACCCCGCGTTGGGCAATACCGTAGGGTCGACTACCGTTTTTACTGCGTAATAGACAGTGGAGAGGAGCGCGGTATAGACCATGTTGAGCCCGGCACGCACCTGATCCGGCGCGTCGAACGCTAGATGCATCGTGTCGCCCGCGACCGTGATCGCACAGGAAACCGGGAGTTCCTCGTCGGTTTCAGGATTGTCGAATAGATCGGCGAAGCGATAGGTGCCGTCTGGTATCAGGGTAATGCCGGCGCGCATCTTGCGCTCCGCGTAGTCGAGCAATGCATCGCCAGCGGCGAGCACGGTGTCGCGTCCGTATTTGGCGCACAATACCGTCATCCGCTGGACGCCCAGTCGGTTCGCCGCCATCTGCGCGCGCAGGTCCGAAAGCCGCTCGCGCGGCACCTGACAGTTGAGCAGGATTAATTCTTGCACATCGTGCTGCAGTACCCCTGCGCGGTAGAGCCGGATCGGTGGGATTCGCAGCCCCTCCTGGTAGATGTGCGCATGGCCGCGATCGGCGAAGTCGGCGTGGTGCGCGGTGTTGACCGCCCAGGCGACGATCTCGCCGTCAACGAAGATAGGCTCTGCTAGTACGAAATCTGGCAGGTGCGTGCCGCCACCCTCATAGGCGTCGTTGCCGATGAACACGTCACCCGGTCGCATCTCGGTTACGGGATGGCGCTTGAGGATATGCGGCAGGATGCCGATGAAGCTGCCGAGATGCATCGGAATGTGCTCGGCCTGGCACAGTGTGTCGCCCCGCGCGTTGAACAGTGCCGTCGAGCAGTCGCGCCGCTCCTTGATGTTGGTCGAGTAACTGGCACGCACCAGTGTCTCTCCCATTTCCTCGCTGATGGAGGACAGTGCGCTGCCGATCACCTCCACGGTGATCGGATCAATGCTGGCGCCGGTCGCGACGGGCAGGAGCTGGTTCACGCGGCCTCCAGGATCAGGTTGGCATAGGCATCGACGCGCGCCATCATGCCGGGCAGCACCACGGTCGTCGCATCCATCTGTTCGACGACCGCCGGCCCCGGGATGCGGTTCCCGGCCTCGAGTTTGGTGCGGTCATAGACCGGGCAGGTCATGAACCCCGCTTCCTCGGCCAGCCACACCTGCCGGCTTCCCATGATCGCAGCGGAGGCGTCATGGCCCCGCTCCGGCAGCTTGCCGAACTCGGCCTTGCGTACCAATCCGGCCGCCTCGGTGCGGAAGGTAACGAGCTGCACCGGCTCACCCTCGGCGACAAAACCATAGAGCCGCTCATGTGCACGAGCAAACCCCTCGGCTATCGAATCGATCGTCTTGGGCACGACCGGCCCGTCCGGCACCGGTACCGCGATCTCGTAATTCTGCCCGGCGTAGCGCATGTCCACGGTACGCGTGATGCGCTGTGCCGCGGGCGCGATGTGCTCGGCGGCGAACCATTCCTCGGCCTGGCGTGTCAGCTCCGCGAAGGCGCCGCTCATCTCGTCGAGTGCCGCGTGCCCGAGCGCGGTCAGCCGCGTCGTGGCGAAATCCGCGCGCAGGTCCGTGAGCAGCAGACCCATGGCACAGAGAATGCCTGGATAGCGGGGTACCAGGATGCGCCCGATATCGAGTTCGCGCGCCAGCCTCACGGCGTGCAGCGGCCCGGCGCCGCCGAAGGCAGCAAGCGTGTAATCGCGTGGATCGTGCCCGCGTTGGACCGAGATAACGCGGATCGCGCGGGCCATGTTGGCGGTGACGACGGAGAGAATTCCCTGTGCCGTTGCCATCAGTTCCATCCCGAGCCGGTCTGCGACGCGTTGGATCGCCCGCTTGGCCAGCGTCTGGTCAACCGCCATGCGCCCGCCGAGCAAATGCGTCGGGTTCAGCGTCTGCAGAACGACGTTTGCGTCCGTTACGGTTGGGTCCTCGTTGCCGTTGCCGTAGCAGACGGGCCCGGGATAGGCGCCGGCGCTGCGCGGCCCGACCTTGAGCAAGCCGCCGCTGTCCACATACGCGATCGAGCCGCCGCCGGCGCCCACGGTATGGATGTCGAGCATCGGCGCCTTGATCGGGTAGCCGTGCACCACCGCCTCGCTCGCCAGCCGACAAACACCGTCCTGCAGGAGCGCTACATCCGTGCTGGTGCCGCCCATGTCGAACGTGATGAGGTTACCGATGCCGGCCATGCGACCGACTTCCTGCGCCGCAATCACGCCCGTCGAAGGGCCGGAGAGCACGGTGCGCACCGGCATCCGCCCCGCCTGCTCGAAACCGATGACGCCGCCATTGGACTGGGTGAGATGCGGCGGCACGGCGAGGCCAAGGGCCGTCAGCCGCTCGCCGAGGCGCTGGATATAGCCCTGCATCACCGGACCGAGATAGGCATTCACCACCACCGTCGAGAGACGCTCATATTCGCGGAACTCCGGCGCCACACCGTGGCTCGCACAGGCAAAGGCCTCGGGGAACTCTTCGGCCACAATGCGCAGCACAGCCGCCTCGTGTTCCGGCCGCACGAACCCGTAAAGGAACGAGATCGCGACCGCTTGCACGCCCGCCTGGCGCAGGGCGCGCGCCGCCTCGCGCACCGCTTGCTCGTCGAGCGCGGTCTCGATCCGTCCGTCAAACAGCACCCGTTCCGGCACTTCAAGGCGCAGGTCGCGCGCCACCAGCACCTCGGGTTTGTCAGCCTGCAGATCATAGAGATCCGGGCGCTTCTGGCGTCCGATCTCCAACAGGTCGCGGAATCCCTCGGTGGTGATCAGGCCGGTGCGTGCGCCGCGATGCTGGATCAGCGCGTTGGTCCCGACAGTCGTGCCATGTCCGAAATAACCGAGTTCGGTCACGGCGGCGCCAATGCCGCCGACACCCTCCTCGACACCCTGGGCGATGCCGCGCGACGGATCGTCCGGCGTCGACGAAACCTTCCAGACCTCGACGCGCCCGCTGGCGTCGTCGAACAGACATACATCCGTGAACGTTCCGCCAGAATCAACGCCGATGCGCCACGTCATGCCTTCTCCCTTCGCTGCCGGCGTCAATCCCGCCGGCCTTCGTCTCCGTGGGCGCCACCCGGCCAGCGCGCGCCTCGCAACGGGTCCGAGGGAGGATGGAACACCTTGCGACGGCGGCATGGCCGGGTGGCCTCGCGGAAACTCTCGCCCCCGCTTTCCAGCCGGTCAAGGATATTTCTATAATTGGATTCAAACGGGCCGATAATTCTGATATTTGGAATTAATGCTGAAAGCCAAACTCTCCTCGTCCTCGAACGCCGAACGAGCCGCGCGCGCCCTGCTGGTCATCGGGCGCGCCGGCTTAGAAGGGCTGAGCCTGGCCGATCTGGCGCGCGCGCTGGAAGAGGCCAAGTCGGGCACGCACCGCACGCTGACGGCGCTCGCCAGATACGGCTTTGTCGAAAAGCTGGGGCATGGACGCTATCGCCTCGGACCAGCGATCTTCGCGCTGGCGCAGCTCGACGACGCGGTGCGCGATCGCCTGACCCGCTGGCGGCCATTGCTGGTCGAGACCGCCTCACGTCACGGATGCACCGTTTATCTGCTCGAGCGCGCCGGGTTCGACATGGTGGTGCTGGACATGCATGTGGGCTCGGCGCCCTTGCAGGCGCTCACCAGCGGCATCGGCGACCGGCTGCCGCTGGGGCTGGGACCGGCGGCTGCGGCGATCCTGATCACGCTCGACGTGCCGACGCGCGAACTGATCCTCGCGAGCAACGCGCCTGCCTTTGTCGCGCGTGGTTACCCGGAGCGGCATGTGCGCAACTTCGTCGCCGAGACGTTGGCGCGCGGCTACGCCCTGGACCGTGCGCAGTTCGTGCCAGAATGTGGCGGCATTGCTCTGCCGATCCGCGACCGCAATGGCCAAGCCTCGACGGCGATCTCGGTCTCTGCTCCCGTGTCGTTCCTGACCGAGCAGCGCGTTGCCCACATCGTCGCCGAGCTGCAAGGGGCGATCGATCTCCTCCAGCCTGCCCCGCAGCAGCGGCCTACGCAAAAAAGGATGTCAGGCGCCGCGATGGGGCGCAAAGGACGCCCGGCTCGGCCCCGATGAGCCTGATCAGCGCTGGAACGCGGCCAACCCGCGGTCCAGCGCATCGCGCATCCGGTACCAGCCGCCGATCGCGGGAAGGAACCACGGCTTGCCGGAATACAACGGATGGTCGGGGAATTCGCCGGCGTCAAAGGCGCTGGGCTGGTTGCTCTTCCCCGCGAGCTTGCGGGCCGTTTGCCAGCCGAGATAGGTCATCATCGCGACGCCGCTCCCGTTGCACCCCAGCAGGTAATGCATGCCGTTCGCCTGTCGCCCCATGTGCGGGAGCGCATCCAGCGTAAAGGCCACGTTGCCGGTCCAGCAATGAGTTACTTTCACGCCACGCAACTGCGGAAACCGATCGGTCATGAACCGGTGCAGGATCGGGGCAATCTGCGCCGGCGTTGCTGGTGTGAAGCGTGCGCGTCCACCGAAGATCATCCGTCTGCCGTCGGGCGACATGCGGTAATAGCAGAGGACGCGGCGGGTATCGGCCAGGGTACGGTGCTTGGGTATCAACGTTGCCGCGAGATCGGGCGAAAGCTCTTCGGTCGCGATGATATGGCTGGCGATCGGAACGACGCGTCGCTTTAGATCCGGTGTGATGTCGCCGGTATACCCGTTCGTCGCGATCACGACCTCTCTCGCCTGCAGCGAGCCACGTGACGTTTCCACCTCCCATCCGCCATCCCGTTCGCGGATTCCGGTCACTGGCGCGCGCGCGCAAACCGGGACGTCGCGCGCGCGACACGCATTCAGCAGCCCCTTGTAGTACAAGGCGGGGTGGAGATTGGCAGCGCGTTCAATCACCATACCGCCATAGTAGTAATCGCTGGCCATCTCCTCGCGCTGGCGTTCGCGCGGAACCATATAGGCCTGCGACTGCGCAGCATCGTTCAGGAGGTCAACCCGGCGTGCTTGCGAGGCATAGTGCGCCGGCGTCCACGCGCCGACAAAGCGCCCGGTCTTTTTCCAATGGCATTGGATGCCTTCTCTGTTGATCAGGCGCTCGATCAGACTGAATGCATCCGCGCCATCGGAGAGCAACACGCGGGCGCGATCCGATCGCGGGTCGAGGCTCTTCCCGGAAAAGCTCTTGCCGATGTTGACGCCGCCGCTGACCGCGCCGCCATTGCGCGTGCTAGCGCCAAATCCAAGTTCCGCAGCCTCGAGAACCACGCTGTCAAGACCGTTAGCAGCCAGCTCCAGCGCTGTGGAAAGCCCCGCGTACCCACCGCCGACAATCGCGACACGGGTTCGGACAGGGACATCGTTCAGATCGCCGGCAATGGGCTGAAAGGCTTCCCACCAATAAGGCGCAGGCTTGAAATCGCGATGGAAGACCTCGTTTCGTTGCACGCGCGTTCTCCCCCAGAGGGAACCTCTCTGTAGCAACTCCCGTTCCCTCCATTAAGATAAGATCACATAGCCGACCATCAGCTGTATGACGAACTCGCGCAATTTTTGGTCTGGAGGCCCGGTCTAAGCGCCCGTTACCGATTATGGATTCCCTCGCACAGGACCTGTCGCATACAGGCAAGCATGTGTCGCTGGCTGTCATGCAGACGAGGGCATCTGCGCCATCGTTGGCCTTCCCACCGAACTGTCTATGATGCCTCGGTGCATTCCGAGGAATGCGATGGGCCGTAACGTCAACCGCAAGCCCGACCCAGTTCGGGCGTAAAAATTCAGGAGGCTCACATGCCCGACGACGCGCGTTCCGACCTTCGGCTCTCCCCAACAATGGATATTAGCAGACTTTCCCGCCGTCGGCTGCTCGGTGCGACGGCCGCCGTCGGCGCCTCCGGCCTGTTACTGCCGGGGGCGGCGCGTGCCGCATCGGCTCCGCCCAAGCGGCCGACCGGGCATGTGGTGATCGGCTTCTCGCAGGAACCGACAGTTTTCAACCCGCTGATGCCGCACATCGAGGTCGACCAGGGTGTGCACTGGAATTTGTTCAGCCCGCTGTGGCTCGCCAACGAGAAGGGCGACCTGGTGCCCGAACTCGCCGCCGAGGTGCCCACGATCACCAATGGCGGAATCTCGAAGGACGGGCTGTCGTGGCGCGTGAAGCTGCGCCCGGGCGTGAAGTGGCATGACGGCCAGCCGTTCACGGCCGACGACGTCAAATTCTCGTTCGACTTGCTTAACAATCCGAAGTTCCGGGCGTGGTCGCGCAACGGCTATGAGCTCATGCGCGACATCACCGTGGTGAGCCCCACGGAACTGACCTGGAAGATGTCGAAGCCCTACGCGCCGATGGTCTCGATCCTGTGCTGGACGTTCATGGTGCCGGCGCACATCCTCGGCAAGGCGGCCGATCCGAACACCTCGCCGTTCAACCAGGCGCCGGTCGGCACGGGGGCGTTCATGTGGAAGCAGCGGGTTCCGGGCGACCACATCACCCTTGCGGCCAACCCCCATTACTTCGGCACCGGGCCGTATCTCGAGGAGATTATCTTCAAGTACATCCCCGATCTCACGGTGATGTTTACACAGTTCCAAACGGGATCGATCGACTACATCGGCCTGCAGGGCATCACGGCGGACCATTACAATCAGGCCAAGAAGCTGAAGGACCGGGTGGTGGTGGTCGGGCCGGCGCCGTTCATCGAGAGCATCACGATGAATCTCTCGAAGCCCCAGTTCAAGGAACGCGCCGTTCGGGAAGCCCTGTACTACGGCATGGACAACAAGACGATCGTCGAGCAGATCTATTATGGTCTCCCGAAGCTGACCTCGACCTATCTGCCGACCCAGTCCTGGGCCTACAACCCGCATGTCGCGCCGCATGTCTATGACCCGGCCAAGGCCAAATCGATCCTCGACGCTGCGGGCTGGAAGCCGGGAAGCGGGGGCATCCGCGAAAAGAACGGTGTGCGGCTGAGCTTCCAGAACTCGACTACGGCAGGCAACCATGTTCGAGAGCAGGCGCAGCAGCTTCTGCAGCAAAACTGGCAGGATATCGGCGTCGAGATGAAGATTAAGAACATGCCGCCTGCCGTCATCTGGGGTGATTATTTCAACATGTCTCACTACGATAGCGTCATGGTCGGTGAAGACTTCATGACCGGCCCGGACCCCGACGTGTCACAATACTTCCTAAGCTCGGCAATCCCAGCCAAGGGCGGCGCGGGGCAGAACACGATGGAGTATGTCAACCACGACGTGGACAAGCTGCTGACGGACGGCGCGGAGACATTCGACCGCGCAAAACGAAAGGCGGACTATTGGAAGGCCGCGGAGATCATTCGCCACGACCTCCCCCAGCTTCCCATCTTTCAATATGCGACCATCGAGGGCACCAAGAAAAATCTGATCGGGTACAAGCCAAGTGTTTACGTGTCTACGAACACCTGGAACGTGAATACGTGGTACTGGGCGGCCTGACGCGCGGCCCCGGCCGGGCGGGCGGGAGGCGGTGACCCGCTTCCTGCTCCGCCGGCTGATGCAGTCGTTGGTGCTGCTATGGCTGGTCTCCATCATCGGCTTTGCGGTGCTGCATCTGGCGCCGGGCGGGCCGTTAGCCGAGTTCACGCTGATACCGGGCATGACGCCCGCCCAGCTCAAGCTGATCGCTCATCAGATGGGGCTGGATCGCCCGCTGCCTGTGCAATACTGGGAATGGTTCCGGCGCATGCTGGTGGGCAACTGGGGCCGCTCGTACCGCGACAGCCAACCCGTGCTCGACGTCATCGCCGCGCATATCGGGCCGACACTGGAGTTGATGGTGAGTTCGACCATCATCGCTGTCGTTCTCGGAACTTGGGTTGGCGTTCTGGGTGCGATCCGTCGCTATTCGGTGTTCGACTACCTGGCCACCGTCGGCGCCATGATCGCGCTCTCGATACCGACCTTCTGGTTCGGGCTCGTTGTCATCTACATCTTTTCCGTGAAGCTCGCGTGGCTGCCGGCGGGTAATCTCTACACTGTGGGCAATGGCTCGTTCCTGGACTACGCGGTGCACCTGATCGCGCCTTCGGTCGTGCTCGCGCTCGTTACGATCGCCATCTGGAGCCGCTATCTGCGCGCCTCCATGCTCGAGGTGGTGAACCAGGACTACATTCGCACGGCGCGCGCCAAGGGGGTGCCGGAGCGGACCATCCTCTTCCGCCACACGATCCGCAATGCCCTGCTGCCAATGATCACCATAGCCGGCCTGCAACTGCCGACACTGCTCTCGGGCGCGCTGGTCACCGAGACGGTGTTCACCTGGCCGGGAATGGGCCGCCTGTTCCTCGATTCGATCGGCTACAGGGATTACCCGGTGGTGATGGGGATCCTGATGTTCTCCGCGATCCTCGTTCTGCTCGGCAACCTCATCGCCGACCTGCTCTATGCGGCTGCCGACCCGCGTATCAGGCTGGACTGAAGGGGGACGGAATGAGCGCCGCGATCGAAACCAGCGCACCGAGCGCCCCGGCCCGCCGGGCGCGCAACCGCGCCCTGGCGCGCTTCGTGCGCCACCGGTTGGCGCTGTTCGGGCTTGGCGCCATCATCGTCCTGGTGCTGCTTTGCGCGATCGGCCCGTATCTGTGGATCTATAACGACCTGCATATCGACATCCGCCACCGCTTCGCCGAGCCGTTCATGGGCGCGCACATCCTCGGCACGGACGCGCTGGGGCGCGACCTCTTCGCCCGCCTCATGAGCGCCGGGCAGGTGTCGCTCACCGTCGGCTTCGCGGCGATGGCGATCAGCACCGTCGTCGGCACGCTGGTCGGCACGGTGGCGGGCTATTTCGGCGGCGCGATCGGCAGCGCGCTGATGCGCTTCGTCGACGCGGTTCTGTGCTTCCCGTCCATCTTCCTGCTGCTCGCGCTGGCCGCGTTCGTGCAGCCAAGCCTGTTCAGCATCACCCTCGTCATCGCGGCGACCGCGTGGATGGAAGTGGCACGCGTGGTCGAGGCGCAGATCCGTTCGTTGCGGGAGCGTGACTTCGCGCTCGCGGCAAGGGTTCTCGGCGCCTCGGATGCGCACATCATGTTCCGCGAGCTGCTGCCGAACGCGATCGCGCCAATCGTCGTTGCCTCGACGCTCAATGTCGCCCGCGCGATTCTGCTGGAGGCCTATGTCAGCTTCCTCGGCTACGGCATTCAGCCGCCGACGCCGAGTTGGGGCAATATGCTCAACAACGCCCAGGAATATCTCGTTACCGCCCCCTGGCTTGCCCTGCTGCCGGGGCTGTTCATTATCCTGGCCGTCACCGGCTTCAACTTCGTGGGCGACGGGTTGCGCGACGCGCTCGATCCCCGGCTCGACATCACATGAGCGCGGCAGCGCCGATGGGCGCGGAGGCATTGCTCCAGGTGGACGATCTCAGCGTACGCTTCCGCAGCGACGCCGGCGTGGTCTCCGCCCTGAACGGTGTCACGTTTGCCGTCCGGCCAGGCGAGACCGTGGCGCTGGTGGGCGAGTCCGGTTCGGGAAAGAGTGTCACGAGCCTGGCCATCATGCGCCTCACGCC
>JAJZUI010000257.1 GCA_021847175.1 Pseudomonadota bacterium
CCTCGTCGACGATCCACGCGCGAGCTTCATCAAGCGCATGATCCGCCGGATCAGGGCGGCGCTCTGACCCACCCTTCCGGCGGCGGGTAACGTTACGAAAAAGCATTGTCTGCCACGGTTGCGGGCACGGCTGCGCACGCCGCCTTGGCATCGCGGCGCCCGCGCCGCGCGCGCCCGGGCTTGTCATGCGCCGCGCCATGGTCATCATGACGCATGCGCCGGCGTCGCTCGGTCCCGCCGGCGGTTCGGCTCGTGGGCAGCTCCGGGACAGCGTCAATGCCGGCACCAGAAACCTCGCCACCGCTGTTCGACGTCGCGGTGGTCGGCGGCGGCCTCGTCGGCACGGCGATCGCCTGGGGTCTCGCGCGGCAGGGCCAGCGCGTCGCCGTGCTCGACGAGGGTGACGTCGCCATCCGCCCCTCACGCGGCAATTTCGCGCTGGTCTGGCTGCAGAGCAAAGGTCTCGGCATGCCGGCCTACGCGGCCTGGACCAAGCACTCCACCGATCTCTGGACGGGCCTTGCCGCCGAACTGCGCGAGGAGACGGGTATCGACGTCGCCTACGAGCGCCGCGGCGGCTTCCAGCTCGCGCTCTCGGAGGCCGAGGTCGCCGCGCGCGCCGCGATGCAGCGCCGCCTGCACAGCCAGCCGGACATGGTCGTCTATCCCTATGAGATGCTGGACCATGACGCCGTCGCGCGCATGCTCCCCGCGATCGGGCCCGAGGTCGCCGGCGGCAGCTACTGCCCGCTCGACGGGCACTGCAACTCGCTGCGCCTGCTGCGCGCGCTGCACACCGGCATGCAGCGCCGCGGCGCGCGCTACCTGCCGGAACACCGCGTCGAGCATATCGATCCGCAGGCCGGCGGATTCCGCCTGCGGCACCAGAAGGGCGAGCTTCACGCGGGCAAACTCGTGCTCGCCTCCGGCATCGGCAACGCGCGCCTCGCCCCGATGGTCGGCCTGGCTGCCCCGGTGCGCCCGCAGCGCGGCCAGATCGTGGTGACGGAGCGCCTGCGCCCGTTCCTGCCCTATCCTGTCGCCACCATCCGCCAGACCGATGACGGCACCGTGCTGCTCGGCGATTCGCAGGAGGAAGCGGGCCTCGACGACAGCGTCGGCAGCGAGGTAACCGCGGTGATCGCGGACCGCGCCGTGCGCATGTTCCCCCGTCTCGCCCAGGCCAACGTGGTACGCAGCTGGGCGGCGTTGCGCGTCATGACGCCGGACGGCTTCCCGATCTACGACGAGTCCCAAACGGCGCCCGGTGCCTTCCTCGCCACCTGCCACAGCGGCGTGACGCTCGCCGCAAGCCACGCGCTGGCGCTCGCGCCGATGCTCGCCGGCGGCTCGCTTCCCGCCCAGATGCGCGCGTTCACCGCACGGAGGTTCGATGTTCCGCCGACTGCCTGAACCGGCTGTCGCGCCGGTGTCCATCACCATTGACGGCATGCCCGTGGAGGCGCGCGAGGGCGACAGCGTCGCCGCGGCCCTGCTCGCCGCCGGCCACGCGCGATGCCGAAGCTCCTCGGTCTCCGACGCGCCGCGCGGGCCGTATTGCATGATGGGCGTCTGCTTCGACTGCCTGGTCGAGATCGACGGCGCCGCCAACCGCCAGGCCTGCATGGTGCGCGTCGCCCCCGGCATGCGCGTCGCGACGCAGGACGGCAGGCGGGAGCTGCGCGCATGAGCAAAACCGCTGCACTGAACCCCTCCTGCCAGCTCGTGGTGATCGGCGCCGGCCCCGCCGGCCTCGCCGCTGCCACCACCGCCGCGAAGCTTGGGGTCGACACCGTTCTGCTCGACGAGCAACCCGCTCCCGGCGGACAGATCTATCGCGCCATTACCGAAACACCGGTCACGAAACGTTCCATCCTCGGCATGGACTACTGGCACGGCGCGGAGCTGGTCACCGCCTTCCGCTCGAGTGGCGCGCGCCACGTCCCCGGCACCACGGTCTGGAGCGTCACGCGCGAGGGAGAGATCGGCTTCTCCGTGGGCGGCGCCGCGCGCCTCATCGAGGCCGAGCGGATCATCCTCGCCACCGGCGCGCAGGAGCGTCCGTTTCCCATCCCCGGCTGGACGCTCCCCGGCGTGATGACTGCCGGCGCCGCGCAGATCCTCCTCAAGGCCTCGGGCATGGTGGCGGAGGGCAGGGTGGTCCTCGCCGGTACCGGCCCGCTGCTGTGGCTGCTCGCGGCGCAGTACCTGCGCGCGGGCGGGCGCATCGTCACGGTGCTGGACACCACGCCGCCCGCCAACCGCCGCGCGGCACTGCCCTACCTGCCCAACTTCCTCGGCTCGGACTATCTCGGTGCCGGCATCGCGCTGCTGCGCGAGGTGAAGGCCCGTGTCCCCGTGATCGGCGATGTCCGCTCGCTGCGCCTCCTCGGCGAGAACCGCGTGCGGGAGGTTGTCTACCAGTCGGGCACCGCGCCCGAGCGCCGCATCGGCGCCGATCTCGTGCTGCTGCACCAGGGCGTCGTGCCCAACCTCAACCTCGCCAACGCCATCGGCTGCCGCCAGGAATGGCACGAGGACCAGCTTTGTTTCGTCCCCGTCATCGATGCCTGGGGCACCAGCAGCATCGAGCGCGTCGCCATCGCAGGCGACGGCGCGGGCATCGCGGGCGCCCGCATCGCCGCCGAGCGCGGCCGCCTCGCGGCGCTGGAGGCCGCGCACCGCCTCGGCCGCATCGACGCCTACCGCCGCGACGCGGAGGCGGTGGCGCCGCGCCGCGCCATCACCCGCTTCGACAAGGGCCGCCGCTTCATCGACCTCATGTACCGCCCGCGCGCGGAGCACCGCGTCCCGCAAGGCGACACACTCGCCTGCCGCTGCGAGGAGATCACCGCGCAGCAGATCGTGGAAGCGGTGAAGCTCGGCAGCACCGGCCCCAACCAGATGAAATCCCTCCTGCGCTGCGGCATGGGCCCGTGCCAGGGCAGGCTCTGCGGCCTCACCATCACGGAACTGATCGCCAGCGCCCGCGGCGTCTCCCCGGCCGATGTCGGTTATTTCCGCCTGCGGCCCCCCATCAAGCCGATCACGCTCGCGGAACTCGCGAGCCTGCCCAAGAGCGAGGCGGCGGTGCAGGCCGTGGTGCGCGGCTGACATGCCGCAAGGCGCCGCCACGGCGGACGTCATCGTCATCCGCGGCGGCCACAAGGGCAGGCCGGAGCACGACAAGAACCGCACGGATCTGGTAATCGACCCGAGTTCGACCGAGGAGCGCGTCTTCCACGCCTTCGCCGGCCATCGGTTCCAGCTCGGCCTCGCCGTCGGAAGCATCATCGCGGAACTGGTGAGCACCGGACGCAGCAACCTGCCGATCGCCCCGTTCCGCATCGACCGCTTCACCCGCGCGCCGGCGCAAACCGCTCCTTAAGCCTGTCGCGCGCAGGCTCGGACAGCTCATGCCTTTTCGAGACCGCAGCGGAGCGCGCACGATGGACGGCCACCTCGCCGGAACAACCCAGCCATCTGCCCCGCCGTCGCGGCTGCTGCGCTGCCGGGCGCGGCAATGGCGCGTCCTGGACCACCCGGTCGTCGCGCACGCGGCGGCCGAGTTCACCAGCGGCTTCGAGGACGCGACGCTGCAGTTTTTCGATGCGGCGCTTCCCTTCTGCCGCCGCCTGATCGATGTCGGCGGCTATCTCGGCATGCTCAGCCTCTACGCCGCCGACCGGGTGGAGGAGGTCACGGTGTACGAGCCGAGCCCCTCGCACCAGGCCTTCCTCCAGGCGAACCTGGCGCTCAACCCGGAATCGGCCCGGCGCACCACGATCGTCCCCGCCGCGCTGGCGGCGGAGGCGGGCGAGCACACGCTCTACCGCAAGGCCTTCGCGGATTCCGGCGCCAGCCTCTTCCCGGTGGTCGAGCGGCAGAGGCTGCTGCGCGGCGCGCCGGAGGCCACGGTTTCGGTCCTCGAGGCGGCGCCGGCCCTCGTCGAGGCCGGGCTCGACGCGGCCACGCTGCTCAAGATCGACATCGAGGGCGCCGAATACGAGGTCATCCCCGCCATAGCCGACCTCCTCCGCCGCGGCCTCCCGTTCCTGCAGGTCTCGTTCCATCCGTTCAACCTGGTGGCGGAAGGCCCCGCCATCGCCACCACGCTGCTGCGCCTGCGCCGGATGCTCGACGTCGTGGGGGCCCTGCGCGCCTATGACTATTGGTACGTCCCGACCGGCGAAGGCTGGCGCGAGGTGACGCCGGCGAGCCTGCCCGCGTTCGTCGACTCCTGGCTGCTGCAACCAAAACCCGTCGCTCGCATCGCAACGCCCCAGTACGGGTTCATCGAGGGCCTCGGCTTCTCCCGCCGGCGCCTCGATCTCCAAGGCGTCGATGCACCACGGACGGCTGCGCTGGTGCCGACCCTCGGGTGCTAGCGCGGCCCGTCGCCACAACCACTGCGTGTGCCGATGACGTCAGCGTGGCGTCAGCCAAGTGTGGGACCCGGCAGCGAATCGGCTCCGAGCCGGGCCGGTTTCGGCGACACAACGTGAGGAGGAATCCGCACATGTCTCAAATTCTGGCCAGACGTACCCTGTTCCTCGCCACCGCCTGCCTCATCGGCAGCTTT
>JAJZUI010000258.1 GCA_021847175.1 Pseudomonadota bacterium
GTGCTGGCGAATTTCGGGTTGCTGGCGCTGGCGGGGTGGTTCCTGGCGAGTGCGGCCGCGGTGGGGCTCGCGGGGTATGCGGCGCAGAACGCGTTCAATCTGTTCACGCCGGCGGCGGGGGTGCGGTTCTTCGCGACGGCGCGCGTGCTCGGGCGGTACGCGGCGCGGCTGGTCGATCACGAGGCGACGTTCCGCGTGATCGCGGGAATTCGGGTGTGGCTGTTCGCGCGCCTGGTGCCGCTGGCGCCGCTCGGGCTCGCGGAGCGCGGCGGGGACGTGCTCGGGAAGCTCGTTGCGGATGTGGAGCGGCTGGCGGATTTCTACCCGCGGGTGCTGGCGCCGATGGCGGTGGCGGCTGCGGCTTCCGTCGCGATGGCGATGGTGTTCGCACTGGTGGCGCCGGCGGCGGGCGTCGCGCTGCTGTTGCTGCTGGCGGCGGCGGGCGTCGTGGTGCCGGCCGCGGCGCTGCGCGCGGGGGCGGCGGCGGGGCGGGAGATCGTTTCGATCGAGGCGGGGATGCGCGCGGACGTTATCGACGCGGTGCAGGGGATGGCGGATTTGCTGACCTGCAACGCGGCGGGGGCAATGGCGGCGCGGATCGAGGCGGCCGACGCGGCGCTGCTGCGGCGGCAGGGACGGATGCGGAATATCGACGGGCTGGCGGCTTCGGGCTCGGCGCTGCTGGCGAACGCGGCGATGCTGGCGATGCTGGCGATCGGGGTTCCGCTGGTGCGCGCGGGGCGGATGCCGGGGCCGGACCTGGCGCTGCTGGTGCTGGGGGCGATGGGGGCGTTCGAGGCGACGGCACCGCTGGGGCAGGCGTTGCCGCTGCTGGCGCAGATAGGGGCTTCGGCGCGGCGGGTGTTCGAGATCGCGGACCGGGCGGTGCCGGTGCGCGAGCCTGAGGCGAGCCCGGCGCGGCCGGGGCGGCTCGACATCGAGCTTTCCGGCGTGCGGCTGCGCTATGGCGCGGCGCAGCGGCGGGCGTGGGCGCTGGACGGGTTGGACCTGCGCGTGCCGGAGGGCGGGCGGCTGGTGCTGCTGGGGCGCAGCGGCGCGGGGAAGAGTTCGGTCGCGAACCTGCTGCTGCGGTTCGCGGAGTACGAGGAGGGGTCGGCGCGGCTGGGGGGCGTGGAGCTGCGCGATATCCGCGGCGATGACGCGCGCAGCCTGTTCACGGTGGTGTCGCAGCGCACGTTTTTGTTCCACGGGACGGTTCGCGACAACCTGCTGGTGGCCAGGCCCGAGGCGGATGACGCGGCGCTGTGGCGGGCGCTGGAGGTGGCGCGGCTGGCGGACTTCGTGCGGCGGTTGCCGGAGAGGCTGGATACGCTGGTGGGCGAAGGCGGCGCGGCGATTTCCGGCGGCGAAGCGCGGCGGCTGGCGATCGCGCGGGCGGCGCTCAGGGACACGCCGTGGCTGATCCTCGACGAGCCGATGGAGGGGCTCGACGCGGTGACGGCGGCGGCGGTGCGCGGCGCGCTCGAGGCGTTGATGGCGGGGCGGGGCGTGCTGTGGATGACGCACCGGCTGGAGACGGTGGCGGAGACGGACGAGGTCGCGGTGCTGGAGGCGGGGCGCGTGGTGGAGGCGGGTACGGTGGAGGTGTTGCGGCGCGAGGGGGTTTACCTGCCGCGATTGTTACGGTTGCAGAGCGAGTTGGGGCGGCTGTCAGGCTGAGGCGAGCGGGGCGAGGAGTTCGGGGCCGTTGGCCGTGGGGGCGTTGACGCGGCGGGAGACGGGCCAGAGGCGCAGCGTGGCCGCGGGAGCGGGGCGGAGAAGTGCCGAGGCGGCTTCGGGGTCCCCTTCGAGCCAGGCTTTCCAGTCCGCGGGCTCCAGGATCGCGGGCATGCGGTCATGGACCTCGGCCATCTCGGCGTTCGCCGGCGTGGTGACGATGACGAAGCTGCGGACGATTTCGCCCTCCGGGCCGCGCCAGCCTTCCCACAGGCCGGCCATGGCGAGGATGTCGCCGTCGGCGCGGGCGGCGGCGAAGGGCTGTTTCTGGTCCCCTTCCCGCTTCCATTCGTAGAACGCGTCGGCGGGGACGATGGCGCGGCGGGCGGCGAAGGCGTCGCGGAAGAAAGTGCTGCTGGCGATGGTCTCGGCGCGGGCGTTAATGGGACGGTGGGCGGATTTGGGGTCTTTCGTCCAGTGCGGAAGCAGGCCCCATCGCAGGAGGTCGAGGCGGCGCTCGCCCGTCTGCGGATGGCGACGGATGACGGGCGCCTCCTGGCTGGGGGCGATGTTCCAGGAGGGGCTGAGGCGGGGGAGCCTCCCGGTCGCGTGGAAGCGCTCGGCGAGGTCTTCGGCGGAGTTCTTGCTGGCGTAACGGCCGCACATGGTGGCGGGGTGCGCGCCCGGGTCAGCCGGCGAGGATGGGCAGGTGATTGCGCAGCGCCACGGTCGCCGCGATGGGCCAGAGGGCGAAGCCCTTCGCGCCGAGCGTCGGCAGCCAGGCTTCCAGCGCGTCGAGCGTGTCCGGCCAGGGGTGGCCGATGGCGATGGCGTAGCCCTGGTGGCGGGCGATGGCCTCCGTGATCGCAAGCTGGCGGGCGATGTCGCCGGGGCGGGGCGAGTCGTCGAGGAACACGTCGCGGGCGGCGGTGGGGACGCCGAGGGCTTCGGCGCGCAGCACGCCCTCGCTGTGGGCGACGGTGACGCTGTCGAGGAAGAGCATGGTCGAGCGGCGGGTCTGGCGGGCGACGATGTTCATGAGCCAGATGCTGCGTGTGGCCACGCTGCCCATGTGGTTGTTGAGGCCGACGGCGTGCGGCACGGCGGCGATGGCGTCCCGCAGCCGCTCGAGGTTGACTCCGGGGGAGAGGTCGACGCGCAGCGGGTCCGGGCCCAGGGCGTAGGGGTCGTTGATGCGGGCCTGCATGGGCATGTGCATCAGGGTTTCGTGGCCGTTGGCGCGGCTTTCCCGCGTCTGGGCGGCGAGGTTCGGGGCGAACGGGAACCAGGCGAGGGTAAGCGGGCCGGGAAGTGCCACGGCGCGGGCGGTGTTGTCGCGCATGACGCCGCAGTCGTCGACGACGATGGCGATCTTGGGCCGTGTGTCGTTCGGATCGACGGGGAGGGCGTTGCGGCGCCAGGCGGGGAGGTCCGCGAGAGGCTGGGCGGGGATGAGCGGGAGGGGCGGAAGGCCGGCAGCGCGCAGGCCGGTTTCGGGGACGGGGGTGGCGAGCGCGGCGGTGGGAAACGTCGCGAGGCCGGCGAGGAGGGCGCGGCGGCGAAGCTTCGGCGAGGGCATCGTGAGCTTGGGCATCGCGGCTTCTCGCGGTTGGGGCGCGGAGGACAAAAGCCTAGTCCCGGCAAGCCTGGATGGAAACGGGAACCGCTGCGGACTGGCAAAGTCCCGGCACGGCTTCAGTAGCTTTTGGGCAGGCCGAGGACGCGCTCGGCGATGTGGCAGAGGACGAGCTGGGGGCTCACGGGGGTGAGGCGGGGGATCATGATTTCGCGGAAATAGCGCTCGACGTGGTATTCGCGGGCGTAGCCGTAGCCGCCATGGGTGAGGACGGCCGCCTCGCAGGCGCGGAAGCCGGCTTCGGCCGCGAGGTATTTTGCGGCGTTGGCGTGGGCGCCGGCGTCTTCCCCCCCGTTCTTCTCGCGTCTGTCATAGGCATCGGCGGCGCGCAGCGTCATCAGCCAGGCGGCTTCCAGTTCCATCCAGCTGCGGGCGAGCGGGTGCTGTATCGCCTGGTTCTTGCCGATGGGGCGGCTGAAGACGATGCGCTCCTTGGCGTACTGCGCTGCCTTGCGCAGGGCGGCGCGGCCGATACCGACGGCCTCCGCGGCAACGAGGATGCGTTCCGGGTTCAGACCGTGGAGGAGCAGGCGGAACCCCTGCCCTTCCTCGCCGATGCGGTCCTCGACGGGGATTTCCAGGCCGTCGATGAAGAGCTGGTTGGAGTCCACGGCCTTGCGGCCCATTTTCTCTATCACGCGCGCCTCGACGCGGGTGCGGTCGAGCGCCGCGTAGAAGAGCGAGAGGCCCTCGGTGCGCTTGCGGCATTGTTCC
Source organism: Pseudomonadota bacterium (assembly GCA_021847175.1). Classification (GTDB taxonomy): domain Bacteria; phylum Pseudomonadota; class Alphaproteobacteria; order Acetobacterales; family Acetobacteraceae; genus JAJXXT01. The sequence goes on from JAJZUI010000258.1 coordinate 4,028, forward strand.
GCGGGCGTGGTGCGGGCGAGGAGCAGGATGCGGTCGGCGACCTGGGCGGTCGATGTCCAGACCTTCTGGCCGTGGACCATGTAGCGGTCGCCATGGCGCTCGGCGCGGGTGCGGATGGCGGTGGTTTCGAGGCCCGCGTCGGGTTCGGTGACGCCGAAGCAGGCGCGCTCGCGGCCCGCGATGAGCGGGGGGAGCATGCGCGCCTTCTGTTCCTCCGTGCCGAAGACGACGACGGGGTTGAGGCCGAAGATGTTCATGTGCACCGCGGAGGCGCCGGACATGGCGGCACCGGAGGCGGCGATTTCGTGCATCATGATCGCGGCCTCGGTGATGCCGAGGCCGGCGCCGCCGTGCGCCTCCGGCATCGCGATGCCGAGCCAGCCGTCGCGGGCGAGCGCCTGGTGGAGTTCGTGGGGGAAGCGGCCGTCGGTGTCGCGGGCGAGCCAGTAGGCGTCGTCGAAGCCGGCGGCGATGCGCGCGATGGCGTCCGCCACGGCGCGCTGGGTGTCGTTGAGGGAGAAGTCCATCGGGCGA
>JAJZUI010000259.1 GCA_021847175.1 Pseudomonadota bacterium
ATGCGGCTGCTGCACCGGCGGACGCGGCGGGACAGGTGTCGTCGGCGCACGCTGCACGCCCGGCGCCACGCCTGGACGCGGCGGGACAGGTGTCGTCGGCGCACGCTGCACGCCTGGCGCCACGCCCGGGCGCGGCGGGACAGGTGTCGTCGGCGCACGCTGCACGCCTGGCGCCACGCCCGGGCGCGGCGGCACCGGCACCGGCGCGGCCGCGGGCACGCCCGGCGGATGCACCACCGGCGCGCCGCCCCTCGGCCGCAGCGGCACCGCCGCCCCTGGGCGCGGCACCGGCTGCACCACCGGCCCCGGCGCCCGGCGCTGCGGCGGCACCACCGGCGTCACGCCGAACTGCCGCGCCGCCCCCGGCGTCAGCCCCGCGGTCGTCGCGACCGGGCGCACCGGCAGGCTGGTGAAGGGCCGCGCCTGCCCGAAATCCGCCGGCGTGATGCGCTGCGCGTGCGGGCGCACATGCTGCGAGTCCGCCATCACCTGCGCCGGGACCACCGTCACGGCGTTGCGGTTGACGAAGCGGTTGATCGTGGTGGTGTTGTAGACGTTGGTGACGTTGATGCGGTTGATGTTCACCACGTTCACCCGGTTGACCTCGCGGATATAGGCCGGGCTCGCGTGGTACCAGGGGTGGAAGGGCTCCTCGGGTCCGAGCGGACACCAGCCCACCGGGTGGGCGCCGCCGAGCAGCAGCCCGACGCCAACGCCGATGCCGAAGAAGGCGACCAGCGCCGGCGCGTAGACCGGCGGCGCCGAGATGGAGACCACCACGCCAGGCGCCACCGGCACCCAGCCCCACCGCCCGCCGTATTCCACCCAGCGCCCGTAGTGGAACGGCGCGAAGCCCCACGGCGCGTCATCCACCCAGGTCCAGCCCCACGGCGGCACCCAGGCCCAGTGGCCCTCCCGGTACGGTACCCAGCCGGACGCGACCGGCGGGTACCAGACGGCGCCGTATTGCGGCGTCTGCTGCCAGGTACCGGTGTTCATCAGTTCGTAGCCGCCGGTCATCTGCGCCACGGCCGGCGGCGGGGCGACGGGCGGCGGCGGCGGCAGTGGCACGCCATAGCCGGGCTCGGAGGCAAGCTGGGCTGCGAGGAACGGATCCTGCTGCGCCGGCCCAACCTGGGCGACGAAGGGGCCGGAGCCCGTGATGTTCGCGGTCTGGCCGGCCGGCACCATGGCGGAGACGCCGTTGCCGTAGATCTGCGCCGCCCCCTGCATCACCGTTACCGTCGTCGGGTTCGCCTGGTCGCCGGCCGCGATCTCGTAGGTGCCGTCCTGGCCGATCGCAACCGTGCCGCGCGGCGTCTCGATCACCGCCTCGTCGCCCGGCTGCATGTCGCGCAGGCGCAGGAACACCGCGCCCTGCGGCACGGTGGCCACCAGCCGGTGCTGGTCGAGCGTCGCGATGTCGAGCTCCGTCGCCTGGTCCATCGCGATGCGGCTGGCGGCGAACACCACGGAGGCGCCGGAGCCCGGCTGCGTCCACAGCGAGTTGCCGGAGGTGATCGGGTAGTTAGGGTCCGCCGCCTGCCAGGTCGTTTCGCCGGCGGTATGGAAGGACACGGTGCCGGAGACGCGCGTGAGCTGGCCCGCGAGCGTGGGCGGGCTCACCGGCGCGTTGGCCTCGGACTGCGCGAGGGCAGGCGCCGCGCCGGCGAGCGGCATCAGCGCCGAGAGCAGGATGGCGAGGCCGCGGAAAGCCATGCGCCCCCGCCGGCCCGGATGGCGCGAAACGGACGCAGGCCTCGGCATGGCGGCGGTCTCCACTACGGCTTGTGTCCTTATGGCGCGGCATCGTGGCGAAACGACGACGGGAATGTTGCGCTACGTTGCCGAAGCCGGTGAAAAATTCTTCACCGCCCTGCCAGCGCGCGGTCAAGCTTCGGCCGCAATCCGCTCCCAGATTCCGGAAAGTTCACGGAGACGAACCATGGCCGCCATCCGCACCGCGCGCACCCGCGCCCCACGCTCGCGCGCCGCCCGCGCCCTGCTCCTCGTCGGCGCCCTGCTGGCGCTGTCCGGCTGCGTCTACGAGCCGGGCTACGGCTATGCCTATGCCGGCCCGCCGGTCATCGTGAGTCCGGGCTGGGGCTGGTGGGGCCACGGCGACGGCTGGCACGGCCACGAAGGCGGCTGGGGGCGCTGGCATCACTAGCCGGCACGCGCCGTAGCGCCTCCGCGAGCGGGATCGGGCTCGCGAGCACGAGCCCGGCGATGGCAACCGCCTTCCAGCCGAACGCCGCGTAGAGCACCGGGCCCAGCGCCGAGGCCATCGCGCCGGCGACGAAGATGCTGCTCATGTAGGCCGCGTTGATCCGCGCCCGGTGCGCGTCCGAGAGCGCGAAGATGATGCGCTGGCTGACCACGTGGTTGGTCTGCACGCAGGCGTCGAACAGCGCGGCACACAGCGCCAGCGCGACCGCCGAGCCCCAGCGCACCAGCAGCCACGTCGCCCCCAGCGTCGCCGCGGCACCCACCGCCGCGACCACCGTCGCCGCGCGCGCATGCCCGCGGTCCGCGACGCGCCCGGCCAGCGGCGCGGCCAGCGCCCCGCCCGCGCCCGCCAGCGCGAACAGCGCGATGCGCTGCTGGCCGAAGCCGAAGCGGTCCGCCAGCAGCAGCGGCACCGTGGTCCAGAACCCGATGAACAGCGCGAACAGCAGCGCCTGGTAGGCGATGCGCCGGCGCAGCGCCCCGTAGCGCGCGACCACCGCGACGGTGGAGCGCAGCGTCGCCAGGTAATGCCCGGCCCCGGACGCCTCGCGCCGCGGCAGCATGAGCCGCAAGGCGACGCCCACCGCCGCCGTCACCGCCGCCGCCACGAGGAACACGCCGCGCCAGCCGAGCAGGCTCGCGACGAAGGCGGCGGCCGGGCGCGCCAGCATGATGCCGGTGAGCAGCCCGCTCATCACCGTGCCGATGACCCGCCCGCGCCGCGCCGGCGGCGTCATGCCGGCGACCATCGGCACCAGGATCTGGGCACCCACGCACGCCACGCCCGCCACCATCGCCGGCACCAGGAACCCCACGGTCCCCTGCGCCAGCCCGATCGCCGCCAGCGCCACCGCGGTGACGGCGAGGCTCGCCGTCACCAGCGCGCGGTTCTCGTAGCGGTCCGCCAGCGGCACGATGCAGGCCAGCCCGAGGCCGAAGCCGATCTGCATCACCGTCACCACCAGGCCGGAGGCGGCGCGCGAGAGGCCGATCGAGCGGCTGATCGGGTCGATGAGCGGCTGGGCGTAGTAGATCGTGGCGACCAGGATGCCGCATCCCAGCGCCGCGAGCCGCACCGTGGCGGCGCTCGGTTCGTCTTCCGGCACGTCGGTCCTCGTTCGGGTGTTCCCGCCCGAGATGGGGCGGCAAGCGGGTTGCGCGAGCCCCCTTAGCGGAGAGAGGGCGCGCTGTCCCCGCCCGTCTCGTCCGGAAGGAAGCCGAACACTTCGACGACGCGGCGCATCTGGGCGGCATGCGACCACGGGCTCTCGCGCCCGCCCCTGCGTGCCTGCACGGCAGCCGAGAGCCAGGCGGTGGGATCGCCCGGCCGCAGCGCCTCGGCCTCGCGCAGCAGCGCCAGCCCCACGGCGCAGTCGTCGGAGAGGTCGCGCAGCATCCGCCCGAGGAAAGCGCGCGACGGTGCCGCCGGCCTGCCCGTGAGCCGGCGGAACGTCGCCAGCCCTTCGTTCCAGAAATCTCCCCGCGCGCCCTCGGCGGGCACGGCTTCGCCGTGCCGTTCCCCCGGAACGGAAGCTTCTGGATTCTGGCTTCTGGCTTCTTGGCGCATTGGGGCGGGCGAGGCCGGCCCATTGGGCAGCCCATTGGGGTCCGGTGTTCCAACCCTTTGATTCCACCGCTTTTCGGCATGATCACGGCCGATCGCGGAGAGGTCCGCGTCGCGCACCAGGCGGCGCGAGTAGATGACACCCTCCGCGGTGCGGCTGAACACCCCGGCGCGTTCCAGCTCCGCGATCAGCGGCAGGATCTCGCGGCGCGGGCGGCCCACGATGCTCGCGACCTCCGCCTCTGTCATCGCCCGCCCGTTGAGGGTGACGTGGCCATAGGGCTCGCTCTCGTGGGCGATGCAGAGGAGTTCCATCCACAACCCCCGCGCCGCGAGCGAGCAGGCGCGCAACGCGGGGTCGCGCTGCCAGTCCTGCGGCCAGAATTTTATCCAGCGGCGGCGGCTCATGGGGTGCACCTTTGCAGGCGCGGGGGGAGGGTTTCGCGGCGACACTGCCTATGGTTTTTCATAAGCAAAACTTAGGAACAACCAACATTCCCGTCAACGGAAAACTCCCGCCGCCCGCCCCGCGTCCGCGGCGACGGGCGGCCGCGAGCCCCCGTGCTGCTGGGCGGGTGCGTTCAACGTCCGTCGGGGCACCGCGTGAATTTCGATAGATTTCTAAAAATTACATCTCGACAATTGTTAGAGAGCCCGATAAAAAATGATTCACATGATCGAAGGGTCTTGAGGCGTCTCCGCGATTGGCCCCTCGTCGCATGAGATTTCTGTCCTT
>JAJZUI010000031.1 GCA_021847175.1 Pseudomonadota bacterium
TGGCGGTGCAGCGGCAGATGGTCGCAGTACTTGGCAACCAGCACGTGCGCGAGCAGCCCGGCGCCGGCTCGGCCACGGCGTATCGGCAAGGAGGGCGCCGGCGCCTGGGTGATCGTCTCGCAGCTCCGGCCTCCTCGCCTCGCTGGCGCGCCTCCAGCGCCTGGCGCGCGGAAAGCTGGAGAATACGTGGCGCCGTCTCGCCTTCCGCCGTCAGCACCGACGTGACGAAGCCGAGCAGCGCCGCGCGCTCCTCCGCGTCGATCTGGTCGATCTTGTTGAGCACGACGTAGAGCCGTGCGACGTGCAGGCGCAGCGTCTGCAGGAACTGCGCCTCGGCGTCGGTGACCGGCGGGTCGGCCGCGAGCAGGAAGATCGCCGCGTCGCATTCGGGTAACACGCCGAGCGTTGCGTCGGTGTTGTGTTGCAGGGTCGAACCGATTCCCGGCGTGTCGATCAACACGATCCCGTCGCGCAGCCACGCCGCCGGCAGCCGCAGCTCCACGCGTGCGATACCGCGCCGGTTGCGTGGGTTTCCCTCCTCGGTGACGGCGTCCCGGAGCACCTCGCGCACCGCAGCGGCATCTGCGGGCTCGCTTGTCTCCGGAGCCCGCCCGTCGAGGTAGTCGATGCGAACCCGGATCGTTGCCGCCCAGGCGATGAAGGTTGGAATCGCGGTCGCCGGCACGACCGCCATGGGCAGCCACGCGTCGCCGAGGATCGCGTTGAGCACGGTGCTCTTGCCGCGCTTGAACTGCCCGACGACGGCGAGTTGCAGCACTGCGTCGCGCAGCCGTCCGCGCAGCCGCGCCAGCGCGTCCGCCGCCGGATGCCCCATGGGCCAAGTGCGCGCGATGCATACCTCCATTTCGTGCAGGAGCGCGTCAAGCGGTGCGGCCACACTGGCGCTGTCAGCCGGCATCCTTACCCCGCCGCGCGGTGCCGGCGCGCAACAAGCCTGCCAGCACCAGGATGCCGCCAAGTGCTGCCACCGGCGTCCGCCACGCCCATGGCAGAAGCCGCGCCCCCGATTCAGCGAGAAGTGCGAGCAACACGGCCGCGACGAGGCCGAGCAGTGCTGCCGTCGCCAGTGCCGCGGTATGCCGGCGCACCACCTCCGCCGCGACGTCGCCCTGCAACGCTGTGCGTCGGAATTGCGCGAGATCGAGCACCACCAGGATCGCGACGCCGAGCCCGACCGCCAGCGCCAGGCTCACCGCCGACATCGCCCCCGGCAGCGCCGCGCCAAACATTACCACCCCCATCGTCGCGGCGGCGGCCGCAAGGCCAGGCCGCGCCCACCATACGGCCGACGCGGCCGCGAGCCCCGCGAGCATCGCGCCCATGAGCATCGCCGGATGCGCGTCCAGCACCAGCGGGATCGCCGCCAGCGTCAACCCCGCGAGCAGGCCGGTCAGGCGAACCACCGCGTCTCTCCTTCGTATTCCGGCAGGCGCAGTCTCGCCGCCGCCACCTCGAGTGGCTCGCGCGGCGACCAGTTCGTGGTGCGCACGCCATGGCGGCGCAGGCCCCGCAACGCGGACTCCCGCTCCAGCAGCCACAGCCGCCGCGCCAGCCTGCCGCGCTCGCTGCGTGGCGGCGGGGCCGTCACCTCGTCGGCGCGCAGCGCCAGCAGCGTCACGTCAAAGCCATGCCGTGACAGCCGCCCCAGCATGTCGCCAAAGCGAGGATCGGCCAGCGGCGACAACGCGACGATGAGCGTCCGCCGCGACAGCATCGTCTCCGGCAGGCGCGTCAGGTCCTGCACGAACTCGGCGCGGCTGATCACCGCGCGCGACAGCGCGTGCAGGATGGCGGCGAGCTGCGCCGGCCCGCTGCCCGGCCGCGTCCAGCGCAGCCAGCCGCCGAACTCCATCAGCCCCACGCGGTCGTGCTGGCGCAGATACCCGGCCGCGAGATCCGCCGCCGCGCGCAGGCACAGATCGAAGCTGGATCGCGGTCGGCGCCCGACGCTCGCAAACGTGTCGAGCAGCAGCAGCACGTCGGCGCTGCGCTCGTCATAGGCGCGGTTGACGTACAGGTCGCCACGCCGCAGCGACACCGGCCAGTTGATCCGCCGCAGCCGGTCGCCGGCGCCAAAGGCGGCGATGTCGGCGAAATCCGTTCCGCCACCGACACGGCGCGAAGGGTGCATGCCAAACGGCGCGCCGGCGCGACGCGGTTCCGGCAGGGTGCGTGCCGGCCGTGCCCGGGCGAGCACCACGGCGCGGCACGAAGTCTCGACACGCAGCTCCGCGACCCAGAAGCCGAGCCTGTCGCGCAGCCGCAGGAAAAAAACGCCGAGTTCCATCGTGCCAACCGCCTCGCCACGGGCCGTCCGGGTCCAGGCGACATGCCCGCCCATATCGGGCTCGCGCAGCGCATGCCGCGCGCCCGCAACGCCGAGCAGCGCCGGCAGCACAGGCCGGATCTCGACCGTGCCGGGCGCATCAGCGACAGTGGCGCCATAGGTGGCGGCGAGCGGGCTACCCTCAGGTGTGGCGCCCGCGGAGAGCACCACCTCCGCTGCCTCGACCGTGGTCGCATCTGGCCGGCGCGCGATGAAGAAAGCCACCAGCAGCGGCACTGCGGCGAGGAACGGCTCGGCCCGGCCGCGCGCGGTCCCCGTCAGCACTGCCGCCGCGACGACCACCGCTGCGAGCCAGGCCAGGCGGCTCGGGCGCGCGGTCATCGCGGACTCAGACTCGGCGTCGGGACGCGACCGAGCAGGTCGGCGACGACCTCGCGCGTCGAGATCCGCTCGCCCCAGTATTCCGGCCGTAGCATCATCCGGTGCGCCAGCACCGGCACGGCCGCTTCCTTCACGTCGTCGGGGAGTACGAACGCCCGCCCGGCCAGCGCCGCCAGCGCGCGGCTCATCGCCATCAGCGCCAGGCTCGCGCGCGGCGAGGCACCAAGCGACAGGCGTCGGTCGTCCCGCGACGCCCGCGCCAGTGCGACGATGTAGTCGAGCACGGAGGCCTCGACGAACACGTCTTCCAGCGCCGCCTGCAAGGCCGATAGTTCGCCTTCCCCGAGCACGGATTGCAGCGTCGGCACGTCCGCCCGCCGTGCCTGTCGGCGTTCGAGGATCTCGCGTTCCTGCTCCGCCTCCGGGTAGCCCACCGAAAGCCGCACCAGGAAGCGGTCGAGCTGGGCTTCCGGGAGCGGAAACGTGCCTTCCAGGTCCACGGGGTTCTGCGTCGCCACGACCAGAAAGGGCCGGGGCAGCGCGAACGTCTCGCCCTCCACCGTGACCTGCCGCTCCGCCATTGCCTCCAACAACGCCGATTGCGTCTTCGGCGCCGCGCGATTGATCTCGTCGGCGAGCAGGAAGCCGGTGAAGACCGGCCCCTTGCGGAATGAGAACGACCGGTCCCGCTGGTCGAAGATGAAACTTCCGGTGATGTCGGCCGGCAGGAGGTCCGGCGTGAACTGCACGCGCCGAAAGCCGAGCCCCAGCACCTGGCTCGCCGCGCGCGCCATCATCGTCTTGGCGACACCGGGCACGTCCTCGATCAGCACATGCCCGTCGGCGAGGATCGCCGCCATCAAAAGGCGCAGCGTCGCGGACTTGCCGACGATCACGCTCTCCAGCGCCGCGAGCATTGCCTCGCCCCGCGAACGGATATCGGCAAGTGTCATCGTTTCTCCTCGATGCTCGTAACCAGACGCGCGGCCTCCGCCACTGTGATGCGCTCGCCGATCCCGCCATCCACCACGGCCTCGCCCGCCAAGCGCTCCAACCGCTGCGCGAGCGCCCGTCCGGGGCGCCGCCATGGCGCGCCGACACCCATATCGCGCTCGATGGCCGCGAGCAGCGGGTCCATCGCCGCCTGCGCGCGGTACAGCCTCGTTTCCATCTCGGCTTCCGAGAAGCCACCTGCCTCGGAGGCGGCGCGCAGTGCCACAAGCAGCCGGTAGAGCACCGCGCCGGCCGCCAGCACGGCGGCGATCCGTTCCACCGCCAAGCGCAGCGCTCCGCCCATCCACAGCGCGACCGACGCCGCGATCGCGCCAATGATGGCGACCAGAATCGCGAGCCCCAGGATCGTTGTCCAGCGTATGGCGTCTTTGTCAGGCTGCATGGCCGGTCCGCGAGGCAAGATCGGCGCGGATCGCGGCGAGGGCCGCGATGGCGGCGTCGCGGTCGCGTATCGACAACGGAGCCAGCCCGAAGCGCGCCCGCTCGAACAGATCCAGCAGGACCGCGGTCGGCGCAGCCGGCAGATCGAGGCGTTGCAGCGCAACGCGCACGAATGCGCGCGGCGTCTCCGCGCGGTCGCGCCGGCGCAGGCTGGGTGTCAGCGCGGCCTCGCAACGACGATAACAGGCGATCACCGCCTGGCGCGGGTCGTCGGTCTCCATTGCGATATCGTCCTGGCCGCGCGCCAGCGCATCGGCCAGCGCGGCGGCCACGCTCCGCCGGCGCGGACGGCGCCGGAGCCAGGCGGCAACGTGGTCCCAAGGGCTCGCCGCCGCGATCGCGATGCCGGCACCCGCCAGCACCATCGCGGCACCGGCGGTGAGTGCGATGGTCAGCGCCAATTGCGCGCTCGCCTCGTGCAGCGGCGCCGGCGACGGCACGGCCGGTCGTGACACCTCCGCGAGAAGCCCAGCCGTCAACCGGAACGGCGGCGCCAGCGTCCACCCCGGCCGCTGGCGCCAAAGCAACGACACCACCGCGAGCGCCAGCAGCATCGGTATGGCCAGCAGCGCCGCCGCCGTCCAGGGTGACATCTGCGGCGGTTCCGCGATCTCCGTGATCGCCTCGTCGTCGTCCGGTGGCGGGGGCGAGGGTACCAACGCCGAGACGATCGCAAGGAAGACCGCGAGCAGCGCCGCAGCGACGAACAGCGCAAGCCAGGCCGGCAGCTCCAGGGCGAGCGCATAGCGCGGCCCGGCCAGCGATCCATCCGGGTTGCCGCTCGCGGCGATCGCGATGGCGATGCCGACCACGGCCATGACGACACCGGGGTGCCGGGCGCGGCGGCGGGGCGCGGACCCCGCCATCAGGAATCCGCCGTCGCGGCCTCGGCCGTTGCCACCTCGGTGAAGATGCGGCGGTAGAGATCCTCCCCGTGGCTGGTGCGTTCGGGTGCGCCGGGCGCGATACGGAAGGTCCGCTCGCCATCGTCGCGCCGTTGCGCGCGCAGGAACAGCACGTTGCTATCGGACCGGTCGAGGAACCCGGCTGCCAACTCATACTGGTGTGTCACGAACACCATCTTGACTCGGTGTTCGAGAAGCACGGTGATGATCTCGCGCCCGATGGCGGAACCCTCGCGCTCGTTGGTCGCCGCAAAGGATTCGTTGAACAGCACCAGCGTATCGGGCTCGATCGCGTCGACAACAGCGCTCATGCGGCTCAGCTCCTCGTCGAACTTCCCGCTCGCCATCGAGGAGTCCTCTTCGCGCTTGTAGTGTGTCAACACACGTGCACAGGTATTTGCGGCGAATGACCCCGCGGCGACGAACATACCGCACTGCATCATCACCTGCGCCTGGCCGACGCTCCGCAAGAAAGTAGACTTGCCGCCCTGGTTGGCGCCGGTCACGATCATCAGCTCGCGCCCATCACCGTCCAGATCGTTCCCCCTCGTGTCCGCTCCGATTCGCAGCGCAAGACAGACATCATAGAGCCCTTTCGCCTGATGGCGGCGCGTGGCGCGCGACGACGGCGTGGGAAAGGCGATGGGGAGCTGGTGCAACAGCAGCGCACGCCGCAAGTTCAGGCAGCCGATGTAGAACGCCAGCTCCAGTCGCAGCATGTTGAAGAAGCTGGAGACATGGTCGGTCGACTGGCCCAGCGCGTTGGCGACCAGATTGATGCCGCGGTCGCGCAGGAGCGAGAGGGCACGCGCGCCGGCCTCGTCACGGTCGGACAGGCGGAACGCATAGCTGCGCGGCTTTGAGCCGAAAATCCGCTGCAGCCACCCCTCGGCCGGCGCGTTCGGCCGCCGGAGCACGTAGTCAATGCCGACATTGCCCTCGCCGAGTGCCGCGCTGACCAGCACGCCGCTGCGGAAGCGCAACCGGCGGAAATGATCCTGGATGCGGGCGAAATAGTCGTCGTCAAGCTCGCGGATCAGCATCGCGAAGAGGTTCCGGAAACCTTCGGAGCGGAATAACGGCGCTTCGCGCGTGGCGATCTCGCGGAGCCGGCGCAGCATGCCTGTCAGCATCTGCAGCACCTCGACCGAGCGGTGCAGCACCGCGCCAGGATAGCGGAATGCGACGCCGAGATAGTTCTTGCGCTCCGTCTCCAGCGTCTCGACCACGAGGGCGTAGATCTCTCGCACCGCTGCCTCGTTGACAATGCAGTCGCGCAGGATCGCCTGGCGATAGAGCAGTATCGTCACGGAGTCGGTACCGTCGAGTATCGCGGCACGAACGACCTCGGCCAGCACCTTGTCCTCGTCGGCCATGGCGGCGATGAGCGTTTGCAGTTCCAAATCCTGGACCAGCTCCTGCGCCAGCGGCGGCGGCGGCGCCGACACATCGAAATCCCGGTCAGGATACATCAGGTGCGCCTTCATCGGCTGCCGCCCCCCGCGGGCGCGGTCAATCGCCGGGAAAGCCATGCGCGCGTGAGATGGTATTTCTCCGCGATGGAACTCGCATAGGCGTTCCCGTCGGCGGGGCGGCGGATCACGCGGAAGGTGCGTTCCGCCGGCTGGACCGGATTGACGGTGCTAACCATGCTCACGATCGAATCGCTCATGGCCGTCAGTTCCTCGAGGAACGTAACGCAGACACAAAGAAGATCGAGATCGATTATCCGTTCGATCACTTTGTGCCCGAGGAACACCGCGTCGCGCAGCGCCGTCGAATTGAAGATCTCGTTCATGATGACGATGCTGCGTGGCGTCGCCCGTGACAGGATTGCGTGGATCCGCATGAGATCGTCCTGCAACTTGCCGCGCAAGTTCTGGAGGTTTTCCTCGCGCTCGAAATGTGTGTAGACGGCGTCGAACAGGAACAGCCGCGCGCTCGTCCCCGGCACGGGGCAGCCGATCGCTGCCAGATGGTGCATCTGGCCGAAGCTGCGAGCCAGGGTGGTCTTGCCGCCCTGGTTAGGGCCGGAGATGACGATGATCCGCTCCTTGCCTGAGAGCCGGAAGCTGTTGGTCACCACCGGCCGGTTCGCGGTCACAAGCTTTGCCGCAAGCGCGAGGTCGAACCCGTCCTCGTCGTGGATTTCCTTCGTTCCCACGGCGATCTCCGGCAGACAGAAGGAAAGACCGGCGCGCCGCAGCACCGCCACGTGTTCGAGATAGGCGAAATAGAATTGTACCTCGCGGTCGAAGCGCACCAGGTCGTTATGCGCGAAATCCGCGTCGTCGGCAGCAAAGCGCGCGAGGCGGCCGAAGATCTCAGGCTGCAGCAGGGCCACGAATTCGAGGATCTTGGCCTCGATGTGGTTCATTTCCTTCGCGTCATGGAAGCGCACGCGATAGTCGCGCGCGTCGCCCTGACGGAACTTCGCGAATGTCTCTGCCACGTCGGCGCTGTAGTCGGCCTCGCCGTCGTAGAGAAACACCCTGAACCCGCCATCGCCGATCACGACGTTGTAGCGGATCGTGGCGAGATCGGCTACGAGCTGCGCGACCCGACCGCGCAGCCGCTGGAACCCAGGTGAGTCGGCATACGCGATGATGAAATCGCGCAACCCCGTGAGTCCAGAGGAGGTAAGCGCGAGCGGTATCATCCCCTTCCGTAGCGCCTCGACCGCGTCGCAATAGGTCTGCGCGGCATGCAGCAACCAGCGCCGCTTCTGCTGTTCGTAATAGAGCTTGGCTGCTTGCTGGCGCTGCTCGCGCATGGTGCGCATTGCCTTGGCGAAGGCGGTGAACACCACCGTGTTCGCCGCGACATCGAGGTCCCGCATCACCGCCTGGCGATAGCGGATCGAGACCTCCTCGGCGAGCGGGGTCTGGAAGAAGGCAGCGAGGTCGTACTCCTCACGTCCCGCCGTCACGCTTGCGACGATCTGGTCGAGATTAAGATCACGGAAATGCTCCGGCGCATCCGTCACTGGTGTCGGTATACTTGCGCCGTCGGGAAACAGGATGCTTCCGAAACTCGCGATCATGGCGTCGGCATCGGTATAGGCGACCGTTTTTGCCTTGTCGGGCGCCAGAATGTGTGCGTCGTTCATGGCTCCCATCCGCTTGCCATCGCCTCCCTCACGCGGCCGGCATGGACGCGAGGGCGGTGAACTCGGACACCACTTCTTCATAGACCTTCCGCTTGAACGAGACGATGAGGCGCGGCAGCCGCGCGGGTGGCACCCAGCGCCACGCCGAAAACTCCGGATGTGGCGTCGCGACGTCGATGTCGGCGTTGGTACCGGTGAAGCGCATGGCGAACCATTTCTGCTGCTGCCCGCGCCAGTGTCTGCCCCAGGCCGCCTCGGCGGCGGCAGGCGGTACGTCATAGCGCAACCATCGCTGGCTCTCGGCGAGGAACTCGGCGCGGTCGGTGCCGATCTCCTCGCGCAACTCGCGTATGGCGGCGTCGCGGGCGTCCTCGCCGTCATCGATGCCACCCTGCGGCATCTGCCAGGCACGGCGCGCGTTCCCAATGCGCCTTCCGACGAACACATGGCCCCGCGGGTCGAACAGCATGATACCGACCCCGGGACGATAGTGCGCGTCGAGACCATAGCGGATTGCCGCCGCCTCGGCGGCCTTGCGCTCGGCATCGGACGGCGCGCGCCTGCCGCGGATTGCGTGGAATAGCGACCGCACCTCGGCCTCGTCCACGCGATCGGCCTTCATGACCGCCCGGATCAGCGGGTCACGAAGAAACGTGTCCAAGGTGACGATCGCCGCCGGATGTTTTCTACTATTGACCATGTTACCCCGCCATTATTCGACTCTGGCAGGGGTCATCAGCCGGAACGGCGTTTACGGGGAACCCCATCCCCAACGATCACCAAAAGTCTAGGCGCGGTCTTATTGCCCTGTCAACACAATCAGGCGGGCCATGCACCGGGCGATACGGGCCTGTCGCGCAGCTTTGCCGCTTGCTTGCCGACCCAGTCCTGAATTGCGGTCGTCGCCCCATGAATCGGGGTCGCCCAATGCTGCGAGCGGATCACGTGGTGCCGGTTGTCCCACCAGGTCTCGCTCACCACCATGAAGATCCAGCCGTCCGGTGCCACGCGCGCCACATGGTGGATGTCATGCACCACGGAAAAATCGGCCGAGGCATGGCTGAAGCGCGTGCGCCGGCATACCGCGCCGTCCAGGGTCCACCCCATCGTTTCCGGGCCCGGTTCCTGGGCCGCGCGGATTGTCTGCCAGGCATAGAGGAAGTTCCTGTCGCCGATGCGCTTCATGGTCTCCTCCAATACCGCGGCCATCGTAGATGAGCGGCTCGGCCAAGCTGTGCCCCTTGATGCCAGGCGGATCCCGATCCAATATCATTGTCACCGGCGGTTGCGCGATTGAACCAATTGCGAAGTCGTCGGGGAGTCCTGCGCGATGCCTCTCAATGGCGTCCGCACGGGTGATGGGGTCCACCTGGTCCAACTGCCATCGGGGCTGATGACTCCTGCGAGGCATCCCGGAACGATCTCCGGGAAGAGCGCCGTGCGGCAGGAGCGGGTCGTGTATCTGCGTGACTACGAAGCGCTGAAGTTCGAACTGACTGCCATTCTGCGTGGCCTGCGCCGCTATCACGGGCGGCTCGGAGGGCACGAGCCCGAGGCCCTGCGCGCTTTGTTCGCGCAACTTGCGGAGGATCGCTTCCTCCTTGCCGTCGCCGGCCGGTTCAGCCGCGGCAAGACCTCACTGATGAATGCCATCCTGGGCAGCGACCGGCTGCCCGTAGGTGTCGTGCCACTGACCTCGGTCATTACGATGGTCGATTACGGCAGCGACGAGAAGGCAGTGCTACATTTTCACGGCACCAGCCTCTTCATGGACATTCCGCTCAAGGAACTTCCATCCTACATCACCGAGATCGGCAACCCCGGCAACCATCGCGGCATCGAGGTCGCGGAGGTGCAGTTGCCCGCGGAGTTTCTGCGTCGCGGCGCCACCTTCGTCGACACGCCGGGCCTCGGCTCTTCGATTCTCGCCAACACGCGCACCACGGAATCCTTCCTGCCGCGCGTGGACGCGCTGATCCTCGTCAGCAGCCACGACAGTCCACTCTCCGAGGAAGAAGTCGCGGTGCTGCGCGCGTCACGTGCCACCGGTCACCCCGCATTCGTCGTGCTGAACAAGCAGGACAGCGTGAGCGAGGGCGGCCGGCGCGACGCCATGGGGCATGCCGAGGCGGTGCTGCGCGCACTCGGTGAAGGCGAGCCGGTCCCGCTCTTCTCCGTCTCCGCCCGCGATGCGCTTGCCGCCAAGCTCGCGGGCGACACGGCGGCGCTCGCGGCGAGCGGCCTTCCCGCATTGGAATCGGCACTGGTCGCGTTTCTCGTTGACCGCCGGCGTTCGGTCTTCCTCGCCTCGATCTGTTCCCGCGTTGCCGGCCTGATCGACGACACGCTGCCGACGGATCTTAGGCGCGAACTTGGCGAGGCGCTGGACCAACTGCGTGCCCGAATTGACGCCGCCGCGCCCGCCCCGCCTGTCGTGCCGGAGCCGGACTCGGCGGCGCTCGCCGCCCTGCTGCCCGGCTGCGAGGTCTGCCAGGCCATTGCGGATGCGGTGTTCGACACGCTCACGCGCTACCAGGGACGCCTCTACGCCGACCGCGGCACGCAGGATGACCTGGCACGACGCGGCGGCCTCTGCCGCATCCATGCCCGCCAGTTCGAGGCCGTCGCCGCGATGCGGGAGGCGGCCATCGCGGCCGGCCCCTTGCTGCACGCTCAGGCCGACGCGCTGCGGCGCATCGCCGCGAGCGGCGCGCCGCCGGTGTTGCAAGGCGAGATGGTCACGGACCTGCTGCCTTCCGGCACCACCTGCCCGATCTGCGCCGAGGCAACCCGCGCGGAGGAGGCGCGCGTGCGCGAACTTGCCGCCCTCGTCGCCGCTCAGGGACCGGATATCGTCCACACCCGCTCCGCTCCCTGCGTGCCGCACACGGCGAGGCTGGTCGCGGCAATAGCGGACCCGCTGCGCGCCTCGCGCGTGCTGGTCCGACAGGCGGCACTCATGGAACGTCTCGCCGACGACACGCAGCGCCTCGCCCTCAAGTTCGACGCGCTGCGGCGCGGCACCGCGAGCCGCGAGGACGTCGCCTCGGCGGAGCGCGCGGCGCGCGTGCTCCTTGACCACCCGAGCGCGCGCTACGAGCCGGCCTCGCCCACGCTTCCCGCCGCGGCACGCCGGCCGGCTGCAGAATCCCGTTCCAAATACGCCGAAAAGGGGAAAACGCCATGAACGAGCTCGTCATTCTCGCGCTGGCCGTCGCCATCGCCTGCATGCTTGTCCTTGTTGCGGTGCCGCCGGCACGCCAGCCGATCCGGTTGGTCGCGTCGCGGCGGCGGGAGCGGCATACGCGTCGCTAAACGACCCTCCGTCGTCCCGTGACGCCGAAGTCGACCACGCCGTTCGCGACAGCGCGACGGCGCGCCGTCCTGTTCATCATCCTTATTGGCACGGTCAGCCTGTTTGCCGACACGACCTACGAAGGGGCGCGCTCCATTGCGGGCCCGTTCCTCGGCAGCCTCGGCGCATCCGGGCTCTTTGTCGGCGTCATTGCAGGATTTGGAGAGCTGACGGGATATGTCGTGCGCGCCGCCTCGGGGCGAATCGCCGACCGCAGCGGCCGCTCCTGGCCGATCATGTTCGTGGGCTACACGATCAACCTTGCCTCTGTGCCGCTCCTCGCCATCGCGCCAGGCGCCGCCAGCGCGGGATTGCTTATGATTGCGGAACGCGCAGGACGCGGCGCCAGAGTGCCAATCCGCGACGCCATGCTGTCGCATGCGGCGACACGCACCGGCCACGGATGGGCCTTCGGTCTGCACGAGGCGCTCGACCAGACGGGCGCCACGGCCGGGCCGCTGCTGGTGGCGCTGGTCCTGGCGCTGCATCACGGCTACCGCGTGGCGTTCGGCCTCCTGATCGTGCCGGCCTCCGTTGCCCTGGCGCTGCTCGCTGCCGCTGCGCGGCACTACCCGACACCGCGCGACCTGGCGCCAATCGCGCCTTCCATCACCGCCGAGAGCCTGCCGCGCGCTTTCTGGCTGTGCTGCCTCGCCGGCGCCCTGCTCGGCGCCGGGTTTCCGGACTTTGCGCTGGTCGCCTATCATTTTGGCGGCGGCTCCGTTGTGCCGGCGCACTGGATACCGGTGCTCTACGCGCTCGCCATGCTGGCCGACGGCGGCGCGGCACTGTGGCTGGGACGGCTGTACGATCGGCGCGGGCTTCCGCTCGTCATCATCGCGGCCGCGCTGGCCATTTTAGCGATACCGTTCTTATTCCTCGGCGGCCTGAGCCTGTGCATCCTGGGGGCGCTGCTCTGGGGCGGCGGGCTAGCTGTACAGGATGCACTGATGAAAGCCGTGGTCGCGCCGCTGCTGGTCCGCACAGCCCAGGCCAGCGGCTTCGGCATCTTTGACATGGTGCGCGGTATCGCCTGGTTCCTCGGCAGCGTCCTCATCGGCTTCCTCTACGATCGCAGCCTCTTTGCTCTCGTCGTCGTCGCCGTTGCGTTGCAGCTTCTCGCCCTGCCGGTGTTGCTGATCGTCATGCGCCAGACCCGCTCGCGCACGACGTGAACGGGCTGGTGAACACCGCATCCGCGCCGAGTTCGTTTTCGATCTCCAGAAGTCGGTTGTATTTCGCGATGCGCTCGCCCCGGCAGAGTGAGCCCGTCTTGATCTGACCCGAGCCCATGGCCACCGCGAAATCGGCGATGAAACTATCCTCGGTCTCGCCCGAACGATGCGAGATCACGGTGTGCCATCCGGCCTCGTGGCACATCCGCACCGCGGCGACCGTCTCCGTCACCGTGCCGATCTGGTTGAGCTTGATCAGCGCGGCATTGGTCGTTCGCTCCGCGATGCCGCGGGCGATGAAACGCGTGTTGGTGACGTAGATGTCATCACCGACGATCTGGACCTTGTCGCCAAGCAGCGCGGTGTGGCGGCGGAACCCTTCCCAGTCGCGCTCGCCCAGACCGTCCTCCAGCGATACGATCGGATAAGTATCGATCCAGGATCGATACATGGCTGTAAGCGCATCGGACGTGATTGGCGCGGCATCTGCGCTCGGGACGTAGCCAGCTTCCGAAGCGAAGCCGCTTGCCGCGGGATCCAGCGCAATCGCGACATCCGCGCCCGCGCGCAGCCCTGCGGCGCCGATCGCCTCGACGATGAGATCAAGCGCCTCCTCCGCGCCGGCGATCTCCGGTGCAAAGCCGCCCTCATCGCCGACGCCGGTCGCCAATCCGCGCCGGCGCAGCAGGTCGCGCAGGGCATGGAATGTCTCCGCGCCGTACCGGAGCGCCTCGGCGAAGCCCGGCGCGCCATGGGGTACGATCATGAATTCCTGGAACCGCAGTGCGTTGTCCGCGTGTGCGCCGCCGTTGATCACGTTCATCATCGGCATTGGCAGGCGGCAGGAAGCAGCGCCGCCGAGATGGGCATAGAGCGGCCGGCGCGACGCGGCCGCCGCCGCCCTCGCGACAGCCATCGAAACGCCGAGAAGCGCGTTGGCGCCAAGCCGCATCTTGTTGGCGGAGCCGTCGAGCGCGATGAGTTGCGCATCGATCGCAGCCTGGGCGAAGGGATCGGCGCCGCGCAGGGCAGGGGCGATGACCTCGGCCACCGCGCGCACCGCCTCGCGCACGCCCCGCCCGCGATAACGCCGCGCGTCGCCATCACGCCGCTCATGCGCCTCGTACTCGCCGGTCGAGGCGCCGGACGGGACCGAGGCAATGCCCGTGCTGCCGTCGTCGAGCATGACGCGCGCGCGCAAGGTGGGATTGCCCCGGGAATCAAGAATTTCCAGGGCATCGGCGGACATGATCGTGGGCATCTTCTCTCCGGAACGGCGACGGGTCGGAAACAGTCAGTGCGCGGCGGTCGCGGCGCGAGGGTGTAGCAGGCGCTCGACGAGGCCGCGGCGCGGTCTGTCATAACGCAGCGCCAACACGTGCTCCGTGGTCACCAGGCCACTCTCCATCATGTCGTCCAGGATCGGCAGGAAGGCGTTGATATGCTCCTCGCTGTCCACGATCTCGATCACCACCGGCAGCGCCTGCGTGAGCGGCCAGAGATGCGCCCCGTGCAGCACGCCCGAGCGGCCGAAGCCGAGCGGCCCCCGCAGGACGGTGGCCCCGGCGAGGTGCTGCTCCCGCGCCTTGCGTATGATCGCCGCGTAGAGCGGTTCGACGCCCGCATGGTCCGCCGTGCTGGCGAACACCCGCAGAATCACGGCATCGTGCATGATATCCATCACACGTCCTTCCATCTGCCCGTGGCCGGAGGTTGCGGGAGAAGAGATGCGCGAAAGATGCTGGTATGTGCTGCTTTCCGAACGGTCATGAACGCAATCCGGCCGCGACTGCCCATAAAAACGAGCCCGGACTGGCTTCCCCGTCACGAGTCCCGAGCCGATGATCGGCCCGACACTGCGAAGGAACGAATCGACCTTTTCGTTTTCATCCACGATCTTGACGATCACCGGCAAGCGCGGCCCGGCATCCACGTCAATCGCGGAGCGCAACCGACGCGAACGGCCGAAACCGAGAGGCCCTGGCAGCACGGTTGCCCCGGCAAGGCCCGCCTGTCGCGCCTGTTCCACCAGCGTGCGATAGAGGCAGCGCCCATCATGGACATCGTCCTCTGCGACGAAGATCCTGAGGAGCACATTATCCGCCTCATGCATCCGTCCCTCCTCGCGTAACGGCGGACGATGGGGACCACCGGCTTGCGCTCAACGTCGGACACGGCGCAATCTTGACAGCGGCCCAAGCGCTTTGCTAGACGAGCCTTTGTTGGTGGCGATGGAGTTCGCCCTTAACCGCCCTCAGGGCTAATAACTCCTCCAATGGTCCGCGAGGACGCGGAGGGGTTATGGCGAGGTCAGGTTACCCGGCTCTTTCTGGACAGGGACGACGGGGGCGTGCTTCGCAGCGCTCTCGCTGCATGCCAGGGCGCACGTCATGACCCGCGATATCCTGCTGCAGATCGCGCAGGTTCTCGCCGTTCTTCTGCTCGCGCCGTTGCTGCAGGGCATCATTCTGCAGTTCGAGGAGCGGGTGCAGCGCGCCCGCGGTCCCGGAATCTTCCAGCCCTACCGCGACCTCTGGAAACTGTTCCACAAACAGATCCTGGTCCCTGACACCGCGTCCTGGATGTTTTGGGCCGCGCCCGTTGTTGCGTTCACCTGCATGCTCACGGTGCCGATCCTCATCCCGGTGCTGACCAACTTTCCTCTGCCGCTATCGGACATGGGCGATATCCTCGGTGGCGGGCTGATCCTCACACTCGGATCCTTCATGATCACGCTTACCGGCCTCGATGCCGGCGGCGCTTATGGCGGCATCGGCTCCAGCCGTGCGGTGATGGTGGCGATCCTCGCCGAGCCGACGCTGATTCTCGTCTTTGTTGGCATCACGCTGCTGGCGAAGGCCATGCTGCCCTTCGTCGTCAACCATCTGCTGGTGGCGCAGCCCGCGGTCTACTGGAGCCCCACGCATCTGTTCCTGGTCGCGGCCTTCTTCGTGCTGCTCCTGGTCGAGACCGACCGGCTGCCGATTCATTCCAGCACGCATATCGAAGTCTACATGATCGAGGAGGGGCGCGTCCTGCACTACGCGGGGCCGCTGCTGGCGCTGCTGCGCTGGGCCTCGATGATGAAGCAGTTCATCCTCTACACCATCTTCTGCAACGTCCTGCTCCTGCCCTGGGGATTGTCGATCCTCGGCACGGCGTCCGGCACGCTCGGCGCGGTCGTGGCACTGATGCTGAAATTCGTCCTCGTCGCCTGCGTGGTCGTCCTTGTGGACACCACGCAATCACGGCTGCGCTTCTACCGCTACCAGGAGCCGCTGGCCGCCTCCTTCCTGCTTGCCGTGCTTTCCATCGTCGCGACGCAGTTGAGCTGACGCCATGCTCGCGACCCATTTCTCACCGCTCGCCGGCTCCTTCTTCAGCCTGATCGCGATCGCCAGCCTGCTGCTCTCCTTCGTCATGCTGGGCTCGCGGTGGTTGCGGCACTATCTCTATGCCTTCGGGCTCGAATCCTGGCTCATCGCCATCCTCTCCGCGTCGGTCGGCTATTACGGCCACTTCCCCGAACTTTACCTCATCGCGATCCTGACGGCGGTGTTCCGCGGCACGCTGTTGCCCTACCTGCTGCTGCGTATCCTCCGCCGGCTTTCCGTCGTTCGCGAAGTGCAGGTCAGCCTGCAGCCGAGTTCGAGTCTGGTCGTCGGGGCGCTCGGCGTGGTGTTCGCCCTCACGATCGCCGCCCATATCGGGAACGGGCTCAATCTCGTCGGTTCCGTCGCCGTGCTGGCGCTCACCGTCATGCTGTCGATGAAGCTGATCGGCTTCCTCATGCTGGCCGTACGCCATGAGGCGGTGAGCCAGGTATTGGGCCTGCTGGTGCTCGAGAACGGCATCTTTCTCGGCTCGCAGATCCTGGTTCCGGGCATGCCGCTGCTGATCGAGATCGTTATTCTCTTCGATCTGCTCATCGTCGTTGCGTGCTTCGGCCTGCTCGTCCAGTACCTGATGAGCCGGGTCGGCAGCACCAGCAGCCTCGCGCTTCGCAAGCTCGTGGGGTAGTCCCGTGGCAGGCACCCTCCTCCTCATCGTCGCCCTCGCCCCAGCGGTAGCGATCGTGCTGATCCTGGCGCTGCGCCGTCCGCGCGCCGCCGAGTTTTTCAACCTCGCGGCCAGCATCGTTTCGCTGCTGGCGGCCCTGCCGCTGCCGCTCGCGAGCTATGACGGCCCCTACGTCTTCTGGCGTGGCTACGTGGCGCTTGATCCGCTCGGCGCTTGGGCGACACTATGCTCGGCGATCGTCTACTGCCTCGCCTCGATCTACGCGATCGGCTACATGCGCATGCTCGACGAGGAGGAGCGCCTGGCCCGCTTCTACATGCTTTTCGCAGCCTTCGCGCTGACCACGCTGATCGGTCCGATGATGAACAATGCGGGCCTCTACTGGATCGCCATCGAACTGACGACGCTGGTAAGCACCTTTCTCGTTGCCTTCGAGCACAGCGCGGAGAGCATCGAAGCGGCGTGGAAATACATCATCGTCGTCTCTGGCGGCATCAGCCTGGCACTCCTTGGCACCGTGCTGTTCTACTGGGCCGGCACGTTCGTCATCGGCGCCACCTACGACATGACCTGGAGCACGCTGCGCGCCGCGGCGCCGCACATGAGCCCGGTGCTGCTACTGCTCGGGTTCCTGCTGGTGCTCGTGGGCTACGGCACGAAGGTCGGCCTCGCCCCCATGCACACTTGGCTGCCCGACGCGCACAGCGAGGGCCCGGCGCCGGTCTCCGCCTTGCTCTCCGGCGCCCTGCTCAACACCGCGATCGTGGGTATCGTGCGCTATCTCGCGGTGGTGGACGCGGCCCGTGTCGGTCCCATCCCGCGCGACACGCTGCTCGCGTTCGGCGTGTTTTCCCTGTTCGTTGCCGCCCTGTTTATTGCCCGCCAGCGCGGCATCAAGCGGCTGATGGCCTATTCCAGCGTCGAGCACATGGGCGTCATGGCGCTCGGCTTTGGCTTTGGTGGCGTGTTGGGCGTCGCCGGCGCGCTGTATCACATGCTTAACCATTCGTTGAACAAGTCGCTGATGTTCTTTGGCGCAGGAAGCATGATGCGCAGCTACGGCACCAAGCGCATCGGCGCCATCCGCGGTGTCGGCAGCCATTTTCCGGTGGTCGGCGCGCTGTGGCTCGCCGGTGCGGTAGCCATCACCGGCGCGCCGCCCTTCGGTCTGTTCGCGAGCGAGTTGACCATCCTGCGAGCCGGGTTCGCCGGCAGCGGCATCTGGGCTGCCATCGCCATGTCGATCCTCCTGATCGTCATTTTCATTGGTTTCCTGAATCATTTCCGCCTGATGTATGTCGAGCCTGCGGGCGCATCGCATCCCGTCCCGCGTCCGGTCAGCGCCTGGTGCGTGCTGCCGATGTGGCTGGCCCTGCTGCCATTGCTCGTGCTCGGTCTGTGGTGGCCGGAACCGGTCTGGCACTTCCTCTCCGCGATCGCCGGCGAACTCGCGGTGCCGGGGGCCGTCCGATGAACGGCGCTCCCGCCCGTAACCTCACCGCCGTCGGGCTGCAGGCTGCGGCGCAGTATCTGCGCGACAATGGAGGGCGGATGCAGATGGCCTACGCACTGCCCCGCCCAGCGGGCGGCGTGGAGGTTCGCTACCTCGTCGCCCCCGCCGATCCTGCGAGCTTCGCGCTGTGGTGCTGCGCCGAGGACGAACTGCCCAGCCTCGCCACCATCTGGCCGCTGCTCGGCTGGTACGAGCGCGAAATGACGGATCTCTATGGCGTGCGCTTCATCGGTCACCCCGAACCCGCGCCTCTGGTGCTGCCCGCCACGACACCGGCGCCCTTTGCCGAGCGTCGCGCCGCAACGGTCGCCACCGGCAAGGACGTGCTGCCGGAGATCCGCGCTAACGACCTTCAGGTGCTGCCATTTGGACCCGTGCGCGCCGACGTGCTGGAATCCGCCGGCTTCAGCTTCGTCTATGTCGGCGAGCACATCGTCCATTATCACCCCGACCTGTTCCTCAAGCATCGCGGCATGGAATCGCGCTTCGAGGGACTGGGCACGGACGCCGGTGTGATCCTGGCGGAGCGTGTCTCGGCCGTCGGCACCGTCGCGCATGCGCTCGCCTACTGCCAGGCGGTTGAGGCAGCATGCGGCTGCGACGTGCCGCCGCGCGCGCGCTGGCTGCGCTCGCTGCTTGCCGAACTGGAGCGCGTCTACAACCACCTCCACTATTTCGGCCATCTCGCCAACACCACGACGCTCAGGGTCGGCGAGGCCCAGGGCAAGCTGCTGGAGGAACAGGCGAAACAGATCAACGCCCGCCTTACCGGTAGCCGCTTCCTGCGCGGCCTTCTCACACCTGGCGGCTTGCGGCGTGATTTGGACCTGGGCGACTGGCTCAGCCCCGCGCTCGAAGCGCTGCGTGCGGCAACCGCCGACTATGTTGCGATGCTGGAACGCTCGGACTCCCATCTCGACCGCCTGATCACGACCGGCCATCTCAGCGCGCGCGTCGCCTTCGAGCAGGGCGCGACGGGGCCGGTCCAGCGCGCCTCGGGTATCGACCGCGACGTGCGGCGCGACCACCCATATGCCGCCTACGCCGATCTGCCGCTCGAGGTGCCCGTCTCTCAGCAGGGCGACGCGCATGCCAGAGCGGTCGTGCGCGCCGAGGAACTCGACAACAGCATCGCCATGATGCAACGCATCTTGTTGCTCGCTCCCAAAGGCGAGGTGCGAACCGCCTGCGCGCCGGTCCCCGGCACGGAAGGCCTGGGCTGGACGGAATCGCCCCGCGGCTCGCTGTTCTATGCCGTGCATCTCGGCGCGGGCGGCCGGCTCGCGCGCGTCAAGGTCAAGTCGCCATCCTTCTCGAACTGGCGCGTCTTTCCCTCGACGGTGCACGACACGAACATGATGGACTACGCCATTAACGAGGCGAGCTTCGGCCTCACCATCGCCGGTTGCGCGCGGTAGGGAGCGGACATGGCACTCTGGACATTCTGGGGTCTCGCCAAAGGAAGCGCCTCCACAGGCTGGCCACGCGGCGCCGGTGGCGACGGGCAAGAGGGCATGCTCGGCATGCCGCGCCTCGATGCCGCCGCCTGCGAGAAGGACTGCAGTGCCTGTGCCAGCGTGTGCCCCACAGAGGCGATTCGTGTTGGAGACGATAAAAGCGTCGCCATCGACTACGGCCGTTGCGTCGTGTGCCAGCTTTGCACGGAGGCATGCCCGACCGGCGCGATGGCGCCAACGCACGACTGGGCCTTCGGTGTGGCGCGGCGCGAGGACCTCCTGCTCGGCGGCACGCGGGGCGAGACCGTGCGCCCGACCGACAACCAACGCCGCGCCTTCCGCCGCAGCCTGCACATCCGCCATGTCGATGCCGGCTCCTGCAACGGCTGCGAGTCCGAGCTTCAGGCGCTCAACAACCCATTCTACAACCTGCACCGGCTCGGCATCTTCTTCACGCCTTCGCCGCGCTTCGCCGACCTGCTGCTGGTGACCGGTCCAGTCACCCACGCCATGCTGGAACCCTTGCGCGAGACCTACGCGGCGATGGCGGAGCCACGCTGGGTGATAGCGGTAGGCACCTGCGCCGTGTCCGGCGGCATCAGCGGCGGCGGCTATACCTCCGGCCACGGACTCGAGGGCGTGCTACCTGTCGATGTCTATCTTCCCGGTTGCCCGCCCAACCCGGCCGCGATCATCGAGGCGCTGCTGATGTTCCTTGGCCGCGTTCCGCAGCGCGTGCGGGCCGGCCGGCAGGAGGGCGCGCGCCATGGCTAATGAGCTTCTCGCCTTGGCTGTACTGCTCTGGGCGCTGGGCGCGATCCTCGCACTTGCCGGACGCTGGCTCGGTTTCGTGCGCGCGGTGCTCGGCCTCGGAGCGCTCTGCGGCGTCGCCGCGGCGCTGGTGGCACTTCCCGGCGGCTCGCCCGTCACGACGCTCCCCCTCGCCATGGCCGGCGAGCATTTCCGTTTCGCCGTCAGCGCCGAGGGGCTCTGGCTGATGGGCTTCGGCCTGGTGCCGGCGGCACTCGCCTGCTTCGTCGCCACCCCCGCTCGCGAGGGCCGCGCGCAATGGCTGTTCGGCGTCGCCCTCAGCCTGCTCGGCGCCCTCGGGGTCTTTGGCATGCAGAACGCGGCCGGCCTGCTGATCGCGTGGGAGACGATGAGTCTGGGCGGCGCCGTCATGCTCCTGGGCGAGCGCCTCTCGCTCGGCCATGGCAAGAAGGTGCTGTTCATGCTGGGCTTGCTCGAGGTCGGCGCGGTGGGTCTGCTCGTTGCGTTCCTGGCACTGATCGTAGGATCGGACAGCCTGGACTTCGCCGGCTTCGCGACCGCGGCGGATGGGCTGCCAGGCTGGGTACAGATGGTCGTCGGGCTGCTGTTCCTGGCAGGCTTCGGCGCCAAGCTCGGCTTGTTGCCGTTCTACGAGTGGTTCCCAGGTGCCTACGGCTCGGGCAGCGGCGCCAGCGGCGCGATCCTTTCCGGCGTCGTGCTCAACGCCGCCTATCTGGCGCTGAGCCACAGCCTTGTCGACTGGGTGCCGGCGGGCGGCGCGCTCTCCTACGCCATCGGCATCGTCGTGGTCTGCGCCGGCGTCACAAGCGCCATCCTCGCCGTGCTCTACGCCTTCCAGCAGGACGACTGGCGCAGCTTGCTCAGCTTCTCCACGGCGGAGAACGCGGCGATCGCGGTCACCTCCCTTGGCGCGTCGTTGATGTTCCGTAGCAGCAACCTTCCGGCCCTCGCCGGCCTCGCCTGGACCGTCGCACTTCTGCACTTGGCCGGCCACGCGCTCGCCAAGGGGTCTCTGTTCCTCGCCGCGGACGGCGTGCACGAGGTCACGGGCCGTTACGACATCCGCCACGCCCTGATGGTCAGCCGCGGGAGCTTGGCCTTCTCGGTCGGGGCGATGTTTGCCGCGATGAGCCTCGCCGCCATGCCGCCGCAGGCCGGCTTCGTCAGCGAGTGGTTTACCTTCCAGACCGTCTTCCAGGGCTTCCACCTACCGGGCATGGGCGGGCGGCTGGTACTCGCTCTCGCCGGCGCGGGGCTGGCGCTCACGGCAGCGGTGGCGTTCGCGACCTTCGTCAAGGTGTTCGGTATCGGCATCCTCGGCGCCGGGAATCACGTGCGCGGCCGCGTTGGAACCGCCACAGCAATGAGCACGGGCCTGCTTGGCGGCTGCGTTCTCGCCCTCGCGGTCGGTATGCCGCTTTGGCTAGGCGCGCTCGGGCCGTCGGTGGAGGCGCGCTTCGCCACTGACGCCGCGCGGCAGATGCATGAAGGGCTGCTGCTGGTGCCGCTGACGTCGAGCTTCGCCTTCATCTCGCCGACGCTGCTGGTGATCGTCATGCCGCTGCTGGCACTGATACCGACCGGGCTGCTGCTGCTCTCCGCCCGCCGTCACCCGATGCGGGCCACAACGGTCTGGTATGGCGGCATGCGACCCGACGTGGCGCGTACCGCGACCACGGCGCTGACCTTCTCCAACGCGCTGCGCACCTTCTACAGCTTCATCTACCGGCCGACCGTCGAGACCCAGCGCGAAACAACGGGCGCGGAATATTTTGTCACGCGCCTCGAGTTCTCGCACGACGTGGCGCCACTATTCGGCCCTTACCTGTTCTCGCCCATGCTACGCGCGGTCAACCGCTTGGCCACGCGACTGCGCGCACTGCAGTCGGGGCGCCTCGACTTCTATCTCGCGCTTATCGGCGGGCTTCTCGTCATTATCTTGGCTCTGACGCTTGTCTAACGGAAAGATGATGCAACGAATGTGGATCTACGTGGCAATCGCGATCGGGGGCACACTCGGTTGCTGGGCTCGCTATGCGATGGCCAATCTGGTTCAATCCGTCTACGGCTCGAATTTTCCCGTGGCGACGCTCAGCATAAACCTGCTGGGCAGCTTCGCGATGGGGTTTCTGTTCGTCGAGACGCTAGAGCGGCTCACCATCTCGCCCGTTGTGCGCACCGGAATCCTCACCGGCTTCCTCGGCGGCTTCACGACCTTCTCCACATTCGAGATGGAGACGCTGCTGCTGGTCCAGCGCGGCGAGGCGCTACTGGCGCTGCTTTATGTCGCGCTCTCAGTGGGGATCGGCTTCTTCGGCGCATTCGGCGGCGCCTTTATCGCCCACAACCTTTGAGCAAGGGAGGTGTCGATGGATGACGAGGTCCGCATCGCCCGTGTCTATATCAGCGAGGCCGATCATGGCCAACGCACATCGTTGATGCGCGAGGTGCTCAACGTGCTGCACGACCAGCAGCGTGTGAAGGGTGTAGTCGTGTTCCGCGGCATCGCGGGCTTTGGTGACGGTGGCGAGGTCCACGCGTCAGATATTCTGCGCCTCAATGTCGACCTGCCGCTGGTGATCGAGTTCTTCGACACGCCGGCGGTGGTTTTCGCTGCACTCGGGCTGCTGGAGAAGCTGGTGCCCGCCGGACACATGCTGCACTGGAGCGCCACGCGCCATGGCGGCCCGCCGGTACGCGCCCCCGGCCAACGCAGCGTTCCCGCCTGAGGGCAGGACGTTACGACTTGACACCGACTGACGGTGTCGCAGGGGAGGATCCGGCGATGAAGGAGGGCGATCTTCCGACACTGGCCCCGCTGACGAACGAGCTGATGCCGGCGCTGTCGCTGACCCATGGCCAGGCGCTCTGGCTCATGGGCGAGCTGGGCTTTTCAAGCGGTCCCGACGACGCAGCGTTCGGCCACTACATCAAGTCGCTGCGCAAGCTCGGTCTGCCGTTCGCACGCGGCGAGCCGGGGCTCGATGAGGGGCGCCGCGCGCACTACGCCTACCCGCAGCTGATGGAACTCGCGGTCGCGCTCAGCCTGCGCGTCTATCACACGCTGCCAGATGAGATCGTTGCCGGCGTCCTCGCCGCGCGCGTGCGCCTGCGCGGCTTCTACCGCCGCGCCTACCTGGAACACGCGAGCGGCATCGGCCGCCCAGTGGAGATCGCGATGCCAGGCCGCGCGGCGCTGCGCGTCAGCGGCGCGTTCCTCGATGTCCGGGTGCGCTATGCTGGCGGGCACTGCCTCGCCTTCGGCCCGCCGCGCCTGGTCTCGCCGGCGGAGGCGCTCCGCATCTTCATAACCGC
>JAJZUI010000032.1 GCA_021847175.1 Pseudomonadota bacterium
ATGCAGTCGTGGTTGTTCCTTGCATTCCTTGCTTCGTTCGCGGTGAAGGTGCCGATGTGGCCCGTACATACCTGGCTGCCGGACGCGCATGTGGAGGCTCCGACGGCGGGCTCCGTGATCCTGGCCGGTGTGCTGCTGAAAATGGGCGCCTACGGGTTCCTGCGTTTCTCAGTACCCATGCTGCCGCAGGCCACCGCGACGTTCGCGCCGCTCATGTATGCGCTCGGCGTGATTGCCGTGGTGTACACGGCGCTCGTGGCCTTCGCGCAGACCGACATGAAGAAGCTGATCGCGTATTCCTCGGTGGCGCACATGGGCGTCGTGGTGATCGGCATCTTCACCGTCAACGTTCAGGGCATCTCGGGCGCGTTGTTCCAGATGCTTTCGCACGGGGTCGTATCCGCCGCGCTCTTCCTCTGTGTCGGCGTGGTGTACGACCGCATCCATAGCCGCGAGATCGCACGATATGGCGGCCTTGCTGACCGCATGCCGGCCTACGCGCTTGCCTTCATGTTGTTCAGCATGGCGAGCATCGGTCTGCCCGGAACAGCTGGGTTCGTGGGAGAGTTTCTTGTCCTTGTCGGAGCGTTCAAGGTCAGCTTCTGGCTCGCGCTGCTCGGCTCACTCGGCATGATCCTGGGCGCCGCGTACACGCTCTGGCTTTATCGCCGGATCATTTTTGGCGCCATCACGCGCGCGGATCTGCTCGATATCCTAGACCTTTCGCCACGGGAGATTGCCGTTTTCGCGCCTCTGGCCCTGCTTACTCTGTGGATGGGTATCTACCCGTCCAGCTTTACCGGCTTCTGGGATGCGACCGTCAATGCCATGGTCGCCCATCATCAAGAGGCGCTAGCACACACGTTTCACTTGGCCGCGGCGGGAGTGATGCGATGAACTGGGCTCTCGCACTGCCCGAGATCGTGCTTGCCTGTGCTGGCATGGTGTTACTCGTCGCCGGTGTCCTGGCGCGGGCCAATGCCTTCATGCTCGCGTGCACGGGTAGCCTCGGTGCGTTTCTCGCGGTCGGGTTACTGGTGTTCACGACGGGGGTGGGGCACGCCTACTCCGATCTGTTCGTTGTCGACGCATACTCACGCTTCGCTCAAGTGCTCATTCTTGTTGCGGGCGCGCTCGGTATCCTGCTCGCTATGGACTGGACACGTCAGGAACACCTGCGGCGCTTCGAGTTCCCGCTGCTGATGCTGTTTTCCATCGTCGGCATGATGCTGATGGTGTCGGCAGCAAGCCTGATGTCGCTTTATATCGGCGTGGAACTGATGTCCTTGCCGATCTATGTGCTGGCGGCTTTCGCGCGCGAAAATGTGCGCAGTGCCGAGGCGGGGCTCAAATATTTCGTCCTCGGCTCGCTGGCCTCGGGTCTGCTTCTGTACGGAATCTCGTTGGTCTATGGTTTCGCGGGAACGACGGAGTTCTCGACCGTTTCAGTGGCCCTATCGGATCCCGCTAACCTGTCGCCTGGATTGGTGGTCGGCGTGGTCTTCGTGCTTGCGGGGCTCGCCTTCAAGGTGTCGGCGGTGCCGTTCCATATGTGGACACCAGACGTCTATGAGGGAGCGCCAACCCCGGTTACAGCGTTCATGGGCACCGCGCCCAAGGTGGCCGCGATGAGCCTGCTGGTGCGCGTGATGGATGGGCCATTTGGCCATCTGATTGGACAATGGCAGCTCCTGGTTACGGTGGTCGCGGTCGCCTCGATGCTGCTGGGTGCTCTCGCCGCGATCGGGCAGCGCAACATTAAGCGGCTGATGGCCTATTCTTCGATCGGCCATATGGGGTACGCATTGATTGGGCTGGCTGCCGGCACCTCTCAGGGCGTGCGCGGGGTGATGATTTACCTCGTGACCTATGTGTTCATGAACGCGGGGACTTTCGCCGTGATCCTGGGCATGCGCCGCGACGGCCGTGCGGTAGAGGGCATTGCCGACCTCGCCGGTCTCGGGCGGACGGATCCCACTCGTGCGCTGTGGCTGGCTATCTTCATGTTCTCGATGGCCGGCATTCCGCCATTCGCTGGGTTCTGGGGAAAGTACTTCATCTTTGCCGCCGCCGTGCAGTCCGGGCTCTGGGCGCTGGCGGTGATCGGCGTGCTGACCAGCGTGATCGGCGCCTTCTACTACATCCGCATTATTAAGCTGATGTATTTCGATGAGGCAGCGACTGCGTTCGACGCGATGCCGCCGTCGCTGAGTTTTGCTGCGGCCGCCACCGGGTTGTTTACGGGGTTGTTTTTCATGTTCCCCGCCCCGATCGTGGCGGCCGCCGAGGCGGCGGCGCGCGCCTTAATGGGCTGAGGGACCAATGCCTCGGCACTTCGAGTGGCCTCCCGCAAGCTTTGTATTGACCGCTAGTTGTGTGTTATTGATCGTGTCGGCCGGTAGCCCGCGCTGATGCCTCCCCACCAGGGTATGGACTCCAGTTTCCCCCCGGCGATTGACGAGGCGGTTTGATGCTCTTGGTAATCGATGCCGGCAACACCAATGTGGTGATGGCCATCCATGATGCGCGCGAGTGGCGGGGTGCTTGGCGCATTGCGACGCAGGCGCAGCGCACGAGCGATGAATACGGTGTTTGGTTGCTGACGCTGCTGCGGGAGTCGGGATTACGGAG
This sequence comes from Pseudomonadota bacterium, assembly GCA_021847175.1. Taxonomy (GTDB): domain Bacteria; phylum Pseudomonadota; class Alphaproteobacteria; order Acetobacterales; family Acetobacteraceae; genus JAJXXT01. The sequence goes on from JAJZUI010000032.1 coordinate 2,632, forward strand.
GGAGGATGTCGGAGCAGCAGTGATCGGCACGGTGGTCCCGGCAGCTCTCTATCATCTGCGCCGACTCTGCCGTGATTGGTTCGGTGTCGAACCGCTTGTGGCGCGATCTGATCTCAATTGGGGCTTCGCAATCCGCGCCGATCGTCCTGGAGAGGTGGGGGCTGATCGATTGCTGAATACGCTGGCCGGTTTCGCCCACTATGGCGGCCCCCTGGTTGTCATTGATTTCGGCACGGCGACAACCTTCGACGTGGTGGCAGAAAACGGAGACTACGCTGGGGGCGTGATCGCGCCAGGCATCCAGCTCAGCCTCGAGGCGTTGCACCGCGCGGCAGCGCAACTTCCGCGCATCGGAATCGCACGCCCGCAGGCGGTCATCGGGCGCAGCACGATCCCGGCCATGCAATCGGGCGTTTTCTGGGGGTACGTCGGGTTGCTAGAAGGAATCGTCGCCCGCATTCGCGGCGAATGGGGGGCGCCCATGCGTGTCGTCGCGACCGGCGGCCTCGCGCCGCTTCTTGCCGAGGGCACGACGGTCATCGAGAAAACCGACCCGGACCTTACCCTGGAAGGTTTGCGTTTGCTCGCGGCGCAGAACCCAGCACCCGCGTACCACCGAACCCGCCTTCCTGATAGTGATCCGGCGTCGGTCTGATGGACGCATCGCTCCCTGAACTCGCCTTCCTGCCGCTCGGCGGCACCGGCGAGATCGGCATGAACCTCAACGTCTACATGGCTGGCCCAAGCGTGCTAGCGGTGGATTGCGGGATCGGTTTCGGCGGCGCCGAGCGGCCGGAGGCAGAAGTCATGCTGCCCGATCCCGCTTGGTTGGAGCAGCGCCGCGCCGGACTAACCGGCCTCGTGATCACCCATGCGCATGAGGACCATCTTGGCGCCGTCGCGCATCTGTGGCCCCGGCTGCGGTGCCCGGTTTTTGCGACGCCATTCGCTGCCGCCGTCCTCCGGCGCAAGCTGGCCGAGGCGGGCCTCGTCAACGATGTGCCCGTTTCCGTTATTGCCCCAGGTGGCACGTTTGCGAGTGGCCCGTTTTCGTTGCGATTCCTCAATGTGACCCACTCGATACCCGAGGCCCAGGCGCTGGCGATCCGCACGCCCGCTGGCCTGGTGATTCATACCGGCGACTGGAAGCTCGATCCGTCTCCGCTGCTTGGCCCGCTGACGGACGAGGCGGGGTTTGCCGATCTCGGACGGGAAGGTGTTCTGGCGCTGATCTGCGACAGCACCAACGCAATGGTCGAGGGGCATTCCGGCTCCGAGAGCAGCGTCCGCGACGAACTGGCCGCCATTATCGCCAGGACGCAAGGCCGGATTGTTGTTACGTGTTTCGCGAGCAACGTGGCGCGCGTCGAAAGTATTGCTAGCGCCGCGCGGAAGGCCGGGCGCAGCGTGGTGATTGCCGGACGCTCGCTGCGTAACCTGGAAGCTGCGGCACGCGACTGCGGTTACCTCCGCGGCATTCCTCCTTTTCTTCCCGAGGAAGCCGCGGATGACATTCCCGACGAGAACGTGCTTCTGCTGGTGACGGGTAGCCAGGGAGAACCACGGAGTGCATTGGCGCGTATCGCGGAGGACCGGCATCGCAACCTGGCGCTCGGCGAAGGGGACACGGTGGTCTTTTCAAGCCGCGTGATACCCGGAAACGAGCGGGCCGTGGGAGCCGTCAGGGACGCGCTTGTGCGGCGCGGTGTGCGCCTTGTGACCGACGAGGACGCTCCCGTGCATGTGTCTGGTCACCCTGCGCGAGAGGAATTGCGGGCACTCTATCGTCTGACGCGTCCGCGTTACGCGGTGCCAGTACATGGGGAGGCGCGGCATTTGGCAGCGCATGCCGCGCTCGCGCGAGAGGAAGGGGCGATACCCATCTTGCTGGACGATGGGGATATCCTTCGTCTCGCGCCGGGCGACCCCGAGGTCGTTGACGTGGCTCCGGTTGGGCGGCTTGTCCTTGATGGGACACGGCTCGTACCGCTCGAAGGCGCGGTGATGGGGGCTCGGAGGCGTATGCTGTACGGTGGCATCGTGATCGCAAGTCTTGCCGTGGACGCCAAGGGAAAGCTGCGGGGGCTGCCGGTGGTAAGTGCGCCGGGGGTGTTCGATCCCGAGACCGGCGAGACAACCCGCCTGGCCGAGCGACTGGCTGACGAGCTGTCGGAACTCGGGCCAATGGTCGGAGACGAGGAATCTCTGACGGAGGCCGCGCGCGCGGCCCTGCGCCGGAGCCTCGCTCGGGGTGAGGGGCGCGCCGCGGCGCGTCGCCCGCAGGTCGAAGTACATCTGGTTCGGCTGTGAGACCCATCATCGGGACAGCCGTGTACGTCACCCTTTGGTGGCTCGTGCTCTTTGCCGTCCTTCCATTCTTTGGCCGTTCCCAACCGACGCCAGACGAGGTGAGCGGTTGGCGTGGTGTGCCGCCGAGGCCGCGTTTCTGGCGGGTCGTGCTTGCGACTAGCGGGCTAGCAGCAGCGGTTTGGCTCGGGATCTGGGTGGTCGTTCAGGAAGGCTGGCTCTCGCGTGCCAGCGACTGGCTGGCCCCCTAGGCTGAACTGCCTATAAAATAGTCTGACCTGGCCAAAACTCGCATAAATTGCCCAACTTCCGTTCGTTTGCATGCACGAAACGGCGTTTTTTGTTCAATTTGCTATCGAATTTCCGTGGACAAACGGATCTTGCTGTAAATACATCACGGCAGGAAGAGGCTTCGGCCTCATCCTGCCGTGTGACCGCGTTTCCTCCCTAAACCTGGGCCGTGCAGCCTTCGGCGCACGGCCCTTTTTTTGTCTATCGCCTGACGGCGGCGCTGTCACGTGGATTCCTTCGTGAACTGCTTCGGCCGATTCATTTTCTTGCGCATCGCCGTTGTGCAGCGCAACAAATCATCCACGATTTGAATGTCCCGAGCGCGCATCGACCCATTTGTCCGATGGCAAGAATGGATGGAAGAGGCCTAAAGCGAGTCGCAGGCGGCTCCTGTCCTATCGACATTTCCAATGCTCCAGCGGTTGGTAGCGCTCTTGGCTGTTCGGAAAGAATTACAAAAGAGTATTTTTATAACGCCCTCGCAGACGATACATTATAAAAATTATTTGTTGTCGTGTCTCGAATATTTTTCCAATATCGCCCATCGGCATCTGCGAATAGGCGCGTGCCCTGGCAAGGCCGCTTTTGCAGTGGCCAGTCCGCGTATAGGAGCGTTCCCAAACTGAGCATATAAACCCTATCGAGATGATTGATTGCTGCCGAGGCCATGAGGAGCTCGATCCGAAGTGACCGATGACCGCCCGCTCGTAAGCGTGGTGATCCCTTGTTACAATGCCTCTGCCACGCTCGGCGCGACCTTGAAGTCGGTCCTGGCGCAGACATACCCGGCGATTGAGGTGATCGCCGTTGACGATGCTAGTCGTGATGGCACGCTCGCACTCCTGCGTGATCATGCGTCGGCCTTCGGGGGACGCCTTACCGTCTTGGCGCTCGAGCAGAACCACGGCAGTGCGGGAGCGCGCAATGCCGGGATCGAACTGGCTCAGGGCGTGTACTTGGCCTTACTCGACGCCGACGACGAATGGTTGCCTGACAAGACGGCCCGTCAGGTAGGCCATCTTGAGCAACACCCGGATGACGTTCTGGTCGGCTGCGTGGCGCAGGAATTCGTGGATGGCGCCGGTCCGACAACCATCAACGCTGACCGCGCGCCGACGATCGGGCCCGATGCATGGCGGATGATGCTGCGTTATCCGTATTTCGTACCCAGCATGGTCATGGCGCGAATGGCTGAGGTGCGAGCCATCGGCGGGTTCGATACGAGGCGGTATGTGGTAGATGACCAGGACTTCCTCATCCGTCTGGCGATGCGGGGGAATGTCGCGATGGTGCCCGATTTGCTGGTGACGATCGGGTACGACCCGAAGAGCCTCTCCAATCGGAACCGGCTGCGGGAGCCTGACCTGGTCCTCCCGATGCTTCGGGATCTGTTCGAGCAGATAGGCGGGCGACTATCAGCTGGCGAGCGGCGCCGCATCCTCGCGTTTCGCCATGAACGGCTTGGCCGTAACATCTACCCGACCGAACCGTTACGCGGCTTGCCGCATTTGCTCCACGCTATCGCGCGGGGGCAGAACCCGGTGGAAAATGCGTTTTACCTGGTGACCGCCTGTCCGTGGCTGGCGTCCTTGAAGCGGATGATCCGGCGGGCGGCGTGACATGCCGGAACGAAGGGGCTGGAATGGCCGCGCCTGCCGCGACGATGAGTGCCTGATGGCGCGAGCCCTGGTGCCGCTGTGTTGTACCGCGAGGGGCCGCGGCCAGACGCTCGTGACCGTGACAGAGAAGCGCCCCGATGACGCTCGGTCTCGCTTCTTGCGAGAACTCGGCGGGATGGCTACCACGCTCGGCGAGACCCCGCAGCACGTGTGATCCGCTTGTACGCCGCTGTCAGGGACGTTGGCAGGCGACGGTGTAGCCCAACGATCGGCCGCCGGCTGCTGACGACACAGTCATCATTTCGCTATGGACAGACAGCATGCGACTCTCCCACGGCTTCGTTCCGACCCTTCGTGAGACTCCAGCGGAGGCTCAGATCGCTTCGCACCGCCTGATGCTGCGGGCGGGCTTGGTGCGTCAGACAGCGGCCGGCATCTACGCATGGCTTCCCGCCGGCTTGCGAGCGTTGGCCAAGATCGAACAGATTGTACGCGAAGAACAGGACGCCGCCGGCGCGCAGGAGGTCTTGATGCCGACAATTCAGCCTGCGGAGTTGTGGCGCCAATCTGGCCGCTATGATGCCTACGGACCGGAGATGCTCAGGATCCGCGATCGGCATGACCGCGAGCTGCTTTATGGGCCGACGAACGAGGAGATGATCACCGACCTTTTCCGCCAGGGGGTCCGTTCCTATCGCGAGTTGCCGCAGAATCTCTATCACATCCAATGGAAGTTCCGTGATGAGGTGCGGCCGCGGTTCGGCGTGATGCGCGGGCGGGAGTTCCTCATGAAGGACGCCTATAGCTTCGACATCGATTACGCCGGAGCGGTGGTGTCGTACCGCACGATGATGCTCGCCTATATGCGTACCTTCCAACGCATGGGCCTCAAAGCGATCCCAATGCAGGCCGACTCGGGCCCCATCGGCGGCGATCTCAGCCATGAGTTCATCGTTCTGGCGCCGACCGGCGAGAGCCAGGTCTTCTATGACGCCGGCTTCGAAGAGATCGACTGGGTTGGCGCCGACTATCGATATGGCAATGCCGAGGATCTCGAGCGCTTCTTCAAGCAGATGACCTCGATGTATGCCGCGACCGATGAAAAGCATGATCACGCGGAATTCACTGCCTTGGCGGAATCTCGCCGCCGTTCCGGCCGCGGTATTGAGGTAGGGCATATCTTTTACTTCGGTACGAAGTATTCCGCGCCGATGGGGCTGTCCCTGGCCGGACCAAATGGGCAGCCGATCGTCCCGCACATGGGGTCGTACGGTATCGGGGTATCGCGATTGGTGGGTGGTATCATCGAGGCAAGTCACGACGAGGCGGGGATCATCTGGCCCGATACCGTCGCGCCGTGGAAGGTGGGGATCCTCAATCTCAAGCCGGGCGATGCCGCCTGCGATAAGATGACAGAGGCCCTTTATGCGAAGCTTGGTGCGGACGCGCTTCTCGACGACCGCGATGACCGTCCGGGTGCCAAGTTTGCCGACGCCGATCTCATGGGGCATCCATGGCAGATCATCGTCGGCCCGCGGAGCGCGGCTGCCGGAGAGGTGGAACTCAAGCGGCGCGCCACCGGTGAGCGGGCAACGGTTTCTCCGGACTCGGCGCTGGCGCGCGTTCTTAGCTGATGTCTCTGGCCTTCGAGCGAATGGTGGCGATCCGCTATCTGCGGGCCCGCCGCGGTGAGCGTTTCGTTTCGATCATTGCGGGGATTTCGCTGGTTGGTATCGCGCTCGGCGTAGCCACTCTGATCATCGTGATGTCGGTGATGAACGGGTTTCGTTCCGAGCTCCTGGCGCGCATCCTTGGCCTCAACGGCCACGTCGCGATCTACGCTGCTGGAACGCCCATCCGGGACTACACGGCACTCGCCACCCGAATCGAAAAGCTGCCGGATGTGACGGCGGCGTTGCCGGTCGTCGATGGGCAGTGCCTGTTGACAACAGATCGCGGCGGCGCAGTGGGGGCCGAGGTCCGCGGGCTAGCACCCGCGGACATGGCCAAGCTTACGGTCGTTTCGCAGCATATCATGGAAGGTTCACTCGTGAACCTCCGCGGGCCTGACGCGATTGCCGTTGGTGTAGGCCTAGCGCAACGTTTCGGCCTGGGCATCGGCAGTCGTGTGACCCTGGTCTCGCCGCAGGGGATGGCAACTGCGTTCGGGACGGTACCGCGGATCAAATCGTACAAGGTTGTCGCGATCTTCCGTGTCGGCTTCAACGAAGCCGATACGTCGTTCGCATACCTGCCCTTGAGCGCTGCACAGCTCTTCTTCCAGTCACCGAACGCTGTCACACAGATCCAAGTATTCGTGCGCAACCCGGATAGAGTTGCAGCGACCACGGCGGCGTTGCACCGGATGTTTGCGGGCGCGCCCGTGAACCTGGTGGATTGGACACAGAGCAACAACTCCTTCTTCACCGCGGTCCAGGTGGAAAGGAACGTGATGTTCCTTATCCTTACGCTCATCATCCTCGTTGCCGCCTTCAACATCGTGTCCTCGCTTTTCATGTTGGTGAAGGACAAAACAGCGGATATCGCGATCTTGCGTACGATGGGCGCTTCGTCGGGCTCGATCCTACGGATCTTCGTCATGGTGGGCTCCTCGGTCGGCGTGGTGGGGACCATCGTGGGCGTCGCTCTCGGCGTGGTGTTTTGCCTCAACATCGACACGCTGCAGCACTTTCTCGAACACCTTACGGGAACGAACCTTTTCAATCCGGAAGTGTACTTCCTTTCGCAGCTGCCCGCGCAGCTGAGATGGCAGGAGGTGCTGCAGGTCGCCACGATGGCGCTGGTTCTTGCATTTCTCGCAACCATTTTTCCCTCCTGGCGGGCGGCACGCACCGATCCCGTGGAGGCGCTGCGTCATGGCTGACCCGAAGCTGCGGCTTGCCAATGTGGTTCGTGCGTACCGCAGCGGCGACGTGCGGCTCGAGGTGTTGCGGGGTGTGGATCTTTCGATTGAAGCCGGTGAGACCGTGGCCCTTGTCGCCCCCTCGGGGGCCGGCAAGTCGACGTTGTTGCATCTCGCGGGGCTGCTCGAGAGGCCGGACGCCGGCGACGTGTACGTGCTCGGCCGTACCACATCGGCAATGAACGACAGCGAACGCAGCGCCGTTCGCCGCGACGCGATCGGTTTTGTGTACCAGTTTCACCACCTCCTCCGGGAATTCTCGGCAGTGGAAAATGTGGTGCTACCGCAGATGATCGCGGGCAAGAGCCGCAGCGAAGCGGAGGTGCGGGCGGAGGCTTTGCTGCGCGGCTTCGGCCTTGGACACAGGCTCGAACATACGCCCCCCAGGCTTTCCGGCGGCGAGCAGCAGCGCGTTGCCATCGCGCGTGCACTCGCCAACAGCCCGGCGGTACTCCTGGCAGATGAGCCGACCGGCAACCTCGACGTCGCGACCGCCGATGCCGTGTTCGGGCAGCTGATGCAGACGTTGCGCGAGCGTAGCGTCGCAGCGCTGATCGCAACGCATAATCCGGATCTCGCCGCGCGCATGGATCGCCGGGTGACACTCCGAGAGGGACGGGTCGAAGTACTGCCATGAGCACTGGCTTTGTTCACCTGCGGGTCCACAGCAGCTACTCGCTGAGCGAGGGCGCCATCAAATGCGCGAAAATTCCCGAGCTCGCGCGCAAGGCGGGCATGCCCGCGGTCGCCATCGCCGATACCGGCAACCTGTTTGGGGCCATCGAGTTTTCCCAAGCCTGTGTCTCGGCGGGTATCCAACCGATCGTCGGCTGCCAGCTACATCTCGCCGAGTCCGGAATCATGGCGCCGGTGGTGGCGCTGGCGCGCACCAAGGCAGGTATAAACGCGCTCCAGCTGCTGTCATCTGCGGGCTACATCGAGACCCTGCCAAGCGAACGCGCGCACATCACCCTTGCCCATCTCCAACGTCATTCGGAGGGCTTGTTCCTTCTCACCGGCGGACCGGAGGGACCGCTGGGGCGCCTCCTTGCGGATGGGCGAATGGGTGAGGCGGAGCATCTGCTCGCCGCCCTAAAAGAGTCGTTCGGACAGCATCTTGCCGTTGAGGTGATCCGCCATGGTTCCGATATCGAGAAGGTCATTGAACCAGGGTTGCTGATGCTGGCGGACCAGGCCGGGCTGCCCATCGTCGCCACCAACGAATGTTTCTTTAGCGAACCGTCGATGCACGAAGCCCACGCGGCCTTGCTGTGTATCGCCGAAGGAAGGCAGCTCGCGGACCCTGATCGGCGGCAAGTAAGTTCCGAAGCGTGGTTCAAGCCGCCTGCGGCTATGCGAGCAACCTTCGCGGATCTGCCGGATGCCTGCGACAACACGCTTGCGATTGCGCGTCTGTGTGCGGCGATGGCCGAGACACGGCGCCCGATGCTGCCGACATATCCGGATATCCGGGCGGGCATGAATGAGGCCGAAACCCTGCGCGCGATGGCGCGGGAGGGTCTCGACCGGCACCTCTCCGTGCTCGGCATCACGGATCGCAAACCCTACGAGGATCGTCTCGCGTTCGAGCTTGGCGTCATCGAGAAGATGGGGTTCCCCGGTTACTTCCTCATCGTCGCGGACTTCATCCAATGGGCGAAGTCGCGGAACATTCCCGTGGGGCCAGGTCGCGGTTCTGGAGCCGCTTCGGTTGTCGCCTGGGCGCTTACCATCACGGACCTCGATCCGTTACGCTATAACCTTTTGTTCGAGCGCTTCCTGAACCCTGAGCGCGTGTCGATGCCTGACTTCGATATCGACTTCTGTCAGGACCGCCGCGACGAAGTCATCGCCTACGTGCGCGAGCGCTATGGTGCGGATCGCGTCGCGCAGATCATCACCTTCGGGAAGCTCCAGGCTCGCGCGGCGGTGCGTGATGTCGGTCGCGTGCTGGGGCTTACCTTCGGGCAGGTCAACAAGGTCGCCGAGCTTATACCGAATAACCCGGCGAAGCCGGTCACGCTGAAGGAAGCCATCGCCGGCGAGAAGCGGCTGCAGCAGATGCAGGAGCAAGACGAGGCGGTCGCGCGCTTGCTCTCGATCGCCCAGCAACTCGAGGGGCTTTACCGGCACGCGAGCACCCATGCCGCGGGCGTCGTCATCGGCGATCGTCCCCTTATGGAGTTGGTCCCCGTCTATCGCGATCCACGCTCGGACATGCTCGTGACCCAATATTCGATGAAGTACATCGAGCAGGCTGGACTGGTGAAATTCGATTTCCTTGGGCTCACGACGTTGACGATACTGAGGAGAGCGCAGGACTTTCTTGCTGGGGAAGGCATCGACGTCGATGTCGAGCGTCTACCCTTCGACGATACCAAGACCTGGGATATGCTGCAGAAGGGCGATGCCGGCGGCGTCTTCCAGTTTGAAGGTCAGGGCATGCGCGACGTGCTGCGGCAGATGCAGCCCGACCGCATCGAGGATCTGATCGCCGCTGGCGCCCTCTATCGGCCGGGCCCGATGGCCAACATCCCCGCCTATTGTGCGCGCAAGCATGGCGAGAAGTGGGATGTGCCGCACCCGGAGTTGCAAGACATCCTGGGCGAGACCTACGGGATCATGGTCTACCAGGAACAGGTCATGTCCATTGCCCAGCGCATGGCGGGCTATACCTTGGGCGGCGCGGACCTGCTGCGTCGCGCGATGGGCAAGAAGATAGCAAGCGAGATGGAGGCGCAGCGGCAGATCTTCCTGGACGGCGCGACGGCACGCGGCATTCCGGCCGCGACGGCGGGCGAAGTATTCGACCTGATGGCGAAGTTCGCCGAATACGGATTCAACAAGCCGCATGCTGCCGCCTATGCCGTGGTGTCCTGGCAGACGGCCTGGATGAAGGCGAACCATCGGGAAGCCTTCATTGCCGCGTGCATGTCGCTTGCGATTAACAACACGGATCGTCTCGCCTCCCTCCGGCAGGAGGCATCGCGCATGGGCATCTCCGTGCTGCCGCCGTGCATCAATGCGAGCGATGCCGACTTCAAGCTGGAGCGGCAAGCGGATGGCTCGTTCGCTATCCGTTACGGATTGGCGGCGGTCAAGCGCGTCGGACTGGCGGCCATGCGAGCGGTGGCGGCGGCGCGCGGGAGCCGTCCCTTCACCAGCCTTGCCGATTTCGCGGCCCGGGTGGAGCCGCAGGCGCTCAACAAGATGCAGATCGAAAATCTCGCGCGGGCTGGCGCCTTCGATGTGCTCGAATCGAACCGCGCCTCGATCTTTGCTGGCGCCGAGACGCTGCTGCGTCGCGCCCAGGCAAGCAGCGAGGAGCGCGCCTCCGGTCAGGTGGGGCTCTTTGCTGCAGTGGCGAGCGAGCCCGAAAAGCTGCGTTTGCCGGTGATGCCGGATTGGCCGCCAATGGATCGCCTGGCGCGGGAGGCGGAGGCAATCGGCTTTCATCTGACCGCTCACCCCCTTGATGCGTATGCCTCCGTACTGCGCCGCTTGCTCGTCGTGCCATCTAATCGGCTGGCGCAGCGGGCCGAGGCAGGGGCGGCGCGTGTCCGGTTGGCCGGCCTTGTTCTCGGTGCCAAGGAACGCTTCACGCGTACTGGGACGCGCATGGCCTGGGTGAGGCTCTCGGATTCCGGCGGCAGCTATGAGATCACGGTGTTCTCGGAACTTCTGTCGCGCGCGCGAGAGATGCTCGCGACGGGTAACGCCGTGCTGGTGGAAGCCGAGATACGGCTCGAGGGCGAGGCGCTGCGCATCACCGCCAACCAGGTGAGCCTGCTCGATGCCGCGGCGGCGCAGGCCGGCGGCGGGTACCGCGTATGGCTCGCACGTACCGAAGCGGTGGAACACATCCGCTCGCTCCTCGACCGGGAGGGCAGGGGCCGCGGCCGTATCGTGCTCGTGCCGCGGCTTGCTGAGGGGCAGGAGGTGGAGGTGACATTGCCTGGCGGCTGGAGCCTGTCACCCCGGCTCGCACAGGCGATGAAACTGCTGCCGGGCGTCGAGCGCGTCGACGATCTGGTCTGACGGCGGCGGCTCGCTGAGCCCACGGACCCCGGGTTGACACGGCGGCGCCGAACGCGCGTTTTGGCAGAAACGCTCGAGGTCATAGGATGCCCAAGGAAATATTCTGGTTCGATGGTTCCTGGACGGAGGTGCCGCCACGCTTGGTGGGGCCCGCTGATCACGCGTTCTGGCAAAGCTCTGTCGTCTTTGATGGTGCGCGCGCGATCGCCGGGCTGGCTCCGGACCTCTCGCGTCACTGCGCTCGGGTGGTCAACTCCGCGCGGGCCATGGCGCTCACGCCGACAATGACGCCAGAGGAAATAGAGGCGCTGGCGATCGAAGGCATCCGCCGTATGGGAAAGGACGCGGTGCTCTATGTAAAGCCGATGTTCTATGGCGCGGGCGGGCACCTCACGGCCGCCAGCACGACGACGACCTTCGTGTTGCACCTGTTCGAGGCACCGCTGCCCCCGGCAGGCGGTTTCTCGGCCACGTTATCCCCGCTTCGCCGCCCCGCACCCGAGATGGCGCCCACGGACGCGAAGGCTGCGTGCCTCTACCCGAACTCCGACCGGGCGACGCGCGAGGCGGTCTCACGCGGCTTCGATGCGGCGGTGATGCGCGACCCGTGGGACAACATCGCCGAACTCGCTTTCGCCAACGTCGTGATTGCCAAGCGCGGCAAGGTCATGACGCCGGCTGCGAACAACACGTTCCTCGCCGGCATCACTCGCAAGCGGGTGCTTGCCCTGCTTAACGAGGCCGGCATCGAGGCGGTGGAAGCCAAGCTGACTGTGCAGGATCTGCACGAGGCGGACGAGATTTTCTCGTGCGGCAACTACGGCAAGCTGGTGGTCTGCAATCGCTTCGAGGACCGTTCGCTCAACGCCGGTCCGATCTTCCAGGAGGCCAAGCGCCTCTACTGGAGTTGGGCGGAGACGACGCGGGTCGTCTGACCCGCGCCGCGTCTGCCCGCGGTTATTCCATGAACCATCCATGGCTGACCACCATCGACTGTCCGGTCAGCGCGTTGGTGGGGTGACCGGCAAAGAACATCACCGCCTCGGCAACATCCGCGGTGGTGGTGAACTCGCCGTCCACCGTTTCGCCAAGCATGACCTTCTTGACGACGTCTTCCTCGGAGATTCCGAGGGTCTTTGCCTGCTCGGGAATCTGCTTTTCCACCAGCGGCGTGCGCACGAAACCCGGGCAGACCACATTGGCGCGCACGTTGTACTCGGCACCCTCCTTCGCCAGAACCCGGCAAAGCCCGAGCAACCCGTGCTTCGCGGTGACGTACGGGGCCTTGAGCTTCGAAGCCTCTTTCGAATGCACGGACCCGATATAGATCACGCTGCCGCGCTTCGCCGCATACATGGGCTTGAGGCAGGCGCGGGTGGTGAGGAATGCGCCGTCGAGGTGGATCGCCAGCAGCTTCTTCCAATCGGCGAAGGGGAACTCATGGAGTGGCTTCACGATCTGGATGCCGGCGTTGCTGACCAGTACGTCGATACGCCCGAAGGTCGCCATGGTCTTTGCGACCCCGGCTTCGACCTGCTCCTCGTTGGTGACGTCCATCGCGATTGCGAGCGTGCGCGCGCCTGTGGCCCCGATCTCCTTCGCGGTCGCCTGGGCGGCAGCCATGTTGAGGTCGGCGATGACCACCGCCGCCCCCTCCGCCGCCATCCGGGTGGCGATTTCCTTGCCGATGCCGCTGGCAGAGCCGGTGATGATCGCGACCTGGTCTGTAAAACGAGCCATGATTTTCTCCTTCAAGCGAGGTAATCGAAAGCGATACGTCCGAGCCCAAGCGTGAGATCGGCAAGGATATGGGTGGCCGAGACCACTTCCAACACCGGCAGCTCGGCGATCGGCGCCAGAGCATGCGGGTGAAGTTCCAGCGCGGCGGGGCCGGTCCAGACTCCCTTCAAGTTGATGTCCTCGATGTGAAACTCCACCAACTCGCAGACACGGGCGGAACCGTCCACGTGCGGGATGATCTTCAACAGGTATTGCGGCTCCTGCAGCGTCCGGAGCACCGGCGCCGGGTCCACGGCCCGGTGTTTGAAGCCCATCGTCGCGGTCGCGATGCGTACGGGCCCGTAATCCAGCGTGCCGACCAGGGTATCGGCGTGCACTTCGAGCACAGGGTTCGCGAGCTTCTTCGGAAAGCCCCACAGTTCCCGGCCTCCCGCGATCGGCGGATGGTCGTCGAGGAACATGGCGTGCGTATACGCACCCGAGCGCCCATCGAGCGTTACCGGGATGACTTGGCCGCTTTCCGTGTAGTCGCCAAACCCGGTGGAATCCGGCATGCGAATAAATTCATATTTTACCAGGTCGGAGGCCGGCTTGAGCGGAGCCGGAACCAGGCGATCCAACACCTTGGGGTCGGTACGGTAGGTGATGATGAAGTATTGGCGGTCGATGAACCGGTAGGGGCCCATCGGGAAGGCCGGCGCCGTCAGCGGCATGGCGAAGGCGGTCTTGCGGATCGTTTCGACGTCCATGCGCGGCTCCCGGGTTGATCGCGTACCTTCTCTTGGCGCGGTGGGCCTGTGTCGTCCACCCGGATAGGTGGCCGTGTCCGCTTCTTCAGGAAAGCTTCATGCGTCGCATCGACCGGGCGAAGCAGGCCATTTGCCGCCAGCGCACGGCCTGCTCACTTCCCGGGCCGCACGGCGGTCAAGCACTGCAGACAGCGAAATGTGCCCCGGGCTGCTCGCGGATCGTTCCCCGCATCCCAGAAATGACATTCTGCCAGGGTTGCGCAGGATCGCCGCCTTTGCCATACCGCCGCCGCCGGGCGATCGCCCGGACTTCACACGCGGGGCACCCATCCTGAGAGGCAGCCGGTGTCGCTCGACGCCCCGCGGAGGCCCAACCGGCTGACAGGAAAGGCCATTCCCATGGCAATGCCCGAGGTTTCATTGCGCCAGCTCCTCGAAGCGGGCGTGCATTTCGGTCACCATACGCGCCGCTGGAATCCGCGCATGGCGCCGTATCTCTATGGCGTGCGCAACCAGGTCCACATCATCGACCTGCAGCAGACGCAGCCCATGCTTGAGCGCGCTCTGCGCGAGGTGCGGGGCATCGTTGCCAATGGCGGGCGGGTCCTGTTCGTCGGCACCAAGCGCGCGGCGGCGGATCTGGTGGCGGACGCGGCCCGTCGCTGCGGCCAGTATTACGTCAACCACCGATGGCTCGGCGGGACGCTGACCAACTGGAAGACGATCACCGGCAGCATCAAACGGCTCCGCCAGACCGAGGAACTGCTGGCCGGCGACACGGCAGGCCTGACCAAGAAGGAAGTTCTTGAGATCACCCGCGATCGCGACGCGCTGGAGAAGGCGCTGGGCGGCATCAAGGACATGGGTGGGCTGCCGGACATTCTATTCATCATCGACACCAACAAGGAGAAGTTGGCGGTCGAGGAAGCGAACAAGCTGGGGATCCCCGTTATCGCCGTCATCGACAGCAACTCCGACCCCAAGGGCATCACCTTCCCGATCCCGGGCAACGACGATGCGATCCGGGCCATCGCGCTCTATTGCGACCTCATCGCCGGCGCGGTGCTGGACGGAATCTCGGCGGAGATGCAGGCCTCCGGACAGGATATCGGTGCCGTGGCTGAGCCCGTTGGTGACGCCGTCTAATTCATTGTTCTGAAAGCTAAGTGGCTCCAGGCTCAGGTTTTTTGAGACCCGGAGGCCACGGAAGGGAGCATAACGATGGTCGAGATTTCCGCCAGCCTGGTGAAGGATCTCCGGGATCGGACGGGTGCTGGCTTCGGCGACTGCAAGAAGGCGCTGGTCGAGGCGGGCGGCGATATGGAGGCCGCGATCGACTGGCTGCGCACGAAGGGCCTGTCCGCAGCGGCCAAGAAGAGCGGTCGGGTGGCGGCGGAGGGGCTGATCGGCGTTGCCTCGGCGCCGGGCAAGGCGGCGATGGTCGAGGTCAATGCCGAGACTGACTTCGTCGCGCGTAACGAGCAGTTTCAGGCTTTCGTGAGCGAGGTTGCCAAGGCGGCGCTTGCGGTGGGCGAGGATCTGGCGGCGATCCGCGCCGCTGCCTATCCGGGCACCGGCCGCACGGTGGCGGAGGAGCTGACGCAGTTGGTCGCGACCATCGGGGAGAACATGAACATCCGCCGCGCGCGGGTTCTCTCGGTGAGCAAGGGTGTGGTGGCCACGTATGTTCACGCCGCGGTGAAGCCGGGCCTCGGCAAGATTGGGGTTCTGGCGGCGATCGAGGGCGAGGGCGAACTGGCGGCGTTGGAGCAGCTTGGCCGCCAGGTCGGAATGCATGTGGCCGCGGCGCGACCGGACGCGCTCGACATCGCCGATGTCGATCCCGCGGCGCTGGAGCGCGAGAAGGCGGTGCTGAGCGAGCAGGCCCGGGCCTCAGGCAAGCCGGAGGCGATCATCGAGAAGATGGTCGAGGGCCGGGTGCGCAAGTATTACGAGGAAGTGGTGCTACTCGAGCAGGTCTGGGTGCATGACGGCGAGAGCCGTGTGCGCGCGGTGGCAAAGAAGTCCGGCATCGCGATCAAGGGCTTTGCCCGTTTCCAGCTCGGCGAGGGGATCGAGAAGAAGTCCGACGACTTCGCCGCCGAAGTTGCCGCCGCCGCGGGCGTCAAAGCCGCCTGAGCAAATGGGGGGCTGGGGCCCGAGGGTCCCAGCCTGCTCGGCGCGTTCCCTATGCTACTGGCAGCCGGTGATACGACCGGTCAAACCAGAATAGCGCCCCTGCTTTCGGGTCGGTGCGTATCGCCTCGATTTCCGCGAAGAAGACGCTATGAGTACCGACCTCGGTGACCTGGGCGACGCGGGCATCGAACACGACGGTCGCGTCCGCCAGCACCGGAGCGCCTGTGACAAGAGTTTCCCACCTGCCGTGCGCGAAGCGCTCGGCTGGGTCTTCGTGACCAAGAAGTCCCGCAAAAACAGAACTTAGCGTGTCGTGGTGATGGGCGAGCACGTTCACGCAGAGCACGCCGTTGCGCTTGATCGCGGCGTTGCTGTCGCTGCTGCGGTTAAGGCAGACGAGCAGTGTCGGCGGTGAGTCGGTGACGCTGCACACCGCCGAGGCCGTGCAGCCTTGCCGGCCGGCCGGGCCATCCGTGGTAACGATGTTCACGGCCGCACCCAGGCGGGCCATGGCGGCGCGGAACGCTTCCGACGAAACCGGCATCAGGCGCCTGGCGGTGCCGGCAGCACCGTCCCCTCGCAGAGGCCGAAACCGATGGAAACGCGGCCGTTGCTGGCGCGGGCCGAGAGGATGACCGTGTCGCCGTCCTCGAGGAAGCGGCGGGTCTCGCCATTTGGGAGGCTGATCGGCTCGCGCCCGCCCTCGGTCATTTCGAGCAGGCTGCCTTCCTCGCCCTTACCTGGCCCGGAAATGGTGCCGGAACCTAACAGGTCGCCAGGCTGCAGCGCACAGCCATTGCTTGTGTGGTGCGCGACCATCTGGGCCGGCGTCCAGAACAGGAAGCGGGCGTTGCTCCTGGCGATTCGATGCGGATGGAGGGACTGGGCGCGCATGGTGGGCGTCAGGATAGAGGCCTCCAGCGCGACGTCGAGGCCGCCCGAGACCTGGTCCGCCGCGTCGGCCAGGTACGAAAAGAGCGGCGGGTCCGAGGCTTCGCGCGACATCGCCGGCACACGGAACGGCGCCAGCGCCTCCGGCATGACGATCCAAGGCGAGATCGTGGTGAGAAGGTTCTTCGCCAGGAAGGGACCGAGCGGCTGGTATTCCCAGCCCTGGATATCGCGGGCGGACCAGTCGTTGAGCAGGCAATAGCCGGCTATGTGGTCGGCTGCCTGCGCGATCGGAATCGGCTCGCCGAGCGCGTTGCCGGTGCCGATCCAGATACCGAACTCGAGCTCGAAATCGAGGTTGCGGGAGGGGCCGAAGCTTGGGGTGGGATCGGATGCAGGCTTGCGCTGACCGTTGGGGCGGCGTAACGCCGCGCCGGAGGGTCGCACGGTGCTGGCGCGGCCGTGGTAGGCGACGGGCAGGTATTTGTAGTTCGGCATCAGCGGGTTGTCGGGCCGCATCAGGCGACCGACATGGGTCGCGTGGTGAATGCCGGCATAGAAATCCGTGTAATCACCGATCTCGCAGGGCAGATGCAGCGTGCAATCGGCTGCGGAATGCAGAAGGCGATGCGAAAGCCGCTCGGCTGGCGAACCCGCCGCCAGGATTGCGGTGACCTGCCGGCGAAGTGCGCGACGGACCTCGGTGCCGTGGGCGAGCAGCGTGTTAAGCGCCGTGCCGGTGGTTTCCACGGCGTCGCGCACGGAGCCGGTGAACAGACCGGCTTCCAGCGCCGCTTGCAGATCCAACACCTGCTCGCCGATGGCGATCGCGGGACGTGGTGCTCCGCCCGTCGGCGAGACGATGCCGATCGGCAGGTTGTCGAGCGGGAAGTCTCGGTGCCCGTTGGCCGACGCGACCCAGGACGTCACGAGCGGAAGAACTTCTTCATGCCGTTCCAGCAGGCATCGTAATCTTCCTGTAGCGCGGTGCAGGCCATCGCATATGCCGTCGGGCGCAGTGTGCTCGCGGTTTCGAACATGAACGCCAGACTGCCGTCGATTTTGTGCGGCGCCAAGGTGGCGTTCATGGCGCGCTCGGTCGTCGCGGCGTCCGGCCCGTGCGCGGACATCATGGCGTGCAGCGAGATGCCACCGGGCAGGAAGCCTTCCGCTTTGGCGTCATAGGCGCCACGGATAAGGCCCATGCACTCGTTCATCACGTTACGATGAAACCATGGAGGGCGAAACGTGTCCTCCGCCACCATCCAGCGCGGCGGGAAGATGACGAAATCGACGTTGGCGCGGCCCGGCGTGTCCGTTGGGGCGGTGAGCACCGTGAAGATCGAAGGATCGGGGTGGTCGAAGGAGACGGTACCAATGGCGTTGAAGCGGGCCAGATCGTAAACAAGCGGCGCAAGATTGCCGTGCCAGGCAACGACGTCGAGCGGCGCATGGGAGAGGGTGGTGGCCCACAGTTCGCCGCAATATTTCTGCACCACCTCCGTGGGCTGCTCGACATCCTCGAAGGCAGCAGCGGGGGCATGGAAGTCGCGGGGATTGGCCAGGCCATTGGCGCCGATCGGACCGAGATCGGGCAGGCGGAAGACGGTGCCATGGTTCTCGCAGACATAGCCACGGGAGGCGCCGTCCGGCAGCGCGACGCGAAAGCGCACGCCGCGTGGGATGATGGCGACGTGACCGGGGGCGACCATAAGGCGGCCCATCTCCGTTGCGACGTCGAGACGTCCCTGCTGCGGCACGATCAAGAACTCGCCGTCGGCGTCGAAGAAGACGCGGCGCATCGATGTGTTGGCGGCATAGACGTGAACGGAAACGCCGTGCTCCGTGAGCGATGTGCCGGTCGCGGCGACGGTGGCGAGGCCGGCAACGAAATCCGTGGGCTCGGTCGGGATCGGCCACGGGTTCCAGCGCAGCCGGTTGGGGTTTGGTGGCGCGAGAGGGCCGGCGATGTGGCCCTGGTCGGCCAGGCGCAGATAGGGTGGGTGCTCGGCGGAGGGGCGGATGCGATAAAGCCAGGTACGGCGTGCCTCGCGCCGCGGCACGGTGAAGGGTGTGCCGGAGAGTTGCTCGGCATAGAGGCCAAGCGGGGGGCGTTGCGGCGAGTTGCGGCCGGTGGGCAGCGCGCCGGGAAGCGCCTCGGAGGCGAATTCGTTGCCGAAGCCGGTGAGTGACGTGGCGGTGGCGGTGAGGCTGTCCATGGGGTCCTCCGGGAGCTCGCCAGGCGCACACAAACTCGATCCGGGCACTAACCGGCAAGCATGGGTCTTATAGTTTCATTTGAAACTTTCTGCAAGCGCTCCGGTGGTGAGAAACTCCATCGCGTTCCTGCCGGCAAAAATATAGACACACAGGGCTGGGCGCGCCCACGTGCCGTCGGCGCCTAGGTAAGGAGCAGAGATGCAGACAACGCCGGAAGGAAGCCCGTTGCGGCTGGCGAGGGCCGAGGCGCTCGTTTTTCGTGTCCCGATCGCGCAACCGGTCACCACGTCCTTCGGCGTGATGCGGAGCCGCCCGGCGGTGGTGGTGCGGCTTGAGGACGCCGACGGCGTCGTGGGCTGGGGTGAGATCTGGTGCAATTTTCCCGCGGTCGGCGCGGAGCACCGGGCGCGCCTGTTCCAGAGCCTGATGGCACCGCTGCTGGTGGAACGGACCTGGACCGTGCCCGGGGAGGCGTTCGCGACGCTGGGCCGGCGGCTGCACGTGCTTGCTCTCCAGACGGGCGAGGAAGGGCCGATCGCGCAGGTGATCGCGGGGACCGATGTGGCGCTCTGGGATCTTTGGGGACGGCGCGCCGGTGAGCCCCTGTGGCGCGCGCTCGGCGGTCGGCCGGAGATCGCCGTCTATGCCTCGGGGCTCAACCCTGACGCTCCGGAAGGTCTTGCGGCACGCAAGCGTGACGAGGGATATCGCGCGTTCAAGCTCAAGGTGGGATTCGGTCGCGAGCGTGATCTTGCGAACCTGAAAGCGCTGCGCGCTGCTTTAGGGGAACACGCTGCGCTGATGGTGGACGCGAACCAAGCCTGGGAGCCCGACGAGGCCCAGGCGGCGGCAGAGGCAATGGCACCCTTTGGGCTGCGTTGGCTCGAGGAGCCGATGCCGGTCGATGCGCCGGCCGATGCGTGGACCAGGCTTGCGGCGGCGAGCGCCATGCCGCTCGCCGGGGGGGAGAATATCCGCGGCACGGAGGGCTTCGCGGCGGCGATCGCGGCGGGGGCGCTGGGCGTGATCCAGCCTGATATCGGCAAGTGGGGCGGCTTCAGTGGCTGCCTCGAAGTGGGGCGCAAGGCACTTTCCGCTGGACGGATCTTCTGCCCGCACTGGCTCGGTGGCGGGGTGGGACAGGTGGCCTCGATGCACCTCAAGGCGGCCGTGGGCGGTGACGGGTTCGTCGAGGTCGATGCCAACGACAATCCGCTGCGCGAGTTGCTTGGGGCACCATTTCCGCTTGTGCGCGAGGGGCGCGTGATGCTGGGCGAGGCGGCGGGGCTGGGGATCGAACCCAACCTCGCGGCGCTCGCCTCCTATCGTGTCGCGGTCTGAGCGAGGCGGGCGAGGGCAGTGCGGAGGTCGAGGCGGCCGTCGTAGAGGGCGCGGCCTACAATCACGCCGTCCAGCGTGTCGGCGTAGGGTAGCAGCGCGTCGATGTCCGTCATGCCGGCTACGCCGCCGGACGCGATGACCGGGGTTACGACGGCGCGGGCAAGCTCCAGCGTCTGGGCGATGTTAAGGCCCTGCAGCATCCCGTCGCGCGCGATGTCAGTATAGATGAGCGCCGCGGCGCCGGCATCCTCGAGACGCTGCGCGAGATCGAGCGCGGTCATGGCCGAGGTCTCGGCCCAGCCCTCGGTCGCGACATGCCCATCGCGCGCGTCGATGCCGATGGCGATGCGCCCGGGATGGGCACGGCAGGCCTCGCGCACGAGCACGGGTTTCTTGGCCGCGGCGCTGCCGAGTATAACGCGGGCGACACCGGCCTCGAGCCAGGCCTCGATGGCGGTCATGTCACGGATGCCGCCGCCGAGCTGCACCGGAATCGAAACGGCGCCAAGGATCTCGCGTACCGCGGTGGTGTTGACGGATTTGCCGGCGAAGGCGCCATCGAGATCGACGACGTGCAACCAGCGGCTGCCGGCCTCGGCGAAGCTCCTTGCCTGGGCGACGGGGTCTTCGGCGTAGATCGTGGCGTCAGCCATCTCGCCGCGGCGCAGGCGCACGCAGCGTCCCCCCTTGAGGTCGATTGC
>JAJZUI010000033.1 GCA_021847175.1 Pseudomonadota bacterium
CCACCGCTCGGGTCCGCGATGGCGCCGTGAAAACGTGCGGAGCCGATGCGACGGCGCGTCTCCTCCGCCGACAACAGCGTGGCGGTGCTCCCGAAGCGCCGCCACGCGGCGAGACGCCGTTCCAGACTGGCAACGAGGCTCGGCGCATGCGCGGGATTGAGCCAGCCCGATTGCCGCGCCCCGCAATCGATGCCGAAGCGGCGGATCAGCCCGAACACCTCATCGGGCGCGCCGAGCACGATGCGGATGAAATGTTCGCCCCGCTCCTGCCCAAACGCCCGGATCACCTCGTCGGGCCCGACGCGCGGCAGGCTCGGCACCACAAGCCCACCATTGCGCCCGGACGCGGCGTGACCGATCGCGACCGCCTCCAGCACCGCGACACGCCTTCCCGCCTCGGCCGCCGCCAGCGCCGCCGCGAGCCCATGGATGCCGCCGCCGACGACAGCGATATCGACGTCGAGATCCTGCGCGAGAGCGGAATAGCTCGCCGCCTCCCGCGCCGTCACGGCCCAGAGGCTGGACGCACCGAGGCTGGACGCACCGAGGCTGGACACACCGGGGCTCGGCTTCGCAGGCATGGCGCGGACGGACGGGAAGGCAGCGCCGTGCCACCTTCCCGTCAGGCCTTCACTTGCCGAGGCTGGCGACGAGCTTGGTCACCCCGGCCGTCGAGACGCCGCCGGTGGTGACGATCTTGCCGCCGGCGATCTTCCATTCCCGGAACGGGCCGGTGATGTCGCCCACCTTGTCGAACGCGATCGGCCCGATCACGCCGACATAGCGGATCGGCTTATGCGCCTTGATCAGCGCCAGCGCCTTGCGGAACCCCTCCGGGCCCGCGGTGATCGGCGTGCCCTTGGGGTTCACCGCCGCGCGGATGCCTGCGGTGATCGCCGCCGGGTCCGGCTTTCCCGCGATCGCGACCGCAAGCCCCATGATAGCCGCCGCGTCATAGGACTGCACGGCGCCGGGTGACCCCGGATCGAGCTTAGAAAACGCCTTGAAGTTCCGCTGGAAATAGGCAGTCGAGGCGGTCGACTCGGTGCCCGAGGAGGTGCCGAAGGCATGGTTGAGATACTTCGCCCCCACCGCCTTGATGAAGGTCTGGCTGTTCATCCCGTCGTTGAGCAGGAATTTCTGCGGCCCGCCCTGGCTGATCCACTCGCGCGCGATCGTGGCGCCATCGACCGGATAGCTGACCAGGTACAGCGCATCCGGCTTGCCCGCCATCGCCGCGGTCACCTCCGCCGAGTAGGAGGACTGCTTCTCGTTGTACGGCGTGTCCGATGTGATGGTTCCGCCGAGCTTCTTGTAGGCGCTGGCGAACTCGCGGACCATGTTGGCGCCGAAATCATTGTTCACATGGATGATCGCGAGCCTCTTGTAGCCGAGCGACATCGCGTACTGCGCCGCCACCACGCCCTGCAGCGCGTCGGAGGTGATGGTGCGGAAGAAGATGCCGTTGGTCTTGCCTTCCTCGCCCAGCGTGGTCAGCGTCGGCGAGGAGGAGGCGGGTGAAATCTGCGGCACCTTCGCCGGCGCCGTCACCGCGGTCAGGATCGGCAGCGTTTCGGAGGAGATGATGCTACCGATAAGGCCGGGCACGTGCTCGACATCCACCAGCTGCTTCGCCTGATCGACCGCGACGGAGCCGCTGGTCTGCGAATCGCGGATATCGGCGGCGAGCGTGCAGCCCGCCGCACCACCCGCCTTGTTGATGTCGCGGAACGCCATCTGCACCGCCTTGGCGCCGGCCTGGCCATAGGCGCCGGCGGGCCCGGTGAGCGACATGACGACGCCGATGGTGATGGTGCAGGCGCCCGCGGTGCCGGTGGCGAGCGCGATCGCAAGAGCAGCAAGCAGCGGAAGCTTGAGCCGTTTCGTCATGAGCGTCCTCCCGTTGGGCTTGGCGTTAGAGCGGTGAGCCTGCGGCGGATGCCGGTTCCTGGCAAGGTAGCTTCAGGCGGGCGCGCGGCTGAGGTCGTATTTCATGATGCGTCCGTGCCGCCCCTCGCGGTCGCGCTCCAGCTCGTAGACATCACCCGCGAGCGGGCGGCGCTGCGCCAGCACCGCCCCGAGCGCCGCACGGTCAGCCGCGTCCAGCGTGAGGCTCGCTGCGCGCAGATGCGCCGCGAGGTGCCCGCCATGGCGGACACCCACGATCGCCGCCGCCACGCCCTCCTGGTCCAGCACGTGCCGGATGGCCACCGCCGCGATGTCCGCACCGTGCCGCGCCGCCACGCCGCCCAGCGCATCGAGCAGCGCCTGAAAGAAATCCCAGCCGCCGGCATCGTCGATGACGAGCTTGTACTTCACCAGGCTGCGGTTCTCGAGCGCCATGCCCGGGTCCGGCCGCCCGCGCCAGCGCTCGGAGAGGAACCCGCCCGCGACCGTGCCGTAGCACAGCAGGTGCATCCCCTTCGCCCGCCCCCATGGCACCATCTGCCGCGCCGGCCGGTCGTCCAGCACCGAGTACTGCACCTGCATCGTCGTCATCTGCACTCCGGCTTCGGCCAGCGTGCGCAGCGACGCGGTATTGAAATTGGTGCCGCCAAGCAGGCGGATCCAGCCACGGTCGCGCAACGCCACAAGCGTGCGCGCGGTCTCCACCCAGCCGGGAATTGCAAGGTCCCACCAGTGGAATTGCACGAGGTCGAGCGTCGGCATGCCGAGCCTGGCGCGCGAGCGGTCGATCAGCCTCTCGATCCCGAGGCCATCCAGCGTCGCCAGCGCCGAGAGGTCCGGAACGAATTTGGTGTGCACACGCACGCCGGCCGCCGCCTCGGAATGCCCGCGCCGCCAGTCGCCGATCAGCTGCTCGACGCCGGTATAGATATCCGCGCAGTCAAAGGCGGTGACGCCGGCGGCGACATAGGCGTCCATGTCCGCCATCGCCGCGGCGCGATCTACCTCCCCATGCCCGCCGGCGAGCTGCCAGCCGCCCTTGATGAGGCGCGGGATGGTGTAGCCCGGCGCGAGTGTTGCCTGTTCCAGGCTCATGTCTTGGTCACCTCCGAGCGGCGGAAACGGCGCTCGCCCACGCGCGTGATGCGGAACCGGCTGGGGCAGTTTGGGTCCGGGCAGGCGACGAGATCGTCGGTTGCCATCCAGTCCGCGGGGTCGCAGCGGCGCTGCTTTGCCGCCAGCAGCGGCATCAGGGCGGCTAGCGAGTAGATCGAGAACCCCTGCCCCGGCGGCAGGTGCAGCATCTCACCCCGCAGTTCGAACCAGTCGCCCGGCTTGGCGCCGCAATAGAGCGCCGCCCCCTCCGGCGCCTCCACCGTGACCCGCAGGTCCCAGAGCGTGAACTCCTCGCTCATGTCACGCGCGAGAACAGCAGCGTCGCCTGGCCGCCGCGCCGGATCACCCCACACGCGGTGGCCAGTGCCCCGACATCCGCGATCCGCCCGACGACGCTGCCGGTGATCCACCCCACGGGAAAGAACAGCCGCGCCTGCGGTCCGTAGAACAAGCCGATATCGAAAACCGGCGCCTCGCCCCCGCCCCAGAACCGTGCCGGCAGGTAGGTGAGCACGATCTCGCCCGGCTGCGGCATGATTGTTCCGCACTCGACCGGCAGCGGCACGCGCTGCTCCTCCGCGAGCATCGCGTCCGGCACCGGGCAGGAAATCTCTGGTCCCGTCCACATCGCATGGATGCCCTGGATGGCCCGCGGCTCCACCAGCAGGTTCCACAGGAACGCGGCGTTGGCGGGCGCGCGCTCGGCATCGAGCCCCACCGTGACGTCCAGGCCCGAGCGGGCCTCGCTGATGCGGATCCTGTCGGCCAGGGTCGCCTCCTGTCGGTTGCTGCGCCGCCGCATGGCTTGCCTGCGGCGCGGGAAGCATGCCTTGATGCCCCGCCCGGTCAAGGGAGCCGGTCAGCTGATCCGGGCCAGGGGATGGTCCGCCGGCCACGCCAACGGGAGAGTAGGGTTTGCTCGAAGTCCGCGACGCGGTGATCCGTTTCGGCGGCGTGGCTGCGGTGGACGGTGCCAGCATCACCGCCCCGCCTGGCAGCATCACCGGCCTCATCGGGCCCAACGGCGCCGGCAAGACGACACTGTTCAACCTCGTCGCCGGCGCGCTCCGGCCCGCCGCCGGCGAGATTCGTTTCGAGGGAAGACCGCTCACCCGCCTGCCCGCGCAGGCACGCCTCGCGGTGGGGCTCGCGCGCACCTTCCAGATTCCCCGCCCTTTTCCAGAACTCACCGTGCTCGAAAACCTGATGGTCGCCGCGCCCCCTGGCGCGATGCTGGCGGCGGCGCTCGCACCCGGGCGCACGCGCGCGCGCGAACTCGCGGCACGCGCGCGGGCGGAGGAAATCCTGGGGCGCCTCGCCCTCACGCGGCTTTCCGGCGAGCCTGCCCGCGTGCTTTCCGGCGGGCAGCGCAAGCTGCTGGAACTCGGCCGCGTGCTGATGGCCCGCCCGCGCATGATCCTGCTCGACGAGCCGGCCGCCGGCGTGAATCCGGCGCTGCTCGAAGCCATCGGGCAGCACCTCACCGCACTGCGCGACGAGGGCGTCGGCCTGCTCATGGTCGAGCACAACATGGGTTTCGTCAGCGGCCTGTGCGACCGCGTCTACGCCATGGAATCCGGCCGCATCATCGCCGAGGGTACCGCCGCGGAGGTGCTCGCGGACCCGCGCGTCGCCGCGAGCTACCTGGGGGCAGCGGCGTGACGACCCTTGCGGTGGAAAACATCGTCGCCGGCTACGAGAAAGGCCTGCCGATCGTCCGCGGCGTCTCCTTCGCCGTCGCCGCAGGCGAGATCGTCACCCTGCTCGGCCCCAACGGCGCCGGCAAATCCACGCTCGCCAAGGCGATCGCCGGCCTGGTGCCGGAACGCGGGGGCGGCATCGCGCTGGACGCCACCCGCATCACCGCGCCTGCGCACGCGCTGGTCCGCGCAGGCATCGCCTTCGTGCCGCAGACGGACAATGTCTTCGCGCGCATGACCATCCGCGAGAATCTCGAGATCGGCGCCGCGGTGCTGCCGCGTCCCCGCCGCGCCGGGCGCATCGCGGCGATGCTCGAGACGTTCCCCGCACTTGCCGCCCGCCCCAAGCTCCCCGCCGGCCGCCTCTCGGGCGGGCAGCGCCAGATGCTCGCGATCGCCCGCGCGCTGATCCCCGAGCCGCGCGTGCTGCTGCTCGACGAACCCTCCGCCGGCCTCTCGCCGGCGCTGGTGGCAGGCGTGTTTTCCGGCATCGCCGCCATCGCGCAGCAGGGCGTCGCCGTGGTGCTGGTGGAACAGAACGTCGCGGCGGCGCTTGGCATCGCGCATCGCGCCCTGGTGCTGGTGGAAGGCCGTATCGCGCATGACGGCCCGGCGCCCCCGCTGCGCGACGGCAAGCTGCTCGCGCGTCTCTTCCTCGGCCGGGCCGAAGGTGCCGAGGCCGCATGAACCCGCAGTTCCTCGCCGACGGCATCCTCACCGGCGCGCTGCTCGGCCTTGGCGGCGTCGGCCTCACCCTTGCCTATTCCATTCTGCGCTTCGCCAATTTCGTGCATGGCGACTTCCTCACCGTCGGCGCCTACGCGGCGCTGGTGGTCGCGGGCGCGCTCTCGCAGTTCCTCGGCGGCAGCGGCATCGGCCCGTTCTCCTTCGGCTGGCCGCTGATCGTCGCGCTGCCAGTGGCGATGGCGATCACCGGCGCGCTGGCGCTGCTGCTGGACTGGCTGCTGTTCCGCCGCCTGCGCCGCCGCGGCGAGGAGATCGTGCTGGTGATGGCAAGCTTCGGCGCCTCGCTCGCGGTGCGCAGCCTGATCGAGTTCGCCTTCACGCCGGAGCCGAAATATTACAGCCGCGACCTGCAGATCGCGATGCCGCTCGGCTTCGGCGTACGCGCCACGCCGGACCAGCTCGCCGTGGTCGTACTCGCGGCCCTGGCCGGAATCGCGCTGCACCTCCTCCTCACCCGCACCGCGATGGGCCGCGCCATGCGAGCCGTCGCCGAGAACCCGGAGCTCGCCCGCGTCGCCGGCATCGACCCCGCGCGCGTGGTGCGTGCCACCTGGTGGCTTGGCGGCGGACTGGCGGCGCTGGCCGGCGTGTTCCTCGGCCTTACCGTGCAGATCCGCCCCTACATGGGGTTCGACCTGCTGCTGCCGCTGTTCGCGGGCGTCATCCTCGGCGGCGTGGGCAGCGTGCCCGGCGCACTCGCCGGCGGCATGATCGTGGGCGTCGCGGAGGCACTCGCGGTGCCGTTCATCGGCGCCGCCTGGCGCGGCGGCGTCGCCTTCCTGCTGCTGCTCGCGGTGCTGCTGGTGCGCCCGCAGGGCCTGTTCGGCATGGAACGCTGAGGCAATGACCGGCACGCTTTCCTATCTGGCGTTCTTCGCGACCGAAGTACTGGTCAATTTCATCGCCGTGCTCGGGCTCAACGTGCAATGGGGCTTCGCGGGCCTGTTCAATGTCGGCGTCGCGGGCTTCGTCGGCATCGGCGCCTATGTCTCCGCCCTGCTCACTGTCCCCCCCTGGCATGGCGCGCCGGGACCGGGCCATATCGGCGGGCTTGGCCTGCCGGTGCTGGTCGGCTGGGCCGGCGCGGCACTCGCCTCCGCCGCCTCCGCCGCCGTCGTCGGCGTGGCCACGCTGCGGCTGCGTGCCGATTATCTTGCCATCGGAACGTTCGGCATCGCCGTCGCGTTGCACGAGCTGGCGGCGAACGCGCAGGGGTTGACCGGCGGGCCGTTCGGCATCGCCTTCATTCCGCACCTCCTCGCCACGGTGCCGCCCGGCGGGCTCGCCCGCGGCTTCCTCGACCTCGCGATCACCGCCTTGGCCGCCGGGGCCGCCTGGTTCGCGATCGACCGCATCACCGCGGGCCCGTTCGGCAGGGCGCTCAGGGCACTCGCGCAGGACGAGGCCGCCGCCGCCTCGCTCGGCTGCGATCCGCGCCGGCTGCGCATTCAGGCAATGGCGCTCGGCGCGGCGGCAATGGGTCTTGCCGGCGCCGTGCAGGCGAGCCTGATCGGCTACATTGCCCCCGATAATTTCGTTCCGATCCTGACCTTCCAGATTTGGGCGATGCTTGTGGTCGGCGGCGTCGGTAGCCATCGCGGCGCGCTTCTCGGCGTGCTCGCGGTCTGGGGCCTGTGGAGCGCCGCGGGCGGGCTCTTCGCCGCCATCCTGCCGCCTTCCATGGCAACCGGCGGCGCCTCGCTACGCATCGTCGCCATCGGGGTCGCGATCGCCGCCTCTCTCCTCTGGCGCCCGCGCGGCCTCTCGCCGCCAGGCCGGATCGTCTCGCGCTTCCTGCGCTAGCGCCTCAGGACCACCCGTCCTGGGACTCGAGGCTCGCCGCGAGCTCGCCGATCACGCGGTAGCAATCGAGCACCTGCGCCACCGACGAATTCGGCTCGCGCTTCTCGCGGATCGCGGCGACGAACTCGCGGTCCTGCAGCTCGATGCCGTTCATGCTGACATCGACCCTGGAGACGTCGATCGTCTCTTCCCTGCCGTTCACCAGATCATCATAGCGCGCGATATAGGTGCCGCTGTCGCCGATGTAGCGGAAGAACGTGCCCAACGGCCCGTCATTGTTGAAGGAGAGCGAGAGCGTGCAGATCGCCCCCGTCTCGCTCTTCAGCTGGATCGACATGTCCATGGCGATGCCCAGCTCCCTGTGCTTCGGCCCCTGGATCGCGTTCGCCTTGACGATGCGCCCGGCCTGATAGGCGAACAGGTCGATCGTGTGCGCCGCGTGGTGCCACAGCAGGTGGTCCGTCCAGCTGCGCGGCTCGCCCTTCGCGTTCATGTTCTTGCGCCGGAAGAAATACGTCTGCACGTCCATCTGCTGCACGGCGAGTTCACCGGCGACGATACGCTTGTGCACCCATTGATGGCTCGGGTTGAAGCGCCGCGTATGCCCCACCATGCAGGTAAGGCCCGTCTCGCGGCTCTTCTTAAGCACCGCCTGCGCATCCGCCCATGAATCCGAGAGCGGAATCTCCACCTGCACATGCTTGCCCGCGTCCATGCAGGCGATCGCCTGCGCCGCGTGCATCTGCGTCGGCGTGCACAGGATCACGGCATCGACATCGGGCCGTGCCAGCGCCTCGACAAGCTCCGTGCCGCTGTGTCTCGCGCCATACTTGGCGGCGACAGCGGCCGCCTGCTGCGCGGTACGGCTGATCACCGAGACGATCTCGGCGCCGTCGATGTTCCTGAGCCCGTCGAGATGCTTTTCCCCGAACGCGCCGGCGCCGGCGAGAGCGATACGCATCGTCGGAATCCCTCCAGTAAAAAACTCAGGCCCTCGCGGCCGAAGCCATCACTCGGCCGGTTCGAGAACGAGATGACCGATCGCGGTGTTGCTGCATGGCACGTGGTAGTGGCGGTGCAGGCAGCGCGTCTTCCGCCCGAGCGCCCCGCGCATGATCAGCCACATCACCATCTCGATCCCCTCGGAGCCCGTCTCGCGCAGGTATTCGATATGCGGGATGCGCCGCAGCGCATCGCTCTCGCCGATCATGCCGTCGAGGAACCGGTTGTCCCATTCGGCGTTGATCAGCCCCGCGCGCGGTCCCTGCAGCTGGTGGCTCATGCCGCCCGTGCCCCAGACCTGCACGTTGAGATCATCCGGGAAGCTCTGCACTGCTCGTCGTATCGCCTCCCCCAGCAGCCAGCAGCGGTTGCCGGAGGGCACGGGATAGGTCACGACATTGACCGCAAGCGGAATAATTTTCACCGGCCACGCGGCCGGCTGACCGAACATCATCGAGAGCGGCACGGTCAGCCCGTGATCGACATCCATCTCGTTGATGATCGTCATGTCGAAATCGTCGAGGATCAGGCTCTGCGCGATATGCCAGGCAAGATCCGGATGTCCGATCACATCCGGCACCGGCCGCGGCCCCCAGCCCTCGTCCGCGGGCTTGTACCGCTCGCCGCAGCCGATCGCGAAGGTCGGTATGATCTTCATGTCGAAGGCGGACGCATGGTCGTTGTAGACCAGCACGATCACATCCGGCTTCTGGGCCGCCTCCCAGCTTTTCGTCCACTCGTAGCCGTCGAAGATCGGCTTGAAATACGCGTCCCCGGTCTTGCCCTGGTCGACGGCGACGCCGAGCAGCGGCACGTGGCTGGTCGCGACCCCTGCGGTAATGCGCGCCATCAGCGCTTCTCCTTGATGGAACGCACGCCCTCGGGTGAACGCCCCCCGGCGTTCATCATAGCCTGGTACTGCTCGACGCTCATGCCGGTCATGGTCGAGACCGCCTGCAAGAAGCTCAGCCCGTCGGTCGAGAAAACCTTGGCGAGGAAATAGATGTTGCCGCCGAGGTCGAGCAGGCGGTTGTAGTCGCGCGCCAGCACCGCCTGCTTCTGCTCCTCTGTCATCGGCCACTCGTCGAGATAGGCGCGCTCGTTCTCCTTCCAGCGCCGCCGGTTCTCGGGCTTCATCAGGCTCATCGCGAACTGGTTGAGGTGATAGCCCTTGCGCGCCCGCGCGGCCGTATAGACCCGCGTGCCGGGAATATCCTCGAACTCCTCGAGATACTCGTGGATGTCGGAATGCTCCCCGGCCGGCGGCGCGTTCACAGCCCGCGCGCCTTCAGCTTGGCGTCGAGCCGCGGGAAGACCCGCCGCGCGTTGCCCTCGAAGATCGCATGGCGCTGCTCCGGCGTCAGCGGCAGCGCGTCCACGTAGCGCTTGGTGTCATCGAAATAATGCCCGGTGGTGGGATCGATCCCCCGCACCGCGCCCACCATTTCGGAAGCGAACAGGATATTCTTGGTCTCGATCACCTCGGCGAGCAGGTTGATGCCGGGCTGGTGATAGACGCAGGTATCGAAGAACACGTTGTTCATCAGGTGCCGGTCCAGCGGCGGCTTCTTCAGCATGTCGGCGAGGCCGCGGTAGCGCCCCCAATGATACGGTGCCGCCCCGCCGCCATGCGGAATGATGAAGCGCAGCTTTGGGAAGCGCGTGAAAAGGTCGCCCTCGATCAGCTGCATGAAGGCGATCGTGTCGGCCGCGATATAGAACGCGCCGGTCGCGTGCAGGCCCGGGTTGCAGGAACCCGAGACATGAATCATCGCCGGCACGTCGAGATCGACCATCGCCTCGTAGAACGGGTACCAGTACGGGTCCGTCAGCGGCGGATGTTCGAAATGTCCGCCGCCCGGATCGGGGTTGAGGTTGCAGCCGATGAAGCCGAGCTGCTCCACGCAGCGGCGCAACTCCCTGATCGACGCGGCGAGGTCGCTCTCCGGGTTCTGCGGCAGCTGGCAGACGCCAAGGAACGTCTCCGGGAACATCGACACCACGCGCGCGATAAGGTCATTGCAGTGCCTCGACCACGCCTCGCTCACCGCCTGGTCGCCGACATGGTGCTCCATGGAGCTGGCACGCGGGCTGAAGATGGTCATGTCCGCGCCGCGCTCGCGGATGAGGCGGAGCTGGTTCTTCTCGATGCTCTCGCGGATCTCGTCGTCGGAGATCGAGGGATAGGCGGGCGCCTGCTGGCCCGACTTGAACGCGGCCTTCTGCGCCTCGCGCCATTTGTTATGCGCCTCGGGCACGGTGGTGTAGTGCCCATGGCAATCGATGACGAGTGTCACGACGGACTTCCCTCCCTCTCTATCAGCCGCGCGCGGCACCAGCTGATGCCGCGCGGCGTTGGGTCGAGCCTGCCCCGGCCCAAGGCATCCGGGCAAGACGTGCCGGCGCTACCCACTGCCCCCAAACCGGCCGAACGTGCCAATCGGAAACCCGGCCTGTCCATAAGCTTTCGCTAATTCCTCTTCGAATCGCGCAGCCCCTCGCCAGCCCCACGGCCCGGCGCGCTCCGATTGATCCAGATCAATGCGTTGTCCCGCCATGCCGTCAGTTGAAGCATACCGCAGCAAGGGAGAACGATCCATGCCGACACCGCCCAGGCCGGGCGCCAGGCCCGAACCGATCCCCGGCACCACGCTCTTCGACGGCGACGCCGCGCGCAAGGGCTACCACCTCAACGCCATGTGCTATTCCTTCAACCGCAAGGAAAACCGAGAGGCCTTTCTGGCGGACGAGGAAGCGTACTGCCGCCGCTTCCACCTCACCGCGGAACAGCGTCGGGCTGTCGCCAAACGCGACGTGCTCGGCATGATCGCGGCCGGCGGCAACATCTACTACCTTGCCAAGCTCGCCGGCATCTTCGGCCTCAACGTGCAGGATGTGGGCGCGATGCAGACCGGTCGCACCGTCGAGGCGTTCAGGCAGTTTCTGCTCGACCAGGCGAAAGGGGCATAAGATGGCTGAAATCATCGGCGGCTACTTCACCAGCCACGTGCCCGCGATCGGAGGCGCCATCCAGCGCGGCGACCAGCAGACGCCCTACTGGAAACCGTTCTTCGACGGCTTCCCCAGGGTGCACGAATGGCTCGCGAAGACGCAGCCGGATGTCGCGGTGGTTTTCTCCAACGACCACGGGCTCAACTTCTTCCTCGACAAGATGCCCACCTTCGCGGTCGGCGCCGCGGCGGAATACCAGAACGAGGACGAGGGCTGGGGCCTGCCCCTCTACAAGCCCTTCAAGGGCCACCCAGAGCTCAGCTGGCACGTCATCGAACAGCTCGTGGCCGACGAGTTCGACCCCGTCACCTGCCAGGAGATGCTGGTCGACCACGCGATCTCCATCCCCATGGAGCTGGCCTATCCCTCGGTCGCGGAATGGCCGGTCAGGCTGGTGCCCATCGGCATCAACACGGTGCAGCACCCCCTGCCCTCGGCGAAGCGCTGCCTCGCCCTCGGCCGTTCGGTGCACAAGGCGCTGGCCAGTTGGCCGGGTGCCGAGCGTGTCGTGGTGATCGGCACCGGCGGCCTCTCGCACCAGCTCGACGGCGAGCGCGCCGGCTTCATGAACCCGGAGTACGACCGCTTCTGCCTCGACCACCTCGCGTCGGATCCGGACGCGCTGACGAGGCAGTCCATCCACGAGATGGTGCGCCTCGCCGGCACGCAGGGCGTGGAGGTGCTGAACTGGATCGCGGCCCGCGGCGCGCTCGGTCCCGCCGCGCGGGAAATCCACCGCAACTACCATCTCCCGATCTCCAACACCGCGGCGGCCACGGTGCTTCTCGAACCGGCGTGTGGCGTGTGGGCGCTCAGGCGGCGTTCGCCACGGCCTTGAGGTCCGCGACGAACGCGGCCTGCACCTCCGTCGGCCGCCAGGACGCGCGCGTGGTGACGCCGATCGTGCGCTCGAGCCCCGGCGGCGCCGCGCGGATCGCCGTGAGCCAGCCGGCCTCGAGTTCCGCCGCCACCTGGTCGCGGTCCAGCAAGGTCAGGAAATCGCTGCCGATCAGCAACTGCCGGATGATCATCACGGAGCCGGATTCCACCGGCACGCGCGGCCGCGCCAGCCCCGCGCGCGCGAACATCCGCTCCCACCGCTCGCGCAACGGCGCGCCAGGCGGCCCGACGATCCAGGGATAGGCGGCGAGCTGCGCCAGCGTCGGCCGGCTTCTTGCCAACGGATGGTCCCGGTGCGCGACGACCGCCGGGGCGGACTGGAACAGCGGTTCCTGCACCAGATCCGGCTCGACGAGCGGATCGCGCAGCGCGCCCACCATGATGTCGATGACGCCGTTGCGCAGCGGCTCGACCAGTTCGGCGCGCGAGCCCTCGACGATCGAGACCCGCACCTGCGGATGCCGGCAGAGGAAGCGCGCGATCGCTGCCGGCAGCACCCGCGCGCGCGACAGCGGCATCGCACCTACCGTGA
Organism: Pseudomonadota bacterium; assembly: GCA_021847175.1. Classification (GTDB taxonomy): domain Bacteria; phylum Pseudomonadota; class Alphaproteobacteria; order Acetobacterales; family Acetobacteraceae; genus JAJXXT01. Next base: position 12,721 of record JAJZUI010000033.1, read on the forward strand.
TGCCGCGCGTCTCGTGGCCCCGGAGCGCCTCCAGCTCCGCGAGCCCCGCCTCCAGCTCCACGCGCGCGAGGCGGAACGCGCGCGCCAGCGTCTGCCCGGCCTCGGTCAGCACCACCACCTTGCCGCGCCGCTCCGCGAGCCGGCGGCGCAGCGCCAGCGACAGGTCGTTCACGGCGCGATGCAGCGAAGGCAGCGACAACCCCGTGGCGCGCCGCGCGCCGTCGTAGCCGCCACCATCCGCGAGTGCGAGCAGCGCGCGCATGCGCGACATCGTGACATGCGCGGGGTTCACATGCGGCCCCGCGATGTGACCGAGCGCAGCACGCAGCCGCTCCACCAGCAGCCGCGCCGCCGGCGTCGGCACCATGCCGTTGTGGCGGCGCTCGAAAAGCTGGGTTCCGAGCGTCGTCTCGACGCGTGCTAAGGCCTGGGTTATCGCCGGCTGCGTGAGGTTGACCGAAGCCACCGCGGCACTCATCGTTCCGAGATCAGCGATGCACACGATCGCCTCGAGATGGCGCAGGTTGAGATCCCAGATTTCCACGATCGCATGTTTAGGCAGATCGAATGGCTGGGCAAACCACCGACCTACCCTTTTCCGCGCGCCGCGCGCATCGGCATGCGCTTGACGCCAGCGCCACCCCGGCCGCAAGGAACGCCGAACCCGATGGAGGGATGTCCGGATGAATGACCGCATCGTGAGCTGGCACCCCAACCCGTCGAAGCCCCGCTACCGCCCCCCTCCAGGCGCCATCGACGCGCATTGCCATGTCTTCGGCCCGATGGCGCGCTTCCCGTTCAGTCCCAAGGCGAAATATCTGCCGCAGGATGCCGGGCCCGAGATGCTGTTCGCGCTCCGCGACCATCTCGGTTTCTCGCGCAACGTCATCGTGCAGGCGAGCTGCCACGGCACCGACAACGCCGCGACGCTGGACGCAATCGCCCGCTCGGAGGCCCGCGCGCGCGGCGTCGCCGTGGTCGATCCCGCGATCTCCGACGCCGATCTGGCAGCGCTGCACCGGGGCGGCATCCGCGGCGTGCGCTTCAACTTTCTGAAACGCCTGGTGGACGACGCGCCGAAGGACAGGTTCCTCGACGTCGCGCGCCGCCTGCCACCCGGATGGCACGTGGTGATCTATTTCGAGGCCGACATCCTCGAGGAACTCCGCCCCTTCATGGCCGCGATCCCCGTGCCGGTCGTCGTCGACCACATGGGGCGCCCGGACGTGACCCAGGGCCCGGACGGCGCCGACATGAAGGCCTTCCGCCGCCTGCTCGATTCCCGCCCCGACATCTGGTTCAAGGCCACCTGCCCGGATCGGCTCGACCTCGCGAACGGCGACCCCTGGAACGCCTTCGCGCATGCGGTGGCACCACTGGTCGCCGACTACCCGGACCGTGCGCTCTGGGGCACCGACTGGCCGCACCCCAACATGGAAAAGGCGATCCCCGACGACGGGCACCTCGTCGATATGATCCCGCGCATCGCGCCCACCGCCGAGCTGCAGCACAAGCTCCTCGTCGCCAACCCGACGAAGCTCTACTGGAACGACTAGGGCGCCGTGCTCGGCCGCGGAGGCCGGGCGGCGCGGGCTGGCATGTCCGCCGGTTCCGCCTATCATCGCTCCGCACCACGAAGGAGTCCGGCCGCGATGAGCCGCCAGCCGCGTCCATACGATCCGTTTCCGGGAATTCTCGCGGCGGCTTCCGCCGATACCGTCACCGGCCGCCTCGCCGCGATCGACCGCGCGATCGCCGAGGGGATCGGCCACAGGCTGTTCACCGTGCTGGTCCTCAACTGGGACCGCGGCGAGAACCAGCGCTACTACAGCAACCAGCCGGACGCCTATCCCATCGGCGGCGCTAAACCGATCGCCAAGAGCAGCGCGTCGGCGATGCTGGAAGGGCGGTGCCGGTTCCTCGACACGTACGAGGACGTGAAGGCAGCCTTCTTCGACCACGAGCTCATCCGGTCGCTGGGCTGCGAAAGCTGCGTCAACGTCCCCGTGCGCTGGGCCGGCCGCACCATCGGCACGCTCAACATCCTGCACGAGGCGAACTGGTACACGCCGGCGGACGTCCCGGCGTTCACGGTCTTCGCCGCCCTCGCAGCACCCGCCCTGCAGGAAATCATCGCCGGCTGGGGAGAAGCCTCGTGACGCGCGGGGTCGGCGGCTCGACCGCGGAAGCCGAGCTCGCGAAATTTCGTTCCATGCGCGACGTGGTGCCGCCGGTCGGCGCCGAGGAACGCCGCGCGCGCATCGCCAGGGTACAGGCGCTGATGCGCGCGCAGGGCGTTCAGGCGCTCTACCTCGACGCCTCCACCACGACCTTCTACTTCACCGGCCTGCGCCTGAAGGGCTCGGAGCGGCTGCACGGCGCCGTCATCCCGGCCGAGGGCGAACTCGCCTACATCACCCCCGCCTTCGAGCAGGCCAAGCTCGAGACCATGATCGCGCTCCCCGGCCGCATCCACGCCTGGCATGAGCACGAGGACCCCACATCGCTCGTGGTCGATGCGGTGCGCGCCATGGGCTACGCCAGCGGCACCATCGCGATCGACCCCGCGACGCCGTTCTTCACCGTGGACGGTCTGCGCCGGGCCGGCAATTCGTTCGACTTCATCAACGCCAGGCCGATCACCGCCGCCTGCCGCATGGTGAAGTCCGCGGCCGAGATCGCGCTGATGAAGCACGCGATGAACCTCACCCTCGGCGTGCACCGCGCCGCCGCCGCCATCCTGCGGCCGGGGATCGCCACCACCGAGGTCGAGGCCTTCGTCGCCCGCGCCCACACCGCACTCGGCTTCGACCTGCCGGCGAGCTTCTGCATCGTGCTGTTCGGAGAGGCCACCGCCTATCCGCACGGCGTGCCCTACCCGCAGATCCTCAAGGAGGGCGACACGGTGCTGATCGACATCGGCGCGCCCATGCACGGCTACCAGTCCGACGTCACGCGCACCTATGTGTTCGGCGAGCCGAGCGCCCGCCAGCGCGAGGTCTGGGACGTGGAGAAGCGCGCGACGGAGGCGGTGTTCGCCGCGGCCCAGCTCGGCGCCACCTGCGAATCGCTCGACCGCGCCGCCCGCGACGTGATCGAGGCGGCGGGCTTCGCCAGGGAATACGGCCTGCCAGGCCTGCCGCACCGCACCGGCCACGGCGTCGGCCTCGACGTCCACGAGGAACCCTACATCGTGCGCGGCGACCGCACACGCCTCGCCCCCGGCATGTGCTTCTCCAACGAGCCCACGATCTGCATCTACGGCGAGTTCGGCATGCGGCTCGAGGACCACATCCACATGACCGAGGCCGGGCCCGCCTGGTTCACGCCCCCCTCGCCCTCGATCGACGATCCGTTCGGCCTCGGCTGAGCGCTGGCTGGGGCGGGAGGATTCGAACCTCCGCATGGCGGAATCAAAATCCGCTGCCTTACCGCTTGGCGACGCCCCAACGCGCGCGCCGGATTAGGTCAGGCCGGGGTCGGGCCGCAAGGCCCGCCCCACGCCCACCAGCCCGGACGGGCAAGCGTCGTCGCCGCCACCCGCGCCGCCCCGGCGGTCCCGAAGAGGCCGAAGCACGTCGCCCCGGACCCGCTCATGCGCGCGAGCAGGGCGCCCGGCCTAGCCGCGATCGCCGCCAGCACCTCGCCGATCGGCGGGCAGAGCGCGATCGCCGGCGCCTCGAGGTCATTGCGCAGCGCCGCGAGGTCGCGCGCCATCGCGGCAGCGTCCGCCCAGCCGTCGGGCAGTGCGGCCGGAGCCGAAAACCGCCCGGTTCGCCGGGCGAAGACGGCCGGCGTGGCAACGGGCATTCCGGGATTGACCAACACCATGCCGAAGCGCGGCAGCCGTGGCCCGGGAAGCAGCACCTCCCCCACCCCCTGCATGCGCGCTGGCTGCGAGGCGAGGCAGACCGGCACATCGGCGCCGAGCGCCAGCGCCGCGCCCTCCGGGACCGGGCACCGCCACAGCCGCGACAGCAGCCGCAGCGCCGCTGCCGCGTCCGCCGAGCCGCCCCCGATGCCGGACGCCACGGGCAAGTTCTTCGTCAGCCGCAGCGCCGCCCCCCGCGACGCGTCGAGCTCGCGGGCCGCGCGCAGCACCAGGTTGTCGCCGCCCTCCAGCGCCGCGGCAAACGGCCCCGCAACGGCGAGCGTCAGCGCCTGCGCCGCATCAGCCTCCAGCACGTCGCCCGCCTCGGGAAACACCGCGAGGCTGTCGAGCAGATGGTAACCGTCCTCGCGTCGCCCCGTGACGTGCAGATAGAGGTTGACCTTGGCGCGCGCGACCTCGCGCAGGGCCACGCCCGCGTTCACGCCCCGACCTGTCAGTGAACGGCCTTCTTCGGCGGCGCCTCTTGCGTCGGACCGGCGCCCTCGCGGAGCGCCTGCTCCGCGCGCGCCAGCTTCGCGCGCAGCTTCGCGGCGTCCGTCGGTGACGGGTTGAGGTCGAGCGCCCGCTGCCACTGGAACGCCGCCTCCAGGTTCCGGCCGGCGGCGGCATAGGCGTCGCCGAGATGGCCGTTGATCGTGGGATCCTCCGGCATCAGCTCCACCGCGCGCTCGAGGTAGCGCACCGCGCCGGCCACGTCGCCCTGCTTCAGCGTCACCCAGCCGAGGCTGTCCACGATGGCGCCGTCATTCGGCTGCGCCGCGAGCGCCTTCTCGATCATCTGCCGCGCCTGCGGCAGGTCGATGCCGCGGTTGGCGAGCGAGTAGCCGAGGTAGTTCAGCACCGCCGGCTGGTTCGGCGAGAGCTTCAGCGCCTGGCGGAAATCCGCCTCGGCAAGCGGCCACTTACCGGATTGGTCGTAGGCGACCCCGCGGTCGAAATAGAGGATCCAGGCCGCCGGGCCCGCGTGCTTCGTGCGCGCGAGGGCAAGGTCGTAGGCCTTGATCGCCGCGGCGTATTTCTTCTCGGCGCGCAGGATGTCGCCCTGTACCATCGCCGGCTCCGGCTGCGTCGGAAACGCCTTGACCAGCCGGCGCATGATGTCGAGCGCGCCCTGGTTGTTGTGCAGCGCCGTCATGTACAGCGCGCGGCGCAGCTGCACCGCGGGATACAGCGGATCGGACTTGGACACCGCGTCGAGCACGTCGAGCGCCAGCGCATCCTGCTGGCTGGCACCGTAGATGTCCGCCATCGCGAGCCGCGACATCGTGTCATGCGGCCGGACGTCGAGCGCGAGGCGCAGCAGCACCAGCGCAAGGCTGCCGTTGTTCTGCTTGCGCACCGCGAGCGCGACGAGCCGATATGCCGCGGCCATGCCGTCGGTCGGGCGGCGGATCACACGCTGCGCAACGTCGCGGATCAGCCCCGGCTGCACCAGGCCCATCTCGCCCTGGGAGCCGAGGCCGGCGAGCACGCCCAGCGCCTCCTCCTTGCGTCCGCGGCGCGCGTCCCAGCTCGCGAAGGTGCGCGCGAGGTCGAGGCTGGCGGGGCCGAAGGCGGCGGCCGCGGTCGCGTAGTTCCGGTCGGCCTGTGCCGTGCGCCCGGCGAGATCCTCGATCATCGCGGCGTGCAGCGTGGCCAGCGCCCTTGTGTTCGGCTGGTCCATCAGCGGACTCAGCGTGGCGAGCGCGGCGTCGGTCTGGCCGGCCCCCTGCTCGCACCAGGCGGTGAGCAGCGGCACCAGGACCTGCCCGATACCGGTTTCGGGCACCGCCTTGAGGCGCTGCAGCGCCGCCTGCCAATGCCCCTGCCTCGCATCCTCGTTGACCAGGACGTACTGGGCGGCCTGGTTCTTGGGCAGGCCATGCGCGAGGCTCGCCACATCCAGCCTTCCGGCCACCAGCGCGGCGAGGAAGGCCTGCTCATGCAGGGCGAGGCTCGAGGGGTCGGCCTGGTGCGCGCGCAGGAACTGCGCGGCCGAGAGCGCGAGAGCGCCCTGGCTCGCGGCGAACCGCGCCTGCAGGAAGGACGAGGCGGCTATGCTCGCCGCCGCCAGCGGCGTCGACGTGGCGCCGGTGATGCCGCGCGACGCGACGCCGGACGACACGCCGGACGCGGCGCAGGCGGAGAGCAGGGAGAGCACCAGGAGCGCGGCACGGCGCGGGGAGAACCAGCGGATCATGCTGGCCCTCTACCATCCCGCGCCGCTTCGCGTCATCGGCGGCGGAATTACGTCGCTGTCATGGTGCCCAGGCGCCGGGCGCGGCGGCTCAGTCGGCCGCCGCCGCGTACTCCTCCAGCGGCGCGCAGGTGCAGACGAGGTGGCGGTCGCCATAGACGTTGTCCACCCGTGCCACCGGCGGCCAGTATTTCGCCGCCGCGACAAAGGGCAGCGGGAAGGCCGCCTGCTCGCGTGAATAGGCATGGCTCCACTCGCCCGCGATCGCGGCGGCCGTGTGCGGCGCGTGCTTGAGCGGGTTGTCCGCCTTGTCCATGCGCCCCGCCGCAATGGCGTCGATCTCGCCGCGGATCGCGATCATCGCGTCGCAGAACCGATCGAGCTCCGCGAGGTTTTCGCTCTCCGTCGGCTCGATCATCAGCGTGCCGGGCACCGGCCAGGACATGGTCGGTGCGTGGAACCCGTAGTCCTGCAGCCGCTTGGCGATGTCCTCCACCTGCACACCCGCCTCGCCGAAGCCACGGCAGTCCACGATGCACTCATGCGCCACCATCCCCGCCGCGCCGGTGTAGACGACCGGATAGTAGGGCGCGAGCCGGCGCGCGATGTGGTTGGCGTTCAGGATCGCCACCTCGCTCGCCCGCGTGAGCCCATCGGGTCCCATCATGCGGATATAGGCATAGGAGATCGGCAGGATCATCGCACTGCCGAACGGTGCCGCGGAGACCGGCCCGTAGCTGGTCGCCGGCCCCGCATCCGGCCGCGCCGGATGGTTGGGCAGGTGCGGCGCCAGATGCTCCGCGACCGCGATCGGCCCGACACCCGGTCCACCGCCGCCATGCGGGATGCAGAACGTCTTGTGCAGGTTCAGGTGGCACACATCGGCGCCGATCCGCCCTGGGCTGGTGAGGCCAAGCTGCGCGTTGAGGTTGGCGCCATCCATGTAGACCTGGCCGCCGCGGTCGTGCACCGCGCGGCAGATCGCCATCACCTCCTCCTCGAACACGCCATGCGTGCTGGGATAGGTCAGCATCAGCGCCGCCAGCTTCTCGCGGTGCTGGTCGACCTTCGCCATCAGGTCCGCGAGATCGACATTGCCGTTGCGGTCGCAGGCGACGACCACGACCTTGAGCCCGGCCATCGCCGCACTCGCGGGATTGGTGCCATGGGCACTCGCCGGAATGAGGCACACGTCGCGCGCACCCTCGCCGCGCGCCGCCTGCCAGGCGCGGATGGCGAGCAGCCCCGCGTATTCGCCCTGGCTGCCGGCGTTGGGCTGCAGCGAGACGGCGGCAAGCCCCGTTGCCGCGGCAAGCAATGCCGAAAGCCGCTCCACCAGCTTGACATAGCCCCGCGTCTGGTCGGCCGGCGCGAAGGGATGGATGTCCGTGAAGCCGGGCCATGTGATCGGAATCATCTCGGCCGTCGCGTTCAGCTTCATCGTGCAGGAACCGAGCGGGATCATGCTGCGGTCGAGCGCGATGTCGCGGTCGGCGAGGAGGCGAAGGTAGCGCATCATCGCCGTCTCGGAGCGATACGAATGGAACACGCTCTGTTGCAGGATCGTATCGGCGCGAACCAGCGCCGGCGGCAGGCTCCCGAACGTCTCCCCGAGCGGCGCGCCGAGCACGCCGGCGAGCCTGTCGAGCTCCGCCGCTGTCACCGTCTCGTCGAGCGCGATCGCGATTCCCGTGGCGTCCAGCCGCCGCAGGTTGAACCCGGCATCGAGTGCCGCCCGCATGATCGCGTCGGCGCGCCCGCCGGCCTCAATTGCAATGGTATCGAAGAAGCTCTCGTGGCGAACCGCGAGTCCGGCGCGCCGCGCCGCGCCGGCAAGCAGGGCAGCCGCGAGGTGCACCCGCCGCGCGATGCGCGCGAGCCCCTCCGGCCCATGCCAGACGGCATAGAACCCGGCGATATTCGCCAGCAGCACCTGCGAGGTGCAGATGTTGGAGGTCGCCTTCTCGCGGCGGATATGCTGCTCGCGCGTCTGCAAGGCGAGCCGCATCGCCGGTCTGCCCTGCGCGTCCTGGCTCACGCCGACGAGCCGGCCGGGCATGCTCCGCTTGTACACGTCGCGCGTCGCGAAGAAAGCCGCGTGCGGGCCGCCGAAGCCCATCGGCACGCCGAAACGCTGCGAGGAGCCGACGACCACATCCGCCCCCATCGACCCGGGCGAGCGCAGGGCCACCAGCGCCAGCGGATCGGCGCAGACGACGGCGATCGCGCCCGCTGCGTGCGCCGCCTCGATCTCGGCCGTGAGGTCGCGCACGGCCCCGTCGGTCGAGGGATAGGAAAGAACGACAGCGAAACAACCTTCCGGCGGCTTCGCACCCGGCGCCACGTCCGCGACCGTGATGCCGAGCGGTGCGGCACGCGTCGCGATCACGGCGCGGGTCTGCGGATGGACGTCCGTGCCGACCGCGATCACGTCGCCCTTGGAGTGTGCCACGGCGTGCGCCAGATGCATCGCCTCCGCCGCCGCCGTGCCCTCGTCGAGCAGGGAGGCGTTGGCGATCTCCATGCCGCTGAGCTCGCAGAACAGTGTCTGGAAGTTGAGCAGCGCCTCCAGCCGGCCCTGTGCCACCTCCGCCTGATAGGGCGTATAGGCCGTGTACCAGGCCGGGTTCTCCAGCACGTTGCGCAGGATCACCGGCGGCGTCAGCGTACCGTGATAGCCCTGGCCGATCAGCGACTTCACACAACGGTTCTCGGCGGCGAGTTCCGCCAGTTCCGCCAGCACCGCGCTCTCGCTCACCGCCGGGGGTATCGCCATCGGCGCCTGGCTGCGGATGCCCGCGGGCACGGTGCGCGCGACCAGCTCTGCTAGGCTCGCGACCCCGAGTCCCTTCAGCATGATCGCGATCTCGTCCTCCGAAGGGCCGACATGACGCGCCGCGAAGCTGCCGTCCGCGCCCAGCGAAGCGAACTCCGCGCGCCCGTCCATCACGCGTTCTCCGCCACGTAGGCGTCGTAGGCGGCGCGGTCCATCAGCGACGCGAACGAAGCGGGATCGGACGGCACCAGGCGGAAGAACCAGCCCTCGCCCTCGGCATCGCGGTTGGCGAGCGCCGGGTCCGCGGCCAGTGTCGCGTTGTTCTCCGTCACCTTGCCGGCGAGCGGCGCATAAACGTCGGAGGCGGCCTTCACGCTCTCGACCACGGCGCAGGCCTCGGCGGCAGCAACCTCGCGCCCCGGCGCCGGCAGCTCGACGAACACCAGGTCGCCGAGCGCCTCCTGCGCGTGCACGGTGATGCCGACGGTGGCGGTACCGTTATCGAGGCGGACCCATTCGTGGTCGCGCGTGTAGCGGGTCTCGGACATGGTTGCGATCCTCTAACGAATATAGCGGTGGGGAACGAAGGGCATGGCGGCGACGCGCGCGGGCAGCGCCTGGCCGCGCACGGAAAGCGCGAGAGTCGTTCCGATCTCGGCATGAGCGGAGTCGACATAGCCCATGGCGACCGGCGCCCCGAGCGTGGGGCTGAAGCCGCCGGAGGTGACAGTGCCGACCTTGCGGCCATCGACCAGGATCTCGGTGCCGGCGCGGGCGGGCGCGCGGCCCTCGGGCAGGATGCCGACGCGCTGGCGCGCCGGGCCGGCGGCGAGAATGTCACGCAGCGCCGGTCCGCCGGAAAAATCCCAGGCGGCGCGGCGGCGCTTGCCGATGGTCCACACGAGCCCCGCCTCGATCGCGTTGGTGGTCTCGTCGATGTCGTTGCCCCAGAGGCACAGCCCGGCCTCGAGCCTGAGCGAGTCCCGCGCGCCGAGCCCCGCGGGCCCGACCTCCGGCTCGGCGAGCAGGGCCCGCGCCAGCGCCTCCGCCTCGCCGGCGGCGACCGAGATCTCGAACCCGTCCTCGCCGGTATATCCGCTGCGGCTGACCAGGCACGCATGCCCGCCGACGCGCGTGTCGGCGACACCCATGAAGGGCAGTGCCGCCGCCTCGGGCGAGAGCCGCGCCATCACTTCGACGGCCTTCGGCCCCTGCAGCGCCAGCAGCGCCCGGTCTTGCATCGGCGCGAGCGTGACGCCCCCGGGCAGTTGGGCCGCGATATGCGCGAAATCCACGGCCTTGCGGCTGGCGTTGACGACCAGGAACAGCGCGTCCGGCAGCGTCGCGACCATGAGGTCGTCGATGATCGTCCCGGCATCCGTGGTGAGCAGCGTGTAACGCTGGCGGAACGGCTTGAGGCCGATGATGTCGCCCGGCACCAGCCGCTCAAGCGCCGCGGCGGCGCCGGCGCCGATGAGCTTCGCCTGGCCCATGTGCGAGACGTCGAACAGGGCCGCGCTGTTCCGCGTCTGGTTGTGCTCGGCGATGATGCCCGCCGGGTACTGCACCGGCATGGCGTAGCCCGCGAACGGCACCATCCGGGCGCCGAGGCCGCGATGCAGCGCGTCAAGCGGGGTCGCCTGCAAAGGAGTGGGCTGCGGCGTGGTGAGCGGGGTCTCGGTCATGGCGCCTCCGGACAATTGTCGCCCGCCGGATGATTCCGGCAGGAACGACCCCCCTCTGTCCGAGGACCTGAGAGATTCGGGCGCCAAACCTTGCGGTAGTGTCGCGCCCTTACTCCGTCGGTGCGACGCGGCGAGCATGCCGCGGCGGCTTTCCAGAGATTCGCAACCCTGACGCGGTCCTTTTGCCTGAGCGTTTCCGGGGGCCGGTTGCGCCTTCGGCGGCGGCGACGCCGCTCTCTCCCGCGCGGGATGGTCCGAACGGCGCATGTATGACCGATGCGCCCGCGGCGTTCAATGGGTG
>JAJZUI010000034.1 GCA_021847175.1 Pseudomonadota bacterium
CGGTCACGTCGATACTCTTGACGACGCCGGAGACGTCGGTCGCGACCAGCAGCTTGCCGGCGCGCGCATAGGAATCGCTGATCGAGACCCAACGCCCGCTCTCCAGCCAGACCGTCACGGCGGCGACCAGCACCAGCGCGACGCCGCCCACCATCAGCAGCAGGCGAAGCAGCCGCGGACGGCTGCGCTGGGTGGTACTTGGCTCGACGTTGCCGACGCGCGTGCTCACGGTTGCTTGGGACATCAGGCGGCCTCCACCTCGCGGGCGCGCAGGCCGGCGATCACGTTTTCCTTCATCCGCTCCATCGCCGCCTCCACGGCGGCGACTTCGACGTGCGAGAGGCCCTTGGTGATGGACTCCAGCATCGCCGCGCGCTCATGCGAGAGCGCCCTAAGCACCGGTCCGGCTTCCCTGGTCAGGTGCAGGCGCCAGATGCGACGGTCCGAGGGATCGTCGCGCCGCTCCACCAGGCCATGCGCCTCCAGCCGGTCGATCAGCCTAGCGATGGTGATCGGCTCCACTTCCAGGATCTCGGCGAGTTCCTTCTGCGACAACCCGGCCTGGCGCTCGAGATGGATCAGGATCTTCCATTGGGCGAGCGTGAGACCCTGGGCGGCGGCGCGCCGGTCCGCGTCCATGCGCGAGTGCCGCGCGAGGTCGTGCAGCAGAAACAGCAGGTCATTGGGCATGGGCCATATAATAAGCAGCCTTATGATATTGTCAGCGAGGCGACCCATGCGCCGGAAGCAGCCCTGCCCGGGCGGCAGAGGAGATCATGCCATGGCGGCGAGGCTCAGCGCGCGGCCAGCACCGAAAGCGTCTCGCGCGCGATGGTCGCCTCCTCGTCGGTCGGGATGACGTAGCCGGCGACCTTGCTGCCCGTGGCTGAGATCAGCGGGCCGTGGGCGGCGTTGCGCGCGGCATCGAGCGAAAACCCGAGCCAGGCGCATCGCGCGGCGATGGCGGCGCGGATATCCGGCGAGTTCTCGCCGATCCCCGCGGTGAAGATCACCGCGTCCACGCCCCCCATCGCCGCGGCAAGCGTGGCGAAGGCACCGGCGGCGCGATAGACAAAGACATCGAGCGCGAGCCGCGCCCGCGCGCCACCATCGGCGAGGAGGTCGCGCACATCGCCGGAAATGCCGGAAAGCCCCTTGAGCCCGCTCTCGTGATACAGCAGGTGCTCGATCGCGGCGGCGTCCATCCCCTGCTGCATCAGGTAGAGCACGACGCCGGCATCGAGCTGGCCTGGGCGCGTGCCCATCACCAGCCCCTCGAGCGCGGTGAAGCCCATGGTGCTGTCCACGCTGCGCCCGCCGATCATGGCGCAGGCGGAACAACCGGAGCCGAGATGCGCCGCGATCACACGCCCTGCGGCGAGCGACGGAGCCATTTCCGCGAAGCGCGCGGCAATCCAGGCATAAGAGAGGCCATGGAACCCGTAGCGGCGCACGCCCTGGGCAAACAGCGCCTCCGGCAGCGCGAACCGGTCCGCGACCTCGGGATGGCCGCGATGGAAGGAGGTGTCGAAACACGCGACCTGCGGCAAATCCGGCGCTTGCGCGCGCAGGCGGCGGATCGGCTCGAGATTGTGAGGCTGGTGCAACGGCGCCAGCGGCGAGAGGGCGTCGAGTTCCGTGAGCAGCGCGTCATCCACCAGGGCCGGGCCGGTGTGGCGCACGCCGCCATGCACCACGCGATGGCCCACGGCGCAAGGCGCGCCGCCGCCATGCTCGCCGAGCCAGGCCAGCAGCATCGCCTCGGGATCCTCGCCGGCGCCCAGCACGCGGTCCGTGATCACCCCTCCCGCGTCGTGGGCCACGAAATGCGGCGCCGCACTCGCCAGGCGCTCGATCTGCCCGCGCAGCACGCGCCGCGGCGTGCCATCCGCAACATCGAAGGTCTCGAACTTGAGGCTGGAGCTGCCCGCGTTGATGACGAGCAGCGGGCCGCTCATGCCACCACCTCCGCGACCGCCTGCCCCAGATGTTGCGCATAGATAACCGCGACCGCGCAGGATGCGAGTCGCGTGCGCCGGCTGTCCGCGCGGCTGGTCAGGATGATCGGCACCCGCGCGCCCATCACGATCCCGGCGGCATCAGCACCGCTCAGGAATGTCAGGTTTTTGGCCAGCATGTTGCCCGCCTCGAGGTCCGGCACCAGCAGCACCTGCGCGCGCCCCGCGACCTCGGACTCGATGCCCTTAATGCGCGCCGCCTCGGGGTCGATCGCGTTGTCGAGCGCCAGCGGCCCGTCGAGCAGCCCGCCCACGATCTGCCGCCGCTCCGCCATCTTGCACAGCGCCGCGGCGTCGATTGTGCTCGGGATCTTCTGCGTCACGGTCTCCACCGCGGAAAGGATGGCCACGCGCGGTGGGCCGAGGCCGAGGCCGCGATGCAGGTCGATGACGTTGCGCGCGATGTCGGCCTTCGTTTCGAGATCGGGTGCGATGTTGATCGCGGCATCGGTGATGAACAGCGGCTCGCGGTAGCGCGGCACGTCCATGATGAAGACGTGGCTGATGCGCCGCCCAGTACGCAGCCCCGTGTCGTGCGCCACCACGGCACCCATGAGTTCGTCGGTGTGCAGCGAGCCCTTCATCAGCATCTGCGCGCGGCCCTCGCGCACCAGCGCCACGGCGCGGTCGGCGCTGGCATGGCTGTGCGGCGTGTCCTCGATCGGATGCCCGGTGAGATCGAGCTCCGCTTCCTCCGCCACGCGACGGATGCGCGCGACAGGTCCCACCAGGATGGGCGCGATCAGCCCCTCGCGCGCCGCCTCCAGGGCGGCGCCAAGGGAGGGCGCATCGCAGGGATGCGCCACCGCGCAGGACACGGGCGGGATCGCCGCCGCGCGCGCGATCAGCGCCTCGTAATGTTGATGCGCGCCATGGGACTCGCTCATCTCAGAACCTCACCACGGTGCGGATGCTCTCGCCGCGGCGCATCATCTCAAAGCCCTCGTTGATACGCTCGAGTGGGATCACGTGCGTGATCAGGTCGTCGATGTTGATGCGCCCGTCCATGTACCAGTCGACGATGCGCGGCACGTCGGTGCGTCCGCGCGCGCCGCCGAACGCAGTACCCATCCACACGCGCCCGGTGACGAGCTGGAACGGGCGCGTGCTGATCTCCTGCCCGGCGCCGGCCACGCCGATGATGATCGACTTGCCCCAGCCGCGATGCGCGCATTCCAGCGCCTGGCGCATGACGTTCACGTTGCCGATGCACTCGAACGTGTAGTCCGCGCCGCCCTTGGTCAGCGCCACCAGATGCTGCACGAGGTCGCCTGCGACCTCGCGTGGGTTCACGAAATCCGTCATGCCGAACTTCTCCGCGAGTGCGCGGCGCGCCGGGTTGAGATCCACACCCACGATCTGCTCCGCGCCGACCATCCGCAGGCCCTGTACGACGTTGAGCCCGATGCCGCCGAGCCCGAACACCACGGCGCGACAGCCAGCCTCCGCCTTTGCGGTGTTGATCACGGCGCCGATCCCCGTGGTCACGCCGCAGCCGATGTAGCAGACCTTCTCGAACGGCGCGTCCGGCCGGATTTTTGCCAATGCGATCTCCGGCAGGACCGTGTGATTGGCGAACGTCGATGTGCCCATGTAGTGGTAGACGGGCGCGCCCGAGCAGCGGAAACGGCTGGTTCCGTCCGGCATCACGCCCTTGCCCTGGGTGGCGCGGATCGCGACACAGAGATTGGTCTTGCGGCTGAGGCAGTATTCGCACTGCCTGCATTCCGGCGTGTAGAGCGGGATCACATGGTCACCGGGCTTGAGCGAGGTGACGCCCAGCCCCGTCTCCACCACCACGCCCGCGCCCTCGTGGCCGAGGATGCACGGAAACAGCCCCTCCGGGTCGGCACCGGAAAGCGTGAACTCGTCGGTATGGCAGATGCCGGTCGCCTTGATCTCGACCAGCACCTCGCCCTGCTTTGGCGCCTCGATTTCGATCTCCTCGATCGTGAGCGGTTGCCTGGCGGCATGGGCGACGGCGGCGCGGGTCTTCATGGCTGGGTCCTCGATGCGGTGACTTCTGTCTCGGCGGCGGCAAGCAAAATGGGCGAAGCCGCGCGGCGGATGTCAACAATCGCCGCCACGCCGGGATGGTGTCACGGCCGGGCCAGCCCCGCGAGGCGGACGCATTTCAGCATCAGGCTCGGCAGCCCCGCCTGCGCGAGATCCCGCGCCGGCACCAGCTCGCCCGGCGCGCGGATGCGCGCGACGCCGGCCCGCAACACGGTGACTTCCAGCTCGGCATGGGTGAAGCCGTGCCGCACCGTGCCGAGCATGCGCCACGCCGCCTTCGCCGGGGCCGCCGAGAGCGCCTCCTCCGGCTCCCAGACCGCTGGGCGCCAGGGCGTTCCCGGCAGCTCCATCATGCCGCCGAGCAGTCCCTCGCGCGGGCGGCGGCGCAGCAGCACGTTCCCGGCCGCGTCCTCGAGCAGGAAATGCACCCCGAACCAGCGCGCCCGCCGCTTCTTCGGCGCGCGCACGGGCAGACGCTCCGCGATATCGCGTCCGCCGCAGCCGTCCCGCCACGGACAGGCGAGGCAGCCAGGCGAGGCCGGCGTGCACACCGTGGCGCCGAGGTCGAACAGCGCCTGCGCAAAATCCCCCGCGCGCTCCCGCGCCGCCTGCTGCCGCCCTACCGTGGTCACCGCCGCCTCGATCGCGCGCCTGGCGCCCGGCAGCGTCGCCTCGATGCGCGCCACCCGCGCCATCACGCGCTCGACATTGCCGTCCACCGGCACCACCGGCAGGCCGAGCCCGATCGCGCCCACCGCGGCGGCCGTGTAGGTGCCGACGCCCGGGAGCGCACGCAGCCCCTCGAGGTCAGCCGGGAAGCCGCTGGCCGCGATCGCGCGCGCGGCGGCGTGCAAGCGCCTGGCGCGGGCGTAGTAGCCGAGCCCCGCCCACAGCCGCAGCACTTCCTCCTCCGCCACCGCCGCCATCGCCTCCGCGGTGGGGAAGCGGGCGAGGAAGCGCGCGTAGTGCGGCAGCACGGCCGCAACCGTGGTCTGCTGCAACAGGGTCTCGGTCAGCAGCACCTGCCACGGGTCCGCCACGCCCTGCCGCCAGGGCAGGTCGCGCTTGTGCCGGTCGTACCAGTCGAGCAGGTTGGCGGCGGAAACCACGTGTCCGGTATGACGAGCGAGAACCGATCCGTCCATGCACCGCGCGCCATGGCCCCGAAGGCGCTCGGCGCGATCCTGCCGCCGCTGGTGAGGCCGGTGCTGAGGAAGCGCGCGCCCTCGATCGCGGCCCTGCTCGCGGAGTGGGAAGCGGTGGTGGGCCCGGCGATCGCCGCCGTCACGGTGCCGAAGCGGCTCGCCGCCGGGACGCTGACGCTGGCGGCAAGCCCGCCGATCGCGCTCGAGCTTCAGCACCTGGCGCCGCAGCTCCTGGCGCGGGTCAACGCCTATCTCGGCACCGAGGCGGCAAGCAGGCTGCGCTTCGCGCCCAGCACTGCCACCGCCCCGCCGCGCCCCGCGCCGCCGCTGCCCTCGCCCGAGGCCCTGGCCCGCGTCGCCGCCGCGGTGGCGCCGCTACCCGAAGGTCCTCTGCGCGCGGCACTGGAGGCGCTGGGGACGGCGCTGGCCACCAGGGCAGCGAGCGATCGCGTCGGCTAGGTCCCGGCGAGCGTGCCGAACGCCGAACACCCGGCGACCGGATGACAGGAATTCAACCCCCCACCCCCTCGACGAGGCAGCGCCGCCACGCTTAAGACGCCCCGGCAAGTCCGCCGGAGGTCGCCATGCAACGCCGCGCCCTGATCGCTGCCGGAGCCGCCGTCGTCGTCGCGGGCGGCGCGGCGGGCCTCTACTATGTCACGCGCTCCGGCAAGAAAGTGGTCGCCCCGGCGCCAGGCGAGCTGCCGCAGCCGCTGCCTTCGACCGACCCGAAGATGGCCATCCGCGCCATCGGCAACGCCAGCGCGCCGGTAACGGTGATGGAGTTCTTCTCCCTCACCTGCCCACACTGCGCGCGCTTCAGCCGCACCACCCTGCAGGAAGTGAAGAAGAAGCTGGTGGAAACCGGCAAGCTGCGCATCGTCTTCCGCGACTTCCCGCTCGACAACCTGGCCCTGCTGGCCGCGATGGTCGCCCGCACCCTGCCGGCCGACAAATACGAGCCGTTCTGCGAGGCGCTGTTCTCCTCGCAGGACACCTGGGCGTTCGCGCGCAACGTCGACAATATCGCCGAGCTCGGCAAAATCGCGGCCCTGTGGGGCATGTCCAATGCGGAGTTCCAGTCCGCGATCTCCGACCTCCCGCTCAAGGTCGCCCTGCTCAAGCGGCAGGACAACGACCAGAAGCGCTATGGCATCGACAGCACGCCGAGCTTCGTCTTCAACGGCCCCGGGGCAAAGAACACGAAGCTCGTGGGCGAAATGCCCTACTCGGAGTTCGCCACCGCCGTCGCCAAGGCCGCGGCCTGACCGCTTGCGGCCAAGCGCCCGCCGGGCGGTGCGCGCCGCATCCTTCTCGACTCTCCGCCCACTCCTGCTAGATTACCAGATACGGCCACCCCGACTGAAGTTATCCACAAGCTGTGGGGGCGCCGAGCCAGGAGAGGCCGCTTGCCCGTCCGCTTCACCCGCCTGCGCATCGCCGGCTTCAAGTCCTTCGCCGAGCCCACCACCGTGGAGATCCACGACGGGCTGACCGGCATCGTCGGCCCCAACGGATGCGGCAAGTCCAACATCGTCGAATCGCTGCGGTGGGCGATGGGCGAGACCTCGGCGAAGTCGCTGCGCGGCGGCGAGATGGAGGACGTGATCTTCGCGGGCACCGCCGCGCGCCCGGCGCGCAACCTGGCCGAGGTCACGATCTCGCTGGAGGAGACGCAGGGCCGCGCGCCGCCGCCGCTGCACGAGGCGGCGGAGCTGGAAATCTCGCGCCGGATCGAGCGCGGCCAGGGCAGCCTCTACCGCATCAACGGCCGTGAAGCCCGCGCGCGCGACGTGCAGACCCTGTTCGCCGATCTCGCCACGGGCGCGCATTCCTCCGGCATGGTCAGCCAGGGGCGCATCGCCGCCGTCGTCAACGCCCGCCCGGACGAGCGCCGTGCCATTCTCGAGGAAGCCGCCGGCATCACGGGCCTGCACGCCCGACGGCATGAGGCGGAACTGAAGCTACGCGCGGCGGAGGCGAATCTTTCGCGGGCTGAGGATCTGCGCGGCCAGCTCGAATCCCAGCACGAGGCGCTGAAGCGCCAGGCCCGCCAGGCCGCGCGCTACCGCAACATCTCGGGCGCCGTCCGCAACGCCGAGTCGGAGCTGCTCGCGATCCAGCGCGCCGCGGCGGTCGCCGCGGAACAGGAAGCCGCCGCCGCCCACGCCTTTGCCACCAGTGCCGTCGCTGCCGCCACCGCCGAGGCCACCGCCGCCACCACCGCCGCCACTGAGGCCGCCGCCGCCCTGCCGGCGTTGCGCGGCAGCGAGGCCGAGGCACGCACGGCACTGGAGCGCGCCCGCATCGCCGCCGAACAGGTTGCCGCCGAGGCGCAGCGGGCCCGTGAGGCCTTGACCCAGGCCGAGCGCGACCTGGCACGGATCGAGGCCGACCTCGCCCACGCCGTCGCAGCCCGCGGCGACGCCGACGGGGCGCGCGAGCGCCTGGCGCGCGAGCGCGCGGCGCTGGCCAAGCAAGCCGAGTCGCTGCCCGCGCGCATCGCCGAGGCGGAAAGCCTGCTCGCGACGGCATCGGACGCGGTGCGCGCCACCGAAGCGGAAGCCAACCGCGCCACCGAACACGCCGCGACCGAGGAAGCGGCGGCACGCAGCCGCAACGAGGCGCGGCTCTTCGCCGAGGCACGGCTGAAGCGCGTCGAGGAACGCGCCCAGCGCCTCGCTGCCGAGCGCGCGCGCATTCCCCAGCCGGACCCGGCGGCGCTGGACACGGCGCGGCGGGATGCGGCGGAGGCCGAGGCGGCGCTCGCCGCCATTCGCGCCGCGCTGGAAAAGGCCGAGGCCGACCGCACCACCGGCGACCAGGCGCGCACGGCCGCCCGCGACGCCGCCGAAGCCGCGCGCGCGCGCGCCACGAGCCTCGCCGCCGAAACCCGCGCGCTGCAGGAACTGGTGGGCGACGCCTCGACCCTCGCGGGCGCGCTCGGCGTGCCCGAGGGGCTTGAGGCCGCCGTCGCCGCGGCCTTGGGCGAGGCGCTGGAAAGCGGCGAGTGGCGCGAGCTGCCGCCGCTCGCGCCCCCATCCTGGCCGCAGGGCGCAACGGCGCTGGCGGCCCGTGTCACCGGCCCGGCCTCGCTCTCGCGCCCGCTTGCCTGGGCCGCGGTGCTGGAGGAGGGAGCCGACGCGCAGGCGCTGCAGCCGCTGCTCGCTCCCGGCCAGATCCTGGTCTCGCGCGAGGGCGCGGTCTGGCGCTGGGACGGGTTCACGGTGCCGGCCGGCGCGCGCTCGCCGGCGGCGGTGCGCATCGCCCAGCGGCGACGCCTCGGCGAGGCCCGCGCGGCCCGCGCCGAGGCAGAAGCGGCGGCAAACGAGGCGCGCCAGGTGCTGGAAGCGGCCGAGGCCACACTGCGCTCCGCCCGCGAGGCGGAAACCACGGCGCGCGGCGCGCGCGGCGAGACGGAGCGGCGGCTGGAACGCGCGCGCGCCACCGCGACGCGGCTCGCGACCGAAACCGCCTCCGCGACCGCCCGCCTGCAGGCCGCCGACGAGGAGGAAACCCGCCTCGGCGCCGACCGTGACGAGGCGCGCGCGGCCCTCGACCAGGCCCTCGCCGCCATCGGGACCGCTCCTGACACCACGGCGGCCCGCGCGGCCGTCACCGCGGCGCGCGAGCGCCTCTCAGAGGCACGGCGCGAGGAAAACGCAGCCCGAGCCGCGCACAGCGAGGCGCGCCGTGCGCTGGAAACCGCGCGGCACCGTCTCGCCGGCCTCGAATCCGAGCTCGCGGAATGGACGCGCCGGCACACCGACGCCGAAACGCGCGTCGCCGATCTCGAGACGCGGCGTGGCGAGGCCGCGGCGGCGCGCGATGCCTGCGCCTCCCTGCCGGAGGAGATTGAGGCGCGGCGGATCGCGGGCGTCGAGGCGCTGGACACCGCGGAGCGCACGCACGCCGCCTGCGCCGCGGCGTTGCAGACCGCTGAGGAAGCGGCGAGCGCCGCCGACCGTGCCGCGCGCATCGCCGAATCCCGCCTCGCCCAGACGCGCGAGGAAGCCGTGCGCATCGAGGCGGCGCGCGAGGCCGCCACCGCCGCGGTTGGCGCCGTCGCGGAACGCGTGCTGGAGCGCCTCGGCGTGGACGCGGTGCTGCCGGAGCCACCGGCGGGGCTCGACGAGGAGCGCGCCCGCAGGAAGCTCGAACGTTTGTTGCGTGAGCGTGACGAGATGGGCCCGGTCAACCTGCGTGCCGAGGTCGAGGCGGAGGAGATCGCCGGGCGCATCGAGGCGATCGTCAAGGAAGGTGCGGAGCTTACGACCGCGATCGCCAAGCTGCGCGGCTCCATCGGCCATCTCAACCGCGAAGGGCGCGAGCGGCTGGCCGCGATCTTCGAGCAGGTGGACAACCAGTTCCAGGCGCTGTTCGCGCGGCTGTTCGGCGGCGGGCGCGCGCACCTCGCCCTCGTGGGCTCGGACGATCCCCTGGAGGCAGGGCTCGAGATCTACGTGCAGCCGCCGGGCAAGAAGCTCGCGACGCTCTCGCTGCTCTCGGGCGGCGAGCAGGCGCTGACGGCGCTCGCGCTGATCTTCGCCGTTTTCCGCTGCAACCCGGCGCCGGTCGCGGTGCTGGACGAGGTGGACGCGCCGCTCGACGATGCCAACGTGGAACGGTTCTGCAACCTGCTCGACCACATGGCGCGCGACGGCGGCACGCGGTTCCTGGTGGTGACGCACCACCCGATGACGATGGCGCGGATGGACCGGCTCTACGGGGTGACGATGCAGGAGCGCGGTGTCTCCCGCCTGCTCTCGGTCGACCTCGCCCGCGCCGCTGCGATGGCGGAGGCGACACCGCTCGCGGCGGAGTAGCGCCCGACCGGATATTACCGGGCATCGTCTCTGTTACGCAGCATCGACGACACCACCGGACAGGATGCCGCCGGAGTCACGCAGGAAAGCCTCCGCGCCACGATCGCAATGGTGACCCAGGACACCTCGCTGCTGCACCACTCGATCCGCGACAACGGCCGCTACGGCCAGTCCGACGCGAGCGAGGCCGAGATCCGTCACGCCGCGGAACGGGCGAAGGGCGGCGATCCACTCCCAGCTCGAACGGCTGATGCGCGGGCGCACGGTGATCGCGATCGCGCACCGACTGTCCACCATCGCGCGCATGGACCATCTCGTGTTGCTGGAACAAGGGCGCAACGTCGAACAGGGGACACATGCCGCGCTGCTGCGCGCCGGTGGCGCTTATGCGCGCATGTGGCAGCGGCAGTCCGGAGGCTTCCTGCAAGCGGCTGAGTAGGACGCCGCCAGAGGTCAGCGACGGGGGCTGGGAAACGTCGGGCGCGTCCGGCAGAGTCGCGCCATGACGCTGCGCTCCCGCATCACCGTGGACGGCATGGACCGCGCGCCGCACCGCGGCTTCCTGCGCGCCATGGGCCTCACCGACGACGACCTGCGGAAACCCTTCGTCGGCGTGGTGAGCACCGAGGCGGAAGTCACACCCTGCACCATGGGTCTTGCCGCCCAGGCTGAAGCAGCGAAGCGCGGCGTCACGCAGGCGGGCGGGCGCGGCTTTTCCTTCACCACCATCGCCGTCTCCGACGGCATCAGCATGAACCACCTCGGGATGCGCTACTCGCTGGTGAGCCGGGAGATCATCGCCGATTCCATCGAGACAGTGGCGGGGGCGCATCGCTACGACGCGCTGCTCGGCGTCGCCGGCTGCGACAAGACGCTGCCGGGCGTGATGATGGCGCTGGTGCGCTGCAACGTGCCTTCGGTTTTCCTCTATGGCGGCAGCGCCGACACCGGCACCTACAAGGGCCGCGACATCTCCATGCTCGACGCCTACGAGGCGGTGGGCGGCGTGCTGGCGGGCACCGTCGAGGAGGCCGAACTCGCGGTCATGGAACGTTGCGCCCTGCCCTCGATCGGCGCCTGCGCCGGCCAATTCACCGCCAACACGATGGCGATGGCGTCCGAGGCGCTGGGCATTGCGCCACCGGGCAGCACCATGCTGCCGGCGACCAGCAAGGCGCGCACCGCGATCGCCGCGGAGGCGGGACGGACGCTGATGACTATCCTGCGCCGCGACGGCCCACTGCCGCGCGAGTTGATCAGCCGGGACTCGCTCGCGAACGCGGCGGCGCTGGTCGCGGCGACCGGCGGCTCCACCAATGCCGGGCTGCATCTGCCGGCGATCGGGCACGAGGCCGGGATCCGGTTTACGCTCGCCGACGTCGCGGAGGTGTTCCACCGCACCCCCGTCATCGGCGACCTGCGCCCCGGCGGGCGCTTCCACGCCAAGGATGTGCATGCGATTGGCGGCTGCCCGGTCCTGATCCGCGAGCTGATCCGCGGCGGCTTCATGGACGGGCGCTGCCCCACTGTTGCTGGCGTCTCGCTCGCCGAAGCGGTTGCAACCGCGCCGGAGCCCGACGGCACCGTGGTGCGGCGTTGCGAGGACGCGCTGAGCCCGACCGGTGGACTCGTGGTGCTGCGCGGCACGCTGTGCCCTGATGGCGCCTTGCTGAAAGTGGCGGGCCTCAGGCGGCTCGCCTTCCGCGGCCCCGCACGCGTGTTCGAGAGCGAGGAAGCCTGCGCCGAGGTGGTGCGCGCCCGCGCCTACCAGGCCGGCGAAGTGTTGGTGATCCGTAACGAAGGCCCGGTCGGCGGGCCGGGCATGCGCGAGATGCTGGGTGTGACCGCGTTGATCTACGGCCAGGGCATGGGCGAGCAGGTGGCGCTGCTGACCGATGGCCGCTTCTCCGGCGCCACGCGCGGAATGTGCATCGGCTACGCTGGGCCGGAAGCCGCGCGCGGCGGCCCCCTGGCGCTGCTGCGCGACGGCGACATCGTCGATATCGACGCCACCGCGGCGCACATCGACCTGCTGGTGACTCCGGAGGAACTCGCCGCGCGCCAGGCCGCCTGGAAACCGGCACCGCGGCGCCTCTCGGGCGTGCTCGCGAAATACGCTTCCGGTGTCGGCCCCGCCCATCTCGGCGCCGTGACACATCCGGGCCCTGCCGCGTGACGGTGGATCCGCGCGTCACCGAGCTCACCGCGACCCGCACGGTCGCGATCTCGACGGCGTGGAACCTGTTCGGGCGCATCTTCCCGCTGCTGATCGCGATCGCGGCCACGCCGCTGCTGCTGCACGCGATGGGCATCACCCGCTGGGGCATCTTCTCCCTGGCGCTCGCGCTGATCAGCACCTTCACCATTTTCGACGTCGGCCTGGCTCGCGCGCTCACGCGCACCATCGCGCATGCCATCGCACATGGCGAGGACGCGGCGGCGGCGGACGCGACCAAGACCGGGCTCGTCGTCCTCGCCGGTCTCGGCATCGTGTTCGCCGTCCTGGTGGCGCTCGGGCTGCACGTCTATGTTCGCCACGCGCTGAAGCTTCCCGCGACGCTGCGTCCGGAGGTGATGACGGCGCTCGACGTGCTCTGCATCGCCCTACCGCTCGTCGTCGTCAACGGCGCGCTCTGGGGCGTGCTTTCCGCCTATCAGCGCGTCGGCGCGTACGCCGTCATCAACCTGCCGATCCTTGCTCTCTATTATCTCGGCCCGCTCGCGACACTCGCGATCTGGCACAGCCTGGTGCCGGTGATGGCGGTGCAGGTGTTCTGCCGCGCGCTGATGACGGTCGTCCTGTGGTCGCTGACGCAGCGCGTCATGCCCTCGCTCGCCTCCGCACGCGTTTCCTTAGGCGCAATCCGGCCGGTGCTGCGCCTCGGGGGTTGGATGATGATCTCCAACCTCGCCTGGCCGGTGCTCCTTTATCTCGACCGTTTTGTCATCGCATCGGTTCTCTCGGCCGCGGCCGCCGCCTGGTACGCGACGCCGTTCGACGTCATCTTCCGCTTCACCACGGTGCCGCAGGCCATCATGGCCGCGGCCTTTCCGGCAATGACGACGGCGCATCGCGCCTCCCCCCGCCGCGCAGCCCTGCTCTACCGCCGCACGTTGCTCGCGGTTGGCGGCATGGTGCTGCCCGCCTCCCTCGTCGTGGTCGCCCTTGCGGGGCCATTGCTGCGCCTCTGGCTCGGTGCGCCATTTGCGCTGCATGCCGCGCCAGTGCTGCGCCTGCTCGGCTTCGGCGTCCTGTTCTACAGCCTCGACATCGTTGCCGACGGGCTGCTCGACGGGCTCGGCCGGCCGGCCTTCAATGCCCGCCTCGCTTTGCTCGAGATCGCCATCCTGATCCCGCTTCTGCTGGTGCTGCTGCCGCTCTTCGGCGTGGTCGGCGCGGCGGCGTCCTGGGTGGTCCGGGTCGCCATCTCCTTTGCCTTGCGGCTCTGGGTGCTGACCGGGATCTTCCCCGAGTCGCGCGCGGAGCTTCGGCGCCTGGTGCCGGTCTTTGTGCTCTCGCTGCTGGCGCTGCTTGCGGCCCTGACGGGGCCCATCGCCGCCGCCGCGGGCCTTCTCGTCGTCGCCACCTTCGCCTGGACCCGTGCCCTCAACAACGAGGAACGCGCGTTGCTTCTGGTCCGGCTCAGGCGAGCCCCTGCTCCTTGAGCGCGTTGCCGAACGAATCCGCCACCCGCGCCAGTTCCGCCTCCGTGATCGTGGGGAAGGAGGGCAGCGACATGCCGCGCGCCGAGATCGCCTCCGCGCGCGGGAAATGCTCGTTCCTCGCGTACATCGGCATGGTGTGGGCAGGGTAGAAGACCGGGCGCGTCTCCACCGCGTCCTGAGCCATGCGCGCCATCAGCCGCTCGCGGTCCGCCCCCTCCGGCAGCAGCAGGCTCACCAGCCATTCCGGCCCGTCGACGCCGTTGCCGGGCCGCTGATACGTGACCGGCAGCCCCGAGAGAAGCGCGCGATAGCGGGCGGAAACGTGCCGCTTGGCGGCGACGATGCCGGGGAGCCGCTCGATCTGCGCCAGCCCGATTGCCGCGACGATGTTGGTCATGCGGTAGTTGAAGCCCATCACCTCATGCCAGTAGCGCCTGGCAAAGGATTGGCCTTGGCCGCGCGCCTGCAGCATCCGTTTCGCCAGCGCATCGTCGTTGGCGATAACCATGCCGCCCTCGCCGGTGGTGATCGTCTTGTTGCCGAAGAAGCTGAACGTGCCGACATCGCCGAATGTGCCGACGTGGCGGCCGTGGATCGTCGTGGTGAACGCCTCGGCGCAGTCCTCGACCACGAGAAGCCCATGCTGGCGCGCGATCGCCATGATCGCATCCATGTCGCAGGCGGCGCCATAGAGGTGAACCGGCATGATCGCGCGCGTCCGTGGCGTGATGCGCGCCATGACATCGCTGGGATCGAGCAGCCAGTCGCCCTCCCGGCTGTCGGCGAAGACCGGAGTGGCGCCGCACTGGACGATGGTGTTGACCGAGGCGATGTAGGTGAAGCTCGGCACGATCACCTCGTCGCCCGGGCCGATACCGAGCGCGTGCAGCGCCAGATGCAGCGCCACCGTGCCGTTGCAGACGCCATAGGCATGCGCGGCACCCGTCGCGTGCGCGAACGCTGCCTCGAATTTGCCGATATAGGCGCCGTTCGACGAGATCCAGCTGCTCTCCAGGCAATCGAGTACGTAGCGGCGCTCGTTGCCCGAGAGATCGGGACGGTAGACCGGGATCACGGGACGGGCGGCGGCGGGTGCGGGCTCACTCATGGCGACATCATAGCGCCACCCTCTTCGCGTGTCCCGCCCAAGAGAGCGCCCAGTATCTCGCCCACGCGGCCGATGGCCGGATCGTCGGGCGCGGCGCCGAAAGCGGCGAGCCGCGCGCCGAGCGAGCGGGCAGAAGCGATTGCCGCCGCGCCGCGCATCGCCCCGGGGATGAAGGCAAGCAGCGCATCCGCATAGCGTGCCGGGTCGTGGGTCGCGCTGGCGTAGGCACGGGCGCGGGCAGCCATTAGCGAGGCGGTGGGCCCGTCATCCAGGATGGCGGCGAGATGGCGCGCGACATCGGGACCTTCCTCCCCTGGCGCACAGGACAGCACCAGGTCGTCCGGCACCTCGGCGTAGACTCCCTGGTGCGAAACCAACACAGGGCGGCCGGAAAGCATAGCCACGATGAGCGAAGCCGACGCGCCCTCGAGCACCGGGTGGCGAAGGCAGGCGACAACGTCGATCGTCGCGAACTCTTCCGCGAGGTGGGCGTCTGGGACCTCGCCTGCGAAGCTGACCGAGACACCGAGTTTGGCTGCCAGGGCCTCGAGCCTGCCGCGTTCCGCGGTTTCGACCGCCCCTATCAACCGATAGCGGATCCGCGCCGGGCCGCCGGCGACCGCGGCAATGCCCCTGATCACCTCATCGGCGCGCTTGTTGGGCCCGAGACGGCCTATCGTGGCAACGGTCAGCGGCTCGGCGATCGCGCGCGGCGGCGGCAGCTCCGGCGCGGCATAGGCGAGCGGAATGACGCTCACGGGACCTGGGCAGGCGGCAAGCACGTCCGACGCGTAATGCCGGGCGTGGACGATGGCACCCGCCGCCCCCGCGGCGAACCACCCCGTCATCGGGCGGCTTGACGCCTCGTCGGCGGGCGGCGGGCCGTCCTCGGTCGGGGGTGGCCCGTCGAACGCAGCCGCAACGCGCGCCAGGAAGTCGCCACCGACGCCGTGCAGCAGGTTGGCGACATAGGCATCGTGCAGGATCGTAATCACCGGAACCCGCCCGTAAAGGCCGAGCGCGCCGCCGTGATAGCCGTGATGGTCGCCGATATTGACGAGAACGGCGTCGTGATCCCGCCACAGATCCCAGGCATCGGTCTCGCCGACCCACCCGATCGCGCCGGGCGCCGGCAGCGCGGTCTCGGCAGCCTCGGCCCCGGTCTCGCTGCGCAGGACGCGCACCTCGATCCCGCGCCCGGAAAGCTGCTGGACGACCAGCGCGCCGAACTTGGCGATGGCGGAGCGCTCGCTCCACGGCCCCACCCAGGCGATGCGCCGGATCATGCGAGCAACCGCTCGATCGTGGCGGGCCAGGTGATGCCGCGCACGGCCATCGCGGCGTGGCCGGCGCGCCCGAGGGAGCTGGCGCGGGCGGCGGTGAGGCCGCGCAGGACCGCCCCAAGCGCCCGCGGCTCCGGCGCCGAGACGAGGCCGGTCTCGCCGTCGCGGACCAGTTCCAGCACGCCGCCGGCATCCGCCGCGGTGACGACGGGCTTGCCCGCCAGGAACGCCTCCATGGTGACGTACCCGACGGAATCCTCGTCGAACGGGAGATAGGCGACGGCGCGGGCGCGGTTGACCAGCGCCGCGAGCTCCGCGCGCGGCAGCAGGCGCAGGTCGAGGCGGACGCGATCGCCCACTCCCTCCTCCTGGACGAGGCGTCGGAGCGTCTCGGCTTCCTCGGCGCTGTCCGGCGGGCCCGCGATCAGCAGCCTGGTATCCGGCGCATAGCGCAGCGCCCGCACCAGCAGCGCCTGGCGCTTGGCCGCGCCGACACGCCCGGCGGCAAGGACATAGCCATCGTCGCCCTCGTTGCGGAACAGCTCGGGATCGTTGGGCGGCGCTGGCAGACTCGGGACGTTGAGGCCGTTGTAGCGGGCAAGGCGCGCCTGGCTCACCGGAGAGGCAGCAAACACCGCGCGCGCATTGGCAAAGGCAGTCTTGTCGGCAGCCACGATCATCGCGCGCAGCGCCGCGCCGCGTGCGCCCCCGCCGAGATTACTCTGCCCCGCATCCCACAGATCGTAGGCCTGGCGGAACTGGTGCAGCAGCCAGATCACCTTGTTGTGATGCTCGACGAGATAGGGCGGAAACTTCAGCGCGATGACGCGATCGGCGTTGGCAATCCGCAACGAACGCGCGATCAGCATTTCCTCGATCACCTGCTCCGCGGGCTCCCAGGCGAAGGGAATGCGCATCGCCTCGGCTTCTGCTCCCGCCTCGCGGAGGCGGCGGACCAGGTGAATCGCGAGTTCCTCAGCGCCGCCATGGACGAAGGGCGCCATGTTGTTGAGGACCAGCACCTTCATGCGAGAAGCCTCGCGATCACCTGGTCCCATGCGATGCCGCGCGCCGCGATCGTGGCCTCCGCGGCGGCACCGAGCGAGGCGGCCAGCGCGCGATCGAGGAACAGACGGTCGAAGGCGGCGGCCACGGCTTCTGGCTCCGGCGCCGCAACGAGACCGTTCACGCCGTCCTGCACGAACTCCGCCACCCCGCCCGCATCCGCGACGGTGACGGTCGCGCGCCGCGCATGCGCCGCCTCGATGGTGGGGTAGCCATAGGAATCCTCGTCGTAGGGGACATAGGCAGCGGCGAGCGAGGACGCCAGCGCCGCGGCCTTTTCCTCCTCGGTGATCCAGCGGCTCTCGATCGTCACCCGATCGCCGAGCGGCGCGGCGAGCGCACGCAACTCGTCGAGATAGGACGCCGCACTGGCGACCCCACAAAGGCGCAGCCGTACACCGCTGCGCACATGCCGCATCGCCTGGATCAGCAGGTGCTGCCGCTTGTGCGCTTCCATGCGGCAGACGCAGACGATCTCATCGCCGCGGGTACCCTCGGTGAAGATCTCGGGGTACGCCACGGGCGGGTACAGCACTTCGCTCTCCAGACCGTTGAAGCGGCGCAGCCGCTCCCCCACAATGCGCGAGTTGGTAAACAGGCGGTGCGCCTCGCGCAGCGCCGCGGTGTCGGCCTGCATGATCGTCTCGCGTAGCCCGGCCGTCGCCAGCGTCTCGGGAAAATCGCGATAATGCGTGTCCCAGAGATCGTAGAAGATACGGATATGGTGGATGAACCACACCACCTTGCAACGGTGGCGCACGACGTGCGCCGGCGGGCGGAAGGTGATGACACGCTCGAACGCGTCGAGCCGCAGCAGCCGGAACGCCATCGTCTGTTCCAGCACGGTGCGCGGGTCATCGACGAACGGCAGAAAGATCGTTTCGACTTCGTGACCACGCTCGACCAACTTCTCATGCAGCCAGTCGACGATGAACCGCGCGCCGCCCTGGATCAGCGGCACCGCCGAGGAAACCAGGCCGACCCTCATCGGTTCCGCGATTGCGACGGGATCGCGCGCAACGGCAAGCGCCGCGCCGGCGTACCGGCCACGCGCGCGCCCGCCGCGACATCCGCAACCACCGCGGCGCCGGCACCGATGACCGCATCCGCTCCGATACGCACACCCGGCCGAACGACCGCGCCAACGCCGACCAATGTCCGCTCTCCAACCACGACATCTCCCGCCAGCACCGCGCCGGGTGCGATATGAGCCGCCGACGCGATGCGGCCGTCGTGTTCAACGATCGCGGCCGAATTGAGGATCGCGGCCTCGCCGATCTGGCTCTCCGCGCCGACGAACGCGAGCGGCATGACCACCACGCCGTCCTCGATGACAGCACTGGATGAAATAACAGCACTCGGATGCACGATGGTGGGCACGGCGAAGCCCAGCGCGCGCAGTTGACGGGCGAGCCGTTGACGCACCGCGTTGTCGCCGACCGCGACGAACGCCGCCTCGATCCCGTCCGCACGCAGACGCGCGAGATCGCCATCCGCGCCAATCACCGCCACGTCCATCACCCGCGTCCCGACCGGCGCCTCCGCCACCAGGCCCGCAATCTCGGCGTTGAGCGCCCGCGCGACCTCAATCACCGCCTTGGCATGCCCGCCAGCGCCGAGCAGCAGCAGCTTCACGCGAACGAGAGACCCGAATCGCGGCCTGCGGTGCCGCGCAGCAAAAGCAGATTCACGGAGAACACGTCGGCGAGCTTCTCGCGATCGATCGCATGGCACGTCGCGTCATTCTCATCTACGACATAGCCGGCGAAGCCGTCGGCGAGCAGCGTGTCGAGCCAGGCATCGAGACTGATTCCAGCACGCGCGAGATGGCTTGGGCCGAATTCGACCAGCACCGCAAGATCGCGGTTGTCCGCCAGCACGCGGCGCATGCCGGCCCAGACGGCCAGCTCCGCACCCTCGGCGTCGATCTTGACCACATCGACGCGCGTGCCCGCTGGCAGCACTGCGTCCACCGGGCGAACGGAAACGGGCACGCGTGCGATCTCCCCGTCGTCGAGCGTCAGCAGCGAGGAATGCCCATAGGGCGAGCCGACGTGCAGCATGGCGATCCCTGGCGCCTCCCCCGCGGCGGCTTCGACGATGCGTACCCGCGCGGCCACGCCGTTCGTTTCGAGATTGCGACGAAGCAGCGCGGCAAGCCGCGGCACCGGCTCGAAGGCATGTACCGCGCCCTCGGGCCCCACGGCGAAGGCAGCCGGAAGCGTCAGCGTGCCGATATGCGCCCCGATCTCGAGGCAGGTCATACCTGGCCGCAGCAACGCGGTCAGCACGCGCCGCGTGCCCGGCTCCAGAACCGGGCGCGCCCGCATGGCGGCAACCAGCCTGCCATCCTCGGCCGGAACGAGCACGTAACCATCGGGGCTCCAGATGGCAATCTCGGAACCGAGATCGGCCTCCGTCCTGATGCCTTCGAAGGTCCCCGGCGCACGAAGTCCCTGCAGGGTGGGCATGATCGCCGCGAAAGTGGCGTCCAGCCGGGCAACCCGGTCCGCGGTGGAGGAGACCCGTTCCGCGGTGTGGGAACTGTCCACCGCATGCCGCACTCGGGCATCGAAGCGGCGGATGAGCGGACCAAGGAGTTTCCGCAGCACGCGCCGAATCAGTCCTCGCGCGCCCCCGGCCGCCGGCATGGATTCCGGCATGGTAGCCCGCAGCACGGCACCGCCCCGAACGGCCTTGGTGAAATCGACCGCCATCTAATGCTCTCCGTGTCCGTCGGCTGCCATTCAGCCCAGATTATCCTTGGGCGCCCGGGAAGCTGTCAAATCGGCGCACCAACGTCCCAGGCCGCCGCGGCGACGCCGCGCGCCGCCATCGACTGGTCTCCACCGAGCGAGGGAATGCACGGCGGGCGGAAACTGATCGGCCCGCAAGCCGTGGGTTCAGGGCAGGGCCTGGCCCCGCCAGGCCCTGTAGCCCCACAACCTCCCGCGCATAGTAAGACCGTAATAGGCGATGCCGGCGCGGTCGCCGCGCAGCGCGCTCAGCAAGACGCCCCCGAGAGGCCGCAGGAGGTAGCGGATAAATGTTATGATACCGTAGTGATGGTGTCGCAGGCAGGCGCCGAAACCGGCGGCGTTCGCGCGCGCGCGGGCGATGCCGGCCGCCGACAGCCGGCTGTCCGGATGCCAGACGACGAGCCCGGGATCGAAAACGATCGGAATACCTGCCTCCAGCATGCGCAAGGCAAGATCCGCCGACTCGCAGCTCGTGAACGGCGTTCCGAGACCGAAGCGCTGGTCGAAGCCGCCGAGCCGCGCCAGCACCTCGCGCGCGATGAACATACCCGGCTCGCGCGCGGTAACGAAGACATTGTCGCGGGTCACGGGAACCGGTCGTGCGGGCGCCTGTCCGCCGGTGCTCGGCGTACCCCGCTCGGTCGCAACGAGCGCCGTCAGCACCCCCGGCGCGGGCAGTGCTGCCAGGCGCGTGGCGACCCTTTCGAGCAGCCCCGGCGAATACGTGCAGTCGTCGTCGGGAAACGCGACGATCTCGCCCCGGGCCAGCGGAATTCCGGCGTTGCGCGCAGCGGCGAGATGGCCCGGCGCCATGCTCAGGCGAACGAACGGGATATGGGGGAATGCGGCCAGCACCGGCCCGAGGCGATCATCATCGTTCTGGTCCACGACGATCACCTCGCGGACCAGCGCCGCGTCGCCGAGGCTCGCGAGGAAAGACCGCGGCTCCTCCACCCGTCCCAGGGTCGCGAGGATCAATGAGAAACGCACACCCCTTCCTCCGCACGCCCAACGGCATCGCAATGCCCGACCCGAACCGGCCTGGCGTGGTGTGGCCCGACGCCCTGGAGCAAGGACGGGACCACTCGCCAGACCCCTTTTCTTCCGGCGCCGGATGTCCCACCATCCGCGAACCTATGCGCATAAGCAAGCAGCGACCCGTGTGGGAATGTTACGAAACGGGTTCGTTCGCCGCCCGCGCCGGCGCGAGCCCCCTTGCCGCGCGCCCATGCCGGAGCGCGGGGAATGGCGGCTGAACGGCCGGGCCGCGCGCTGCGCCTCGCCGTCGGCATCCCGACGTCCGGGCGGCCGGCGATCCTGGCCGAGACCCTCGCTGAGCTGGAGCGCCAGACACGCCCGCCCGACGAGGTGCTGATCGGCCCCACCGCCGCCACCGATCTGCCCGAGAGAATCGCGGGCTTCGCGTCCCTGCGCATCGTGCCCCTGCCGTCCGGCGCCATTGCCGGGGCTTCCCTGCAACGCAATCTGCTGCTCGACGCCACAACGGCCGATATTCTCCTCTTCCTCGATGACGATTTCTTCCCCGACCCCACCTACCTCGCCGCGGTGGAAGCCGCATTCGCCGCCGATCCCGGCCTCGTCGGCACCACCGGAACACTGCTCGCGGACGGCGCGCCCGGACCCGGACTGACCCCGGTGATGGCGCGCGAAACGCTCGCGAGGGACAAGGCCGCCGGCCGCACCGGCACGGACACGCTGGTACCGGGAACCTATGGCTGCAACATGGCCTTCCGCGTCGCCGCGGTACGGGAACACAACATACGATTCGACGAGAACCTGCCCTACTACAGCTGGCAGGAGGACAACGATTTCTCCCGCCGCCTCGGCCGGCACGGCAACATCCTGCGCCTCGGGGCGGCCCGCGGGGTGCATCTGGGCCACAAGGGTGGCAAGACCTCGGGCGTGCGCCTCGGCTACTCACAGGTCGCCAACTTCGTCTATCTGATGCGCAAGGGCTCCGTGCCCGGCGGCGTCGCGGTACGGCACATCCTGCGCAACCTGGCCGCCAACCTGCTGCACGCGGCGCGGCCGGAACCGTGGGTGGACCGGCGCGGGCGGCTGCGCGGCAATATCCTGGCGCTCGCTGACCTGCTGCGCGGCCGCTGCGATCCAAGGCGCATCACCTCCCTGTAACGCCCGCTTGGATGCCCGCGCTCAGTCCCGGATCTCGCGGATGGCCCGCTCCACCGCCGCCGTAAAGTCGTTGCGGAACCGCACGATAGAGAAACGTTCTGCCGCCGCCCGGCAGGCGGCCGCGGAAATACGCTGCTCTGCGGCGATGAAATCGCGCACGCCCGCCGTCACCCCCTCGACGCTCTGCTCGCCGAACAGAACGCCGGTCGGCGCCGCGGCTTTGAGCCCCGCGACGATCTCGCGCGCGCCACCGCGATCGAACGCGATCACCGGCGTGCCGCAGGCCTGTGCCTCGGCAAGCACGATGCCGAAATCCTCCTCACCGGCGAAGACGAAGCCGCGCGCCGCCTGCATCCGCGTGGCCATCTCCGCGGGTGCGCAGGGATCGAGGAAGCTGATATTGGGCGCGCCGCCAGAGGCCGCGCGGATGCGCGCGTGCTCCGGCCCCGCGCCGGAAATGACGAGCCGCAGCTCCGGCATCCGCGCGAAGGCCGCGGCAATGAGGTCGATGCGCTTGTAGGGCACCTGGCGGGAGGCGACGAGGAACGCCTCGCCGCGCAGGCCTCCCGGCCGGAAAAGCTCGGTATCGACAGGCGGCGGTATCACCTCCGCCTCGCGCCGGTAGGCCTTGCGGATGCGTCGCGCGATATAGTGCGAATTAGCAATGAAAACATCGACGCCGTTGGCTGTGCGCGCGTCCCACTGCCGCAGGCGCGACAGCAGCCAGCGCACATAAGCGCCCTTGAGGCCGCGATCGGTCCGGCTCTGGCGCAGATACTGATGCTGCTGGTCCCAGGCGTAGCGCATCGGCGAATGCACGTAGGAGATATGCGGCTGGTCGGGTCCCGTAATCACCCCCTTGGCCACCGCGTGCGACGACGAGATCACCGCGTCGTAGGCGCCGAGATCGAACTGCTCGATAGCCAGCGGCATCAATCCGAGATAGGAACGATAGTGCCGGCGCGCCAGCGGCAGGCGCTGGACAAAGGAAGTGGTCACCGGCCGGCCGCCGAGAAAGCCCCGCTGCTCCGGCGGCACGAAATCCACCACCGTGAACAGGTCGGCGGAAGGGTAGCAGGCAATGATCTGCTCGAGCACGCGCTCGCCACCGGCATAGCCCACCAGCCAGTCATGCACGATCGCGACTTTCATGTGCCTGTGGCTCTCACGTCACGGCGATTCCCATGCAGCCATCCTACGCGAGGCCATCGAGCGTGCCGAGCAGTCTCTCGGCCGCCGACTGCCACGTAAAGCGTCGTGCCCGCGCGAACCCTG
Source organism: Pseudomonadota bacterium (assembly GCA_021847175.1). Lineage (GTDB taxonomy): Bacteria > Pseudomonadota > Alphaproteobacteria > Acetobacterales > Acetobacteraceae > JAJXXT01. The sequence continues at coordinate 23,316 of JAJZUI010000034.1, forward strand.
CCTCGCGCAGCGCCGCCGCCTGCGCCGGTTTGTCGAGCAGCACCGCCACTGCCTTAGCA
>JAJZUI010000260.1 GCA_021847175.1 Pseudomonadota bacterium
AAGTAGATCTGCATCTGGCCGAAATGCCAGGCCGCGTAGGGGGCGGAGGCGGAGCCGGCGAGCAGGCTGGTGGTGAAGAGCATGATGATGTGGCGCAGCAGGCGCCGGCGCCAGTGCTCGTCCGTGGCGAGGCGGGCGAGGTAGGGCTCCAGCGCGCGGTAGCCGGCGATGAGGGCGAGCACCGCGGAGAAGCTCATCTGGAAACTGGCGCCGGGGACGGCGTCCGGCTCCATGAGGGCGAGGCCGGCCATGGCCAGCATCAGGCCGCGCATCGAAAGCGCGCGGCGGCCGGCGAGGAGGGCGAGGACGACGAGGCTCGCCATGGCGAAGCTGCGCTCGATCGGCAGGTGGGCGCCGGTGAGTTCCATGTAGAAGGCGCCGGCGGCGAGCGAGGCCAGCGCCGCGATGGCCTTGGTGGGCCAGAACAGGCTCGCGTGCTCCGAGGCGGCGAGGGCGAGGCGCATAGCGATGAAGACGACGCCCATGACGATGCCGATGTGCAGTCCCGCGATGGCGAGCAGATGCGCGAGGCCGGAGGCGGCGAAGGCGGCGCGGTCCGCGCGTGGTATGCCGACCGCGGCGCCGGTGAGGAGGGTCGCGGCGATGGCGCCCGGAACGCCCGGGACCCGGGCCGCGACGCGCGCGCGGATGGCGGTGCGCAGGCGGGCGAAGAAGCCGGCGGGCGCGGTGCCGAGGACCGAGATGCTGCCGATCGCGAAGCCGTAGCCCGCGAGGTTGTTGAAGTAGGCGTCGCGTTGCAGGTCCCAGCCGCCGGGCCAGGCCGGCGGCGATGGGGCAAAGAGGATGGCGCGCAGGCGCACGCGGCTGCCGGCGGTGAGCTTCGTCGCGTCGGTGCCGCGGATCTTGACGCGGATCTCGCGCGCGAGCGGGGCGGCGCCATTGAGCGCTGGATGCGCGAGGACGAGGCGGCGACCCTGGGGCAGCAGCTCCACCTCCGCGACGCGGGCCTGGATGGCGACGGCGCGCTGGCTCGGCAGCGCGGGCATCGGGGCGGCGCGCCAGGTGGCGAGGGAACCCGCGGCGACGCCGATGGCAGCCGCGGCGAGGAGGGCGAAGGGGTAGGCGGCGAGGCGGCGGCGCAGCACGATGGCGGCGGCGAGGAGCGGGAGCGCGGCGGCGGGGCCGGCCCAGAGCGGCGGCTCGAATGGCAGGCCGAAATAGAGCGCAACCCCGGCGACGAGCGCGGGGGCGAGCCAGAGGCTGAAGCGTCCGGCCTCGGCCTCCAGCAGGCGGTCGAGCAGCCGGCCGGGGATGGGCCGGTGGTCGAAACTGGTGCGCATGGCGCCACGCTACGCGGGCGTTCGCGCGCGCCGCCAGACAGGCACGGCCTGCGATGCGTGGCTCGCGATGCGGGGGAGGCAGGCGCCGGGCACCGTTTGCGGGGCCGCGATCATGGTCTAGAGGGCGCGGCATGATCCGCACCCGCTTTGCCCCAAGCCCGACCGGCACGCTGCACATCGGCAGCGCGCATACGGCGCTGTTCAACTGGCTGTTCGCGCGCCACCACGGCGGGGAGTTCCTGATCCGCATCGAGGATACGGATCGCGAGCGCTCCAAGCCCGAGCACGTGGCGGCGATCATGGAAGGGCTGGCGTGGCTCGGAATCCATCCTGACGCGGCGCCGGTGTTCCAGCTGACGCGCCAGGCGCGGCATGCGGAGGTGGCGATGCAACTGCTGGAGTCCGGGCATGCGTATCGCTGCTGGTGCTCGCCCGAGGAACTCACGGCGATGCGCGAGAAGGCGCGCGCCGAGGGGAGGCCGCCGCGCTACGATGGGAGGTGGCGTGACCGCGACCCCTCCGAGGCGCCGCCGGGGGTGGCGCCGGCGATCCGGCTCAAGGCGCCGCGCGAGGGCTCGACGGTGGTCGATGACCTGGTGCAGGGGCGCGTCGAGGTGGCGAACGCCGAGCTCGACGACATGATCATCCTGCGCTCGGACGGCACGCCGACCTATCTGCATGCCGTGGTGGTGGACGATCACGACATGGAGATCACGCACGTGATCCGCGGCGACGACCACCTCACCAACACGTTCCGCCAGGCGCAGGTCTATGACCTGATGGGCTGGTCGCGGCCGGCATTTGCGCATGTGCCGCTGATCCATGGGGCGGACGGGGCGAAGCTGTCCAAGCGGCACGGGGCGACCAGCGTGTTCGAGTTCCGCGACCAGGGCTATCTGCCGGAGGCGCTGCTCAACTACCTGGTGCGGCTCGGCTGGGGGCATGGGGATGCCGAGATCCTCAGCGTGGAGGAGATGATCGCGCTGTTCGACCTCGACGGCGTCGGGCGGGCGGCGAGCCGGATGGACTATGCCAAGCTCGGGCATGTGAACGGGGTGTGGCTGCGGCGCGCCGAGGATGAGCGGCTGGTGGCCGAGGTGCGCGCGCGGGCACCGGAGATCGACGCGGAGAAGCTCCTGGCGATCATGCCGGTGCTGAAGGAGCGGGCGCGGACGCTGCTGGAGCTGGTGGAGGGCGCGCGGTTCCTGGCGGCGCCGGCCAATCCGATGGAGGCAAAGGCGGCCGCGCTGCTCACGGGCGAGAGCCGGACCATGCTGCAGGAGTTCGCGGGCGTCCTGGTGGAGACGGATTTTTCCCGGGGCGCGCTGGACGCGGCGCTGCGCAGTTTCGCCGAGGCGCAGGGTGTGAAGCTCGGCGACGTGGCGCAGCCGCTGCGCGCGGCGCTGACCGGGCGGACGACGAGCCCGCCCATCGACGCGACGATGGCCGCCCTTGGCCCGGGCGAGGTGCTCGCGCGGATCAAGGCGCTGGCGAACTAGCCCTGTGGGGCCGGCGCACCCTATCGTGCCGTGTCGGAGGTGGGGGAGCGGATGAAACTGCGGCGGTTGGGTGCGGCGGGGCCGATGGTCTCGGCGGTCGGGCTTGGGTGCATGGGCATGTCCGGCATGTACGGGCCGGCGGATCGCGCGGAGAGCCTGGCGACGATCCATGCCGCGGTGGAGGCGGGCGTCACGCTGCTCGACACCGGCGATTTCTATGGCATGGGCCACAACGAGATGCTGATCGGGGAGGCGCTGCGGACCATTCCGCGCGAGCGCGTGCTGCTCAGCGTGAAGTTCGGTGCCATGCGCGACGCCGGCGGCGGCTGGGTGGGGTTCGACGCGCGGCCTGAGGCGGTGAGGAACTCGCTGGCCTATACGTTGCAGCGGCTGGGCGTGGACTACGTGGATATCTACCGCCCGGCGCGGCTCGACCCGCGCGTGCCCATCGAGGAGACGGTGGGAGCGATCGCGGACATGGTGCGCCGGGGCTGGGTGCGGCATGTCGGGCTTTCCGAGGTTGGTTCGCAGACGTTGCGGCGGGCTGCTTCGGTGCACCCGGTCGTCGACCTGCAGATCGAGTATTCGCTGCTGTCGCGCGGCATCGAGGACGGGGTGCTGGCGACGTGCCGGGAGCTGGGGATCGGGATCACCGCGTACGGCGTGCTGTCGCGCGGCCTGCTGGGCGGGAACTGGCGGGCGGATGCGGCGGCCACGGGGGACTGGCGCGCACACGGGCCGCGGTTCCAGGCCGGGAATCTCGAGGCGAACCTGGCGCTCGTGGAGGCGCTGCGCGGCATCGCCGCTTCCCGCGGGCTGAGCGTGGCGCGGCTGGCGATCGCCTGGGTGCTGGCACGGGGCGAGGACATCGTGCCGGTGCTGGGCGCGCGGCGCCGCGGGCAGCTGGCGGAAACGCTGGCGGCGCTCGACGTGGCGCTGGACGCGGCGGACATGGCGGCCATCGAGCGCGCGGTGCCGAAGGGGGCCGCGGCCGGCGAGCGCTACGCCGCCGCGCAGATGGCAAGCCTCGACAGCGAGCGCGGGTGAGGGAAGGCACGGTCCGGGGGCATGGATTACGGTTCTCTTCTCATCGCGGCGCTGATCTGGGGCGGGAACGCCATCGCGACGAAGGCGTCGGCGAGCGTGATTTCGCCGGCGGCGATGGCATTCTGGCGCTGGGTGCTGGCGATCGCGCTGCTGACGCCGTTCGTGGCGCGGGGCGTGTATGCGAACCGGGACGCGATCCGCCGGCAGGTCGGGCGGCTCGCGGTGCTCGGACTGCTGGGTTTCGCGGCGTTTCCCGGGCTGATGTACATGTCGGCGCGCTTCACCTCGGCGATTCATATCGGCCTGATCCAGGCGGTGATGCCGCTGATCGTGCTGGGGATTTCGATCGCGCTGCTGGGGCATCGGCTGACGGCGGGCGCGGTGGTCGGCGGCCTGATCTCACTGGCGGGGGTGGCCGTGGTGGTGTCGCGCGGGCACCTGGCGATGCTGGCCTCGGGCGGGGTGAATGCGGGCGACCTGCTGATGCTCGCGGCCTCGGCCTGCTATGCCGTCTATATCGTTCTGCTCAAGCACTGGCATCC
>JAJZUI010000261.1 GCA_021847175.1 Pseudomonadota bacterium
GCGGCATGTACAACGGCGTGATCCGCGCGCTGCAAGGGCTCGGCCTCGCCGACGTATGGGGAAACACGCGGGTACCGTTGCATGTGCTCAACGTGACCTATCCGCTGGTGCCGGAGGCGCTGGTTGCGTTCTGCGCCGGCAAGAAAGGCGTGTTGGTGGTGGAGGAAGGTCAGCCTGAGTTCATCGAGCAGGCTCTGGCGACCGAGCTTCGGCGGGCGGATGTGCAGACGCCGCTGCACGGCAAGGGCATACTGCCGATGGCCGGGGAATACACGGCAGGCGTTCTCGCCGCGGGTATCCGCGCGTTCGTCGAGAGTGCCGCGCCCGCGATCGCGACGGGCATGCAACCGGCACCTTCGCCCGCCGCGGTGCTCGCCGACGAGCGTGTGAGAGCCCTCGGCAAGACGGTGCCGCCGCGGCCGCCGAGCTTCTGCACCGGCTGCCCCGAACGGCCGATCTTTTCCGCGATGACCCTGGTGCAGAAGGAACTCGGCTTGCACCACATCGGCGCCGACATCGGCTGCCATCTCTTCGCGATCAATCCGCCCTTCGAGATCGGGGCGACGACGATGGGCTACGGGCTCGGCCCCTCCTCCACCGCCGCGCTGCAGGTGAAGGCGAGTAAACGGCCGATCGCGGTGATGGGCGACGGCGGGTTCTGGCACAACGGCCTGCTGAACGGCATCGGCAACGCTGTTTTCAACAAGCACGACGGCGTCGTCCTTGTCGTGGACAACTACTATTCCGCGGCAACCGGCGGGCAGGACATCCTGTCCTCGCGCGCCGACAACAGGATGCGCAGCACCAAGCACCCGATCGAGACGGCGATCCGCGGCGTGGGCGGCACCTGGGTGCGGACGCTGGAGCGGACCTACAATGTAGCCAAAATGCGCGACACGCTGCGCGAGGCGTTGACGACAAAGGAAGAGGGGCCGAAATTCGTCGTTGCTTCCTCGGAATGCATGCTCAACCGGCAGCGTCGCGAGCGGCCGGAGTTCGCAGCCGCCGTGAAGAAGGGCGAGCGGCGGGTGAAGCCGCGTTTCGGCGTCGACGAGGATGTGTGCACCGGCGACCATGCCTGCATCCGGCTCTCCGGCTGTCCTTCCCTTTCCGTCAAACGCTCGACCGACCCGCTGAAGGAAGATCCGGTCGCGGCGATCGACCAGAGTTGCGTGGGTTGCGGCAATTGCGGCGAGGTGGCGGAAGCGGCGGTGCTGTGCCCCTCCTTCTACCGCGCCGACGTAGTACACAACCCGGCGCGGGCAGAGGCTTGGTGGGCGCGTGTGCGCGGGCGCGTTATCGCCTGGCTGCAGGCTCGTCGCGAGCGCGGGCGGCTGGGGCTTGCGGTCTGATGCGCGCCACCCAACGGAAGCGAGGTGACGCATGGACGGCGTGAACCTCTCGGGCGATCGGCCGATCACGCTCGCGATCCTGGCAATGGGCGGCCAGGGCGGCGGCGTGCTGGCGGACTGGGTCGTTGCCATGGCGGAACGCGAGGGGTGGGTGGCGCAGACCACCTCCGTCCCCGGCGTGGCGCAGCGCACCGGGGCCACGATCTATTATGTGGAACTGATCCGCCCCCGCGGGAACTCGCTGCCGGTGCTGTCGCTGATGCCTGTGCCAGGCGATGTCGATGTGGTGGTGGCCGCCGAACTGATGGAGGCGGGGCGAGCCATCCAGCGCGGCCTGGTCACGCCGGAGCGCACGGTGATGGTCGCCTCCACGCATCGCGCATTGACGGTGCCGGAAAAGGCGAGCCCGGGCGATGGGACGATCGACGGACGGCCGGTTCTGGAGGCGATGCGCTTCGCGTCCCGCAAGCTGATCGCCGCCGATATGCAGGCGCTGGCGGAGGCGAACGGCAGCGTGATCTCCGCCTCCCTGTTCGGGGCGTTGGCATCCTCCGGTGCGCTTCCCTTCTCGCGCGACGCGTTCGAGACAACGATCCGCGAGGGCGGAGTGGGCGTGACGGCAAGCCTCGCCGCGTTCGACGCCGGGTTCAAGGCGGAAGTGCGGACAGCGGAAGTGCCGGCGCCGGCGAGCGGCGCGATCCTGGGTGGCACGGCGGCGGAACGGGCACGACTCGCCTCGTTGCTGGAGCGGATCGAGAAGGACTTTCCGGCCGAGGCGCGGGACATGGTGCGGCATGGCATCGCGCGCCTCGTGGACTATCAGGACCTCGACTATGCGGCCGAGTATCTCGATCACGTGGCGAGGCTGGCGGCGCTTGAGCCTTCGCTCGCCGCCGAGGCGGCGCGGCAGGTGGCGGTCGCGATGGCCTATGACGACGTCATCCGTGTCGCGGACCTCAAGACGCGCTCGGCACGGCTGGCACGGGTGCGGCGCGAGGTCGGCGTGCGCGAAGACCAGGTGCTGGACGCGACCGAGTTCATGCATCCGCGCGTTGCCGAGATCTGCGGCACGCTGCCGGCGCGCTGGGGCAAGAGAGTCGAGCGATCCCCGGTTCTTTCAGGCCTGCTGAAGGGATGGTTCGAGAAGCCGCGGCGCGTACGCACGACACGGCTGTGGGGTTTCCTTCAGCTTTACATCGTCGCGGGAATGCGGCCCTGGCGGCGGAAGCTCCTGCGGCATGAGCGCGAGGCGGATTTCCTGCGCAACTGGCTCGACCTCGTGGCAAGCGAGTCGTCGCGCGATCCGGCGCTCGCGTTGGAGTTGCTGCGCTGCCGGCGGTTGGTGAAGGGTTACAGCGACACGCACGCGCGCGGCGAGAGCAAGTTCGCCCGCGTGACGGGCGCACTGCCGCTGCTGGCGGGACGCGAGGACGCGGCCGCCTGGCTTCGCCGGCTGCGCGAGGCGGCGCTGGCCGATGAGGCTGGCAAGGCGCTCGACGGCGCTCTCGCGACTCTCGCAACCCTGGAGACGGCTGCATGAACGACATGCCGCGAGGCCAGGAAATCGCGGGGCGTGACGTCGCGGGTCTGGTGCGCGACACAGCGGTGCACCGCGATGTCTATACCAGCCCTGCTGTTTTCGATCTCGAGATGAAGCGGCTGTTCCGACGTACCTGGGTCTATGTCGGGCATGCGAGCCAGGTGCCGGAGATCGGCGATTTTTTCACCACCACCGTGGGGACCGAGCCGGTGGTGATGGTGCGTCACACCGACCGCTCCGTGCGTGTGCTCTACAACCGCTGCCCGCACCGCGGCGTGAAGATCGCGGGCGAAACCTGCGGCAACACCGGGCGGTTCTTCCGCTGCCCATACCATGCCTGGTCGTTCCGCACCGACGGTTCGATTGCCGCCATCCCGGTTCCGGACGGGTACAAGGAGGCGTCACTCGCCGGGACCGAGGCGGGCGCGGGGATGAGACCGGTCGGTGCCGTCGAGATCTATCGCGACTTCGTGTTCGCGCGCCTCGACGAGACGGGTATCTCCTTCGCGCATTATTTCGGCGACAGCCTTTCCACGATCGACAACATGGTGGACCGCTCGCCGGTGGGGAAGCTTGAGGTCGCCGGTGGCGTTCTGCGCTACATGCACCGCTGCAACTGGAAGATGCTGGTCGAGAACCTGACCGACACGATGCATCCGATGGTGGCGCATGAGAGCAGCGCGGGCACGGCCGTCGAGGTGTGGAACAAGCTCGGCCTCTCGGCCGACGCACCGAGGCACCCGGCGGTAGAGATCTATGCGCCCTTTGTCTCTTCTTATGAGTTCTATCAGAACATGGGCATCCGCACGTGGGCGAACGGCCACGGGCATACAGGTGTTTCACAATCGATCCATTCGAACTATTCATCGATTCCCGGCTATTGGGAGGCGATGGAGGCGGCCTACGGCCCCGACCGGGCCAAGGCGATCCTCGGTGAGAACCGGCACAACACGGTCTATTTCCCGAATATGACGATGAAGGGACCGATCCAGGCGCTGCGCATCTTCAAGCCGGTGGCGGCTGACCGGACCATGGTGGAGTCCTGGACATTCCGACTGGTGGGCGCGCCCGACAAGATCTTGGAGCGGACGGTGCTCTACTCACGTCTGATCAACGCGCCGACCTCGCCGGTGGGTCACGACGACCTCGAGATGTACGAGCGGGCGCAGGAGGCGCTGCATGTCGACGCCAACCCATGGGTGAACATGCAACGCCTCTATGCGCCAGGCGAATTCGACCACGGGACGAGCGTCTGGAATGGCACCACCGAGGCACAGATGCGCAACCAATACCAGGCGTGGCTGCGCTTCATGGTGGATGCGGCATGAACGCACCGGATGCCGCCATGATCTCGGATTTCGTCGTGCGCGAGGCGCGGTTGCTGGACGAGCAACGCTTCGACGAGTGGCTCGACCTGTTCACCGCGGACGGGCGCTACTGGATGCCGCTGGAATGGGGCCAGACGGATCCGCTCCT
>JAJZUI010000262.1 GCA_021847175.1 Pseudomonadota bacterium
CATTGTGTCCATTGTGTCCGGGGTAGCGATCCATGCGCGGCGGTGCGCCGAGGTGAGAGCCGCCAGCAGCACGCGGCCTGCCTCCGCCCAGGGATCCTCCGGATGGAAACCCCGGATGGAAACCCCCGATGGAAACCCAGGGATGAGAAGCCTATCCCCACTGGCGCGGCCTCGGAGTCACCCGATCCGATCCAATCCGCGTCCGGAACTGGTCCCGGAAGCGCGGGACATCCCTCCGGTTCAGCCCCGCGTCACCGTCCGCCCGCGAGCGCCCATGACACCGCTGACCTCCCGGACACAATGGACACAATCGACACAATCGACACAATGGTCCGCCGGTGGCGCGGCGGGCGTCAGCGCCCCTGCGCCACCGCGGAGGTCTTGGGCAGCAGCACGTAGGCCTGGCCCTGCTCGCGCATCCTGCCGGCGCGCTCCTCCGCGGCCTTGCCCCAGCCGAAGAAGATGTCGCCGCGCACCGCGCCCTTGATCGCGCCGCCGAGGTCCTGCGCCACCATCAGCCGCTCGATCGGCTGGCGCGTCACCGGGTCCGTCGTCACCACGAAGACGGGGGCGGAGAGCGGCAGGTAGGCCTTGTCCACCGCGAGCGAGCGGTCCGGCGTGAGTGGCGTGCCCAGCGCGCCGGGCGGGCCGATGTCGGTCGAACCCTTCTCGATGCGGAAGAACACGTAGGCGGGGTTCTGGTCCATCACCCCCTGCGCCTGGCCGGGATGGTCCACGAGCCAGTTTCGGATGGACTGCATCGTGACCTCTTTCATGGTCATCGCGCCACGGTCCACCAGCACCTTCCCGATCGGCACATACTGCCGGCCGTTCTGCCCGTCATAGGTGACGCGGATCACCCTGCCGTCCGGCAGCCTGATTCGCCCGGCGCCCTCCACCGAGAGAAAGAACGCGTCGATCGGACTTTTCAGGTACAGCAGGTCGAGGTGTTCGCCTGCCAGCGCGCCGTGCTCAATGGCGGCGCGCGTGGGCAGCACCTCGCCCTGCCGCAGGTTCGGCGGGCGGCGCAGGATCGGCGTCTGGTACGGCCCCCCGCGCGTGAGCGAGCCGTCGAACTGCGGCTCGAAATAGCCGGTAAAGAGCCCGGCCGCGGAACCGTCCTGGGAGACGAGATAGGCGTTGAACGAATGCTCGAAGAAGGCGCGCGCGGCGGCGGGGTCGCCCGGCGGCACCACGCGGGCCTCGCCGCAGGCGAGCCGCCAGGGCGAGGCGCGCCCGGCGATGGCCGCGGCAAGCCCGGCGCCGCCGAGCACCGTGTTGGGGTGGCCCGCCAGCGTGTCGCAATCGCCGATGAAGGGCGGCAGCGCGGCGGCGAGGTTGTCCGTGTTCCAGCCCGGGATCTCGGAGAACGGGACCGGCGTGAACGCGACCCCCTGGCCCTGCGGCACCGGCACCGGTGGCGGCGGCAGCACCACCGGCGGCTGCACGGCACAACCGGCCAGCAGCGCGATCGCGCCGAGGGCGACGAAGGCGCGGCGCATCAGGCGCTGCGCGCGGCCGCGAGCCGCCAGGTCGGATCGGGCTGGGCGAGATCGCGCTCCAACGTCCAGAGGTCGGTGATCTCGGTCACCGCCTCGGTGCCGTGGACGATGGCGCCGTCCTTGCCGAGCGTGCGGCTCACCTGGTCGGAAACGATGCGGATCTGGATCTGCGCACGCGTGCCCGCGAGCGCCGCGTCCGCGATCTCGATCGCGTGCATGCCGCGGATCTCGGTCAGCTGGCGCTCGCCCGCCGCCTCGCGCGCGGCGATCGCGGCGTCGAACCCGGCCATGGTCTCGTGCGTGAGCAGCGGCGCCAGCGCGGCGCGGTCGCCGGCGGCGAAGGCGGCGACGATCATGCGGAACGCTGCCTCCGCGCCGTCGAGGAAACGTTGCGGCGTGAAGTTGTGGTCGATCCGCCCCATCGCCAGCAGTGTCTGGCCGAGCGGCGAGGCCGGGTCCGGAACGGGGCGCGCCGGCACGGGCTCGGCGCGGCCCTCGATGACCGGCCCGCCCGGCATCGGCATCGGCTGCTGGCGGATCGGCTGCTCGAAGCCCTGGCGGCGGCCCAACACACTGCGCAGCCGCAGCGCCAGGAACACGGCCACCATGGCGAACAGGACGATATCGACCGGAAAACTGCCTGATCCCGTCATTTCGGGTACATCACCTCGCTGCCACGCCCGGCACGAGGGCGCCGCCGGATGGCGCCCGCGTTTGGGATCGACATAGGGTGCTGATCACTGTGGCACAATCATGCCGGACGTTACCTCCCGGTCATCCTTGGCACCTCACGGTCATCCTTGGCGACAGGTGAGCGCTCCGCTACCTAGGCGCGCGAGATGATCCTGCTGCGCCACGGCCAGAGCGAGTTCAACCTGCATTTCGGCGAGACCCGGCGCGACCCGGGCATCGAGGATCCGCGGCTGACCGAACTCGGCCACGCGCAGGCCAGCCGCGCCGCCGAGGCGCTGGCCGCCGCGGGGATCCGCCGCATCGTCGCCTCCCCCTACACGCGCACGCTGCAGACGGCGCGCCCGATCGCCGAGGCGCTCGGCCTCAAGGTCGAGGTCGAGCCGCTGGTGCGCGAGCGCTACGCCTTCACCTGCGATGTCGGCACGCCGCGTTCCCGGCTGGAGACGATGTGGCCGCACCTCGACTTCTCGCCGCTGGACGAGCGCTGGTGGCCGGAGGCGCCGGAACCGCACGACAGCGTGGTGGAGCGCGCGACGCGGTTCCGCGACGCGCAGGCCGCGCTCGCGGACTGGTCGGCGACGCTGGTCGTGTGCCACTGGGGCTTCATCATGGCGATGACCGGGATCTCCGTCGCCAACGGCACCTGGCTGCTGTGCGACCCCACGGCGGCGCCGCCCGAGGCGATTTCCTGGCGGGTCTAGGTCCGCCGCGGTTGGCCCGAACCGCGGGACCGTGCTACCGCGGCGCAGTTTTGCGGAGATGCCGATGTCCGAGACTGCCCAACCCAGCGCCCAGCAACAGGCCGCCGCGCCCCTGGTCGTGAACCTGCAATACGTGAAGGACCTGTCCTTCGAGGTGCCGGGGGCGCCGCTGGTCTACACCACGCTGCGCCAGCCGCCGCGCGTGGACATCAATCTCGACGTGCAGGCCCGCCGGGTGGCCGAGGGGCAGAACAGTTTCGAGGTCGGCATCGCGATCCGCGCCGAGGCGTTCGACCCGGCACCCGCGCCGGGGACGGAGGCCACGCGCATCTTCCTCGCCGACCTCGTCTATGCCGGCGTGTTCACGCTGAACGGCATTCCCGAGGCGAGCGTGGAGCCGGTGCTGCTGGTGGAATGCCCGCGCCTGCTGTTCCCGTTCGCGCGCGACGTGCTCGCCACCGCGACGCGCGACGGCGGCTTCCCACCGGTGCTGCTGCAGCCGATCGACTTCCTCGCGCTGTGGCAGAGCCGCCGAGCGCAGGGCCAGGGTGGCATGCAGAACGGGGTCGCGACCGCGTAACGGAAGAGCACTCGCCTTCGGGCGACGAGCTTCCGCCCGGGGCCGGCCGCGCCGGGGGCGCCCGGTCAGACCTTGTCCGCGAAGAACCGGTTGATCAGCTTCGCGACGTCGTCCGGCCGGGTCATCGCCGGCAGATGGCCTGTGCCTTCCAGGATCACGAGTTCGCTGCCCGGGATCAGCGAATGGACGTAGCGCATCGTCTCGGTGTCGTAGAATGGATCGAGCGCGCCGTGGACGATGAGGGTCGGCAGGCTTAGCCGCGGCAGCCGGGTCTCCCAGTCGATGGTCTCCAGCGGCTGCATCGTCATGATGCGGTCGGCGACTTCCTCCGTGGAACGGCTCAGGATGTTCACCGCCCAGCGCTTGACGTGCTCGGAATCCGGTTCCGGCAGACACCGCCCGGCAAACCACCGCAGACGGTCGCGGAATGTTTCGCCCGGCCATCGGGAAGGTGCCGGGCGTGGCTGCGGCGTCGCGTCCGGCTGGCGGACATCGCCGTAGCCGTTCATCAGGACCAGGCCATCGAAGCGCTCGGGATGCTGCAGCACCGCTCGCAGCGCAGTCGTGGTGCCGCGCGAGAACCCAGCGAGGACGCACCGGTCGATGCCCAGCGAGTCCATCACGCGGAACACGTCGGCGACGAGAGCCTCGTGGGAGATCCTCTCGACCGGAACCTGCGTCTCGCCCGCCCCGCGATGGTCGTAGACGACGGTGCGCCAGGTCTCGCTCAGCGGCCCCAGCGCACCGATCCAGTCCTCGAAATTGCCGATCCAGCCGCTATGCGCCAGCAAGGTGCGTTTCGCGCTGCCGAAGCTGAGGGCGAAGACCCGGTTCCCGTCGATATCCAAGAACATGG
>JAJZUI010000035.1 GCA_021847175.1 Pseudomonadota bacterium
CTGGAACGGCATAACAAAAGCAGCCCCACCTCGTAGCGTGCTGGCATGCAGGAAATACCGATGAGCCTCGCCAGCAAACTGCGCGACCCCTCTCTGTTCGTCGAGGCCGCGGCGATCGGCGCGGACTGGATCGAGAATGGGCCCGCCGGTGTGCGCATCGCCGTGCTGGACCCCGCAGACGGAAGCACACTTGGCCATGTGCCGGGACTCGACGCGGCCCAGACCCGCTTGGCGGTCGCCGCCGCGGAGGCAGCGTGGCCTGCCTGGCGTGCACGCCCGGCGCAGGAGCGGGCCGACATTCTCGAGCGCTGGTTCGATCTGATGCTCGCCAACGCCGACGACCTGGCACTCATCATGACGCGCGAACAGGGCAAGCCGCTCGCGGAGGCGCGCGGCGAGATCCTCTACGCCGCCAGCTTCGTCAAATGGTTCGCGGAGGAGGCGCGCCGCGTGCGCGGCGAGACCGTGCCCGCTCCGACGGCGGACCGCCGCATCCTGGTGCTACGCCAGCCGGTGGGCGTTTCCGCCGCGATCACGCCGTGGAATTTCCCGGCCGCGATGATCACACGCAAATGCGCGCCAGCGCTTGCCGCGGGCTGCACCGTGATCGTGAAACCTTCCGAGCTCACACCGTTCTCCGCCCTCGCGCTCGCGGTGCTCGCTCAGCGGGCCGGACTGCCACCGGGCGTGCTCAACGTCGCGACCGGCGAGCCGGCGGAGGTCGGCGGCGCGCTCACCTCGGAGCTTGCCGTGCGCAAGCTCTCCTTCACCGGATCGACGGCGGTCGGGCGGCTCCTGATGCGCCAGTGCGCTGATAGCGTCAAAAGGCTGAGCCTGGAGTTGGGCGGCAACGCGCCCTTCATCATCTTCGATGACGCGGATCTCGACTCCGCAATCGCCGGCGTCATGGCAAGCAAGTTCCGCAACGCCGGCCAAACCTGCGTCTGTGCCAACCGCATCCTGGTGCAGGAGGGCATCCACAGCGCCTTCCTCGACCGGCTCGCTGGCGCGGTCGAGAAGCTCACGGTCGGCGCGGGGACGGAACCCGGCGTGACCATCGGCCCGCTCATCACCGAGGCGGCGACGAAGAAGGTGCTCGGCCATGTCGAGGACGCGCTGGCACACGGCGCGATGGCCGTGGTCGGGGGCGGCCGACACGCACGCGGCGGCCAGTTCGTCGAGCCGACGGTGCTGGTTGGCGCCACCACCGACATGCGACTCGCCAACGAGGAGACGTTTGGCCCAGTGGCACCGGTGTTTCGCTTCCGTACCGAGGAGGAAGCGATCCGCATCGCCAACGCCACGCCCTACGGCCTCGCCGCCTATTTCTACACCGAGAATCTGCGCCGATCCTGGCGCGTCGCGGAGGCGCTGGAGTTCGGCATGGTCGGCCTTAACACCGGCAGCGTCTCGATGGAGGTCGCACCCTTTGGCGGCGTTAAGCAATCCGGCCTCGGACGCGAGGGCTCGCATCTCGGCATGGAAGAGTACCTCGAGGTCAAGGCATTCCATGTCGGCGGCCTGGCATGAGCGCAGACATGCTCCTCGAACCGGCGATCGAGACGGTTACCGGCGACGCATCCCTGCCCACCCGCGTCGATGTCGCGGTGATCGGCGGAGGCATCGTCGGTACCGCTGCGGCCTACTATCTCGCCGCCAGGGGCCTTGCCGTCGCGCTGCTGGAGAAGGGGCGCGTCGGCGGCGAGCAGTCCGGGCGCAATTGGGGCTGGTGCCGGCAGCAAAACCGCGACATCCGCGAACTGCCGCTGATGGTGGCGAGCATGCGGCTGTGGGAGGAACTCGGGCGGGAGACCGGCCGCGATCTCGGGTTCGAGCGCAGCGGCCTAGTCTACGTGACTAAGGATGCCAAGGAGCTGGCAACCTGGGAGGCCTGGATTGCGAGGGCGCAGTCATACCAGGTGGGCAGCCGCGTCATCGGTCCTGCCGAAGCACGGGCGTTGACGCCCGGGAACGAACAGGACTGGATCGGCGGCGTGCACTCGCCACGAGACGGGCGTGCGGAACCCTGGCTTGCCGCCCCGGCGATCGCCGCTGCCGCGCGGGATCGCGGTGTCACGCTGCTGCAGAACTGTGCCGTGCGCGGCCTCGACATCACGGCTGGGCGGGTGTGCGGCGTGGTGACCGAACGGGGGCGCATCGCCGCGGACGCCGTGTTGTGCGCCGCCGGGGCCTGGGCCTCGATGTTCTGCCGCCGGCATGATCTCGATCTGCCGCAGGCCGGCGTGCGCTCGACCATCTTCCGAACCGCGCCGGCGGCGAAGGTGACACCCGGCGGCCTGGTCACGCCCGACTTCACCCTCACGCGCTGCCCGGACGGCGGCTACATCGTCGCTGCTCAGGATCGCGGCCGGCTCGACATCACGCCGCAGGGGCTCCGTTACACGCGGCAGTTCTGGCCGATGTTCCGCTCGCGGCGGAATAGCCTGCGCATGGGCATCGGTCGCTCATTCTTCTCCGGTCCCGAGGCGTTGGCCGGGCGGTGGTCGCTCGACGCCGCGACGCCGTTCGAGCGCCACCGTGAATTCGCCCCGCCGCCCGACACCGCTATCGTCGCGCCCGCGCTGGCGCGCGTGACCAGGACCTATACCGCGCTCGCCGGCCTACGTGCCGCGCGTGTCTGGG
This sequence comes from Pseudomonadota bacterium, assembly GCA_021847175.1. Classification (GTDB taxonomy): domain Bacteria; phylum Pseudomonadota; class Alphaproteobacteria; order Acetobacterales; family Acetobacteraceae; genus JAJXXT01. The sequence continues at coordinate 2,644 of JAJZUI010000035.1, forward strand.
GCGGCTGGATCGACTCTACCCCGGATGCGGTGCCCGTCATTTCGGTGGTGGACCGGCTGCCGGGCTTCTACCTCGCCACCGGGTTCAGCGGCCATGGTTTCGGCGTCGGCCCCGGCGCCGGCCGGCTTGCCGCCGACCTGGTGACCGGCGACACACCCCTGGTCGATCCGGCACCGTTCCGCTATGCGCGCCTCGTCGATGGCAGCCCACTCGTACCGCCCGGGATGATGTAGCGCGTGCGCACGCCGCCTCGCAGCCAGGTTGTGCTGCGCCCTCTCACCATCAAGGATCTTGCAGCCGCCTATGGCCTCACCCGCGCCATTGGCTGGCCGCACCGGCGGGAGGACTGGGCGTTGGCACTGCGCCTCGGCTCCGGCGTCGCGGCAGAGGCGGACGGCAAGCTGATCGGCACCGCGCTGCGCTGGACCTATGGCACTGCGGACGCGCGCATCGGCATGATCGTGGTCGACCCCGCGGCCCAGAGCCGGGGCCTCGGCCGGCGGCTCACGCAGGCAGCGCTCAGGCCGTTGCGAGGCCGCTCGGTCACCCTGCACGGCACGCCAGCGGGACTCTCGCTCTACACTTCGCTGGGATTCGAGACGGTTGGGGTCGTGCGCCAAGTGCAGGGTGCCGCGTTTCGCCCTGGGGTTCTGGCGCTGGGTGCCGGCGAGCGGCTGCGCCCCATCGGGCGGAGCGACCCAGCGATGCTCGCGGCTCTCGATCGCGCGGCGACCGGCTGGGACCGCTCCCGGGTGTTCGCCGCCTTGCTGAAGGCGGGCAGCGGCGTGGTGCTGGACCGTGCCGGTACCATCCGCGGCTTTGCCCTGCTGCGCCGGTTCGGTCACGGGTTGCTTATCGGCCCGGTCGAGGCCCCGGACGCCGCGAGTGCGAAGGCGATGATCCTGTATCACCTTGGTAGCCACGCCGGCCAGTTCATGCGCATCGATGTGCCGGAGGAGGCCGGCCTCGTTCCCTGGCTGCTGCGGCTCGGACTCGCGGATGCCGGGACCGTGACGTTCATGCGGCGGGGGCTGGCGCCGTCCGCGCGCCACCGCGGCCAGCCGCGCGTCTATGCGCTGGCAAGCCACGCGCTCGGCTGATGGGCGAGGCGATCCTCTTCAAGTCCACAGCCGCGCGGGCCGCCGTGTGGCGGCGCCGCTTCGCCGAGCAGTTGCCGGAGCTGGAATTCCGCGTCTGGCCCGCGATCGGCGACCCTGAAGACATTCGTTACCTCGCGGCGTGGCTGCTGCCGGACGATCTCGACCGCTTTGACAATCTCGAGGTGTTGTTCTCGGTCGCGGCGGGTGTCGACCAATTCGACCTTTCGCGTGTGCCGGCAGCCCTGCCGGTGGTGCGGATGGTGGAGCCGGGCCTCGTCGCGGGCATGGCCGAATACGTGACCTGGGCCGTGCTGTCGCTGCATCGCGGGATGCAGCCCTATCTTGCGCGGCAGCGCCGGGGGATCTGGCTCGAAGACCCGGTGCCGCATGCCGCCGACCGTGGTGTCGGCGTGATGGGCATGGGCGAGTTGGGCCGCGGCGCACTGGAGCGGCTCGCCCCCTTCGGCTTCCCGCGGCGGGCCTGGAGTCGCACGCCGCGAACGATGCATGGTGTGGCATGCTTCGCCGGTGCCGCACAGCTTCCGGCATTCCTCGCCGGCTGCGACATCCTGGTCTGCCTACTGCCGCTCACACCACAAACCGAAGGGCTGCTCGACGCCAAGCTTTTTGCGGCTCTCCCAGCCGGCGCCGCCGTGGTGAACGCCGGGCGCGGCGGCCATCTCGTTCTCGAGGATCTACTCGCTGCCCTCGACACGGGCCGTCTGTCTGGTGCGGTGCTGGACGTGACGGAGCCTGAGCCACCACCCTCCGGCCACCCTCTTTGGGAGCACGAGCGCGTGTGGTTGACGCCACATATCGCCAGTTCCTCCGAGGCGGAGGGCGGCGCCGCTGCGGTGATCGCCAATATCTGCCGCCACCGCACCGGTGAGGCGCTCGTTGGCCTGATCGACCGCCGCCAGGGATATTGAGGGACAGCCGGTGCCAACCTAAAGTCGGCGCGCCGGGCAACGTGAGCCGGCGCGGGCGGGGGAATGGCGCATGAGCCTGGACACCTGATGGTCGGTGGCGCGCCGAAGCTGGACCGGATCGACCTGCGCATCCTCTCGCACCTGCAGAAATTCGGGCGCGTGACCAACGTCGAGCTGGCCGATGCCGTCGGACTTTCGCCCAGTCCCTGCCTGGTGCGCGTCAAGCGTCTGGAGAAGGCGGGCTACATCACCGGCTACGGCGCCCAGATCCAGATGCAGAAGCTGGGCAGCATGCAGCTCATCTTCACCGAGGTGACGCTGTCAGACCACCGTTCCAGCGACTTCGCGCGATTCGAGAACCACATCCGCAAAATCGACGAGATCGTCGAGTGCCACCTGGTCAGCGGCGGCTACGACTATCTGCTGAAATTCGTCGCGCGCAGCGTGCCGCACTACCAGGAGATCATCGAGCGTCTGCTGGAGGCCGGGATCGGGATCGAAAAATATTTCAGCTACGTGGTCATCAAGACCATTTTTTCTAAACAGCACTACCCGATCGAGCGTTTCTTCGGCGAGCACGATTAGCAGCGTTTCCTGCCGTAGCGGCGGCGCGGAACGGCAGCCTGCAGGCCGACGTGACCGTGAAGCAGCCGAAAGCGCGGCGCCCCGCCGCCTAGATTTCCCGCCTCGGTGGTAGTGCCGCGTTGCGGGAGAGATGCGATGCTGAATGCGATCAACGATACGCAAGGCTACCTGGCACTGCGCGAGCGCGCCGTGCCGCGCGGCGTGCTGACGGCGCATCCGGTGGTTCTGCAGCGCGGCCAGGGCGCGCAGGTCTGGGACGTGGAGGGGCGCCGCTACCTCGATTTCGTCGGCGGCATCGGCGTGCTCAATGTCGGACACAACCATCCGCGCGTGGTCGCGGCCGTGGAGGCGCAGCTACGCGCCATCACTCACGCGGCGTTCCAGGTCGCGGCCTATCCGCCCTATGTGGAACTGGCGGCACGGCTTTCCGCCCTGGTCGGGCAGGGTGCGGCGTACAAGGCGCTGTTCCTCACCTCGGGCGCCGAGGCGGTCGAGAACGCGGTGAAGATCGCGCGCGCCCATACCGGCCGCCCAGCGATCGTCGCCTTCCGCGGCGGATTCCACGGCCGCACTCTGCTCGCCACCACGCTCACCGGCATGAGCGCGCCGTACCGGCAGAATTTCGGCCCCTTCGCGCCGGAGGTGTTCCACGTGCCGTTCCCCAACCCTTACCGTGGCACCACGGCGGCGATGTCGCTCGCGGCGCTCGAGGAGCTGTTCGCGACCGAGGTCATGCCGGATCGCGTCGCGGCGATCCTGGTCGAGCCGGTGCAGGGCGACGGCGGCTTCCTCCCCGCGCCCAGGGATTTTCTGCGCGCGCTGCAGGACCTGGCCCGGCAGCAGGGCATCGTGCTCATCCTCGACGAGATCCAGAGCGGCTTCGGCCGCACCGGGCGAATGTTCGCCTTCGAACACGCGGGCATCACGCCGGACCTCGTGACGGTGGCAAAAAGTCTTGCCGGCGGACTGCCGCTTTCGGGCGTCGTCGGGCGCGCCGAGATCATGGATGCACCGGCGCCGGGTGGGCTCGGCGGCACCTATGGCGGCAATGCGCTGGCCTGCGCCGCAGCACTCGCGGTGCTGGATGCCTTCGAGCAGGACCAGCTGCTAGCCCGTGGCCGCATCCTCGGCGAGCGGCTCAACGCGGCGCTGTGCACACTGCAACAGGAACATTCCGAAATCGGCGAGGTGCGTGGACTCGGCTTCATGCAGGCGATCGAGATGGTGGACGCGGCGGGCGCGCCGGACGCGGACCGGGCACAGCGCGTGATTGACGCTGCCCGCGCGCGGGGGCTGCTGATCATCAAATGCGGCGTGCATCGCAACGTGGTGCGCTTCCTGGCACCACTGGTAACCACCGATGCCGAGCTTAAGGAGGCAATCGGCATCCTCGGCGAGGCACTCGCCGCCTGACGCGCCTGCCTGCTTAGTGGAGGTGGTCTTGCAGCCGGTAGTAGGCACCGACGAAGGGCATGAACCAGGGTGGACCGAAATGTCCAGGCACCGCCGGCCAAGAGAGCCCGCGCAATGGGTTGGCCGCCACATTGCCGCCCATCACGGCGGCCATGCACTGGCCCATGTGCACCGACATCTGCACGCCGTGGCCGCTGAAGCCCATGGCGAAATAGAGGCCCTCATGCTCGCCCGCGCGCGGCAGCCGGTCCGCCGTGAGGTCGATCGTACCCCCCCAGCAATAATCGATGCGCGGCCTGCCGAGCTGCGGGAACGTGGCGTGCAGTGTCGCTTCGAGAATCTTCCCGCTCTTCACGTCCGAGCGTGCGTCGGAGAGAGCAAACTGTGCCCGGCCTCCGAAGATGAGCCGGTTGTCCGGCGCGATCCGGAAATAGTTGCCGATATGCTTCGTCGTTGTCGCATTGCGCCGCGTCGGCATGATGGAATCGAGCTGCGCCGCCGTTAGCGGCTCGGTCGCGATGATGAAGCTCCCGATCGGGATCACGCGGCGGCGGAAATAGAAGAACGGCCCCTGCCGGCTCGCGCCAGTGGCGAGCAACACCTGGCGGGCCGCGATGCTACCGCGCGGCGTGGCAATGCGCCACGCGCCGCCGGCCGAACGATCGATCGCGGTGACCGGCGCGCTCTCATAGATGCGCGCGCCCCGCCGCGCGGCGGCGTCCGCGAGTCCGGCACCAAAACGCCCGACATGCATCTGCGCGCTCTTGCGATAGATGAGCCCGCCATGGAAGAGCTCGGAACCGATTTCCTCGCGGATGCGCGAGCCCGGAACCAGGTCCGTCTCGGGATCGGCATCGCGTTGTAGCGCTTCATATTCGCGCGCCATCGCCTCGAAATGTGCCGGTTTGGCGGCCAGCTTGATCTTGCCACAACGGCGGAAATCGCAGGCGATCTTTTCACTCTCGACGATCCGCTCTACCGTGTCCACCGCCGCGTCGTACGCTTGGTAGATGGAGCGCGCGCGCTCCGTCCCGAGCCGCGTCGCCAGCCCCGCGAAACCCACCGAGGTGCCGTTGTTGACGTGCCCGCCATTCCGGCCGGACGCCTCGCCCACGACGCGCCCGGACTCGAGCACGACGACGCGCGCCCCTGCCTGGCCCAGCGCGTGTGCGGCGGAGAGGCCCGCAAAGCCGCCGCCCACCACCACCACGTCCGCCTCGCCCTCGAGCTTGCCCTCGGCACCGCCGGCGAAACGCTCGGCGGTGTCGAGCCAATAGGGCGTGAGCTTCATCGCGCGATCCTCCACCGTGCCGGCATCAGACCCCGAGCAGCCGCGCGAGGCCGTCGATGCCCGTGACCTCGTGGTACTCGTAGGCCGGGTTGCCGGGTTCGTAGTTGCGGTTGACGAAGACCTTGTCGCGGATGCCAAGATCCTTTGCCGTCATCAGGTCGTAGCGCAGGCTGGAGGAGACGTGCAGCAGCTCCTCCGGCCGTGCGCCGAGCTGCTCCATCATGTACTCGAACCCGCGCATCCGCGGCTTGTACGATCGCGCCTGCTCGGCGGTGAACACGGCATGGAACGGTGCCCCCAGCAGCCGCACGTTATGGTGAATCTGGTTGTCGGAGGCGTTGGAGAGAATGACGAGCGGATAGCGCTGGGCCACGCGGCGCAGCGGCTCCGGCACATCCGGATGCGGGCCCCAGGTTGGTACGGCATCGTAAAGACGCTGTCCCTCGGCCTCGACGAAGGGGATCCCGTGGCGCTTGCAGGTACGCTCCAGCGCGTTCTTGATCACGTCGACGTAGGGCTGCCAGGCGCCCAGCACCTCGTCCACGCGGTAGGCGGCGAAGTCGCGGATGAACGCGTCCATGGTGCCCACCAGCACGCGCTCGGCCAGCATCTCGCGCGTTAAGTCGCCGATGCGGAACCACGTCAGCGTGCCGTAGCAGTCGAAGGTGATGTATTTGGGCCTGAGCTCGGTCATGCCGGCGATCCTCTCCGATGTCGGGAGGCGATGCTAGGCGTCCGTCTCGCGCGACGTACGCGCACAAGCAGCCCCGGCCCGACCGATCCTGCCGATTTTACCCTCCCGAACGGCATGGCTTGCGCCGGGGTGCCCCGGCGGCGCCTTGCCGCGCCCGGCCGCAGCGCCGATCCTAATCGCCATAACACCAAGGGGGAGAGGCGCAATGGCGGCGCAAGAGACGACGGGTGGCGAGCCGGCGGTTCTGACCTTCGACGTGGTTGGAACACTGATCGATTTCGAGTCCGGTATCCTCGGCTTCCTGCGCGAGGCCTGGGGCAAGACCGGCCTGCATGCCACCGATGGCGCGATCCTTGACGCCTACCGGCTGGCCCGCGGCAGCAAGGACGCCTGGCTCTTCCCTGACGACCTGGAGCGCGTCTACGGCGTCATTGCGCCACAACTCGGGGCGCCGGAGGACGCCGCGATCGCGCGTGCCTTCCGTGAGGCGAGCCAGACCTGGCCCGCCTTCCCGGACGCGCCTGAGGCCCTGCGTCGGCTCAAGCGGCGCTACAAGCTGGTGGCGATGACCAACGCCCGGCGCTGGGCGCTCGACCCGATGATCGAGACCCTGGGCTCGCCCTTCGATGACACGGTGAGCGTGGACGAGGCGCTGTGCGAGAAGCCCGACCCCGCCTATTTCGCCTTCGCCCGCGGCCGCCTCAGCCGCGATGGCCATGGCATGAACGACATCCTGCATGTGGCACAAAGCCAATACCACGATATCGGCGTCGCGCGCCGGCTCGGCTACACGGTGGCTTGGGTCGAACGGCGCATGGGCCTCGGTCATGGGGGCACTATCACCGCTGCGCAGGTCGCTGAGCCGCACTATCATGTCGCGACGCTTGCCGCTCTCGCTGACATCGCAGACGCCGGCAACCTTCGCATGGCGGCCAAGTGAGGCCGCGCGTCACTGCCAAATCCCGGCGCGAAAGAGCAGATCATGCCGGGGCGGACGGGATTACGGCGAAAACTGCGCGCATCCGGTTCCTACCGTGACAGACGCGGCCGGGGTGGCCGCCAAACAGCAAACGGGGCTCACCATGTCTGATGACATTCTGCCGACCCTTCCCGGCGGCGCCGCGCTAAGCGGAGACCTGCCTGTCACCTCACGCCGTTCGCTGTTGGGCATGGCCATGGCCGGCGGCCTCGTCTCGGCCGGCAGTCTCGTGCTGCCGGCGGAGGCGGCGCCGGCGCCAAAGCGCGGCGGCAAGCTGGTCGTCGCCGGCTACGCCTCCTCCACCAAGGACACGCTCGACCCGGCGCACGCCTCCAACTCCACCGACTACTCGCGCCTGTTCATGTTCTATAACGGACTGACGGTGTTTGACCGGCACCTCAACGCGCTGCCGGATCTGGCACAGAGCGTCGAGACCACGGACGCGAAGAACTGGGTGATCAAGCTGCGCAAGGGCATCACCTTCCATGACGGATCACCCTTCACCTCGGCGGACGTCGTCTTCTCGCTCGCTCGCCACAAGGATCCCGCGACCAGTTCCGTGGTGCGGCCGATCGCCACACAGATGCAGGAGATCAAGGCTGCTGGGCCGCACGAGGTGCACATCACACTCACTGGCCCGAATTCCGAGCTGCCGAGCCTCCTCGCAATCTACCAGATGGTGATCGTTAAGGATGGCACGAAGGACTTCTCGAAGGGCATCGGCACCGGGCCGTTCATGGTCAAGGAGTTCAGCCCTGGTGTCCGGTCGATCGCGGTACGCAACCCCCACTATTTCCACCACGGCAAGCCGTACCTGGACGAGGTGACATTCTTCGGCATCACTAACAACGCCGCGCGCGTCAACGCGCTGCTTTCTGGCGACATCGACATCGCCAGCGGTATCACTCCGCTCGCCACGCGGCAGATTAAGGCGGCCAAGGGCTTCGAGGTGCTAAACACCGCGGCCGGCAACTACACCGATCTGATCATGCACCTTGATGCGCCGACGATCGGCAATCCGGACTTTGTCCTGGCAATGAAGTACCTGCAGGACCGCGAACGCATCCGCGACAGCGTCTTCCTCGGCTACGCCACGGTCGGCAACGATCAGCCGGTCGCGCCCTCCAACCCGTATTACGACGCGAGCCTGCCGCAGCGGGCGCTCGATCTGGAAAAGGCCAAATTTCACCTCAAGAAGGCGGGTATGCTCAGCAGCAAAGTGCGGCTGGTGAGTTCCGTCGCGGCCACCGGCTCTCCAGACATGGCGGTGATTCTGCAGGATACTGCTCGCAAGATCGGTTTCGATATCCAGATCGACCGCGTGCCGGCTAACGGCTATTGGTCCAACTACTGGCTTAAGGCGCCATTCGCTTATGGCAACATCAACCCCCGCCCCACCGCAAACATCCTGCTGACGCTGTTCTTTCAGTCCACCGCGCCGTGGAATGAGAGTCACTTCAAGAACCCGACGTTCGACAAACTGCTTGTCGCCGCGCGTGCGGAGACCGATCTTGCGAAGCGCAAGCAGATGTATGCGGAGATGCAGAAGCTTATCCGGGATGATGCCGGCATCGGCATTCCGGTCTTCATCAGCGATCTCGATGCCTACTCGACGCGGGTGAAAGGCTTCTACCCGATCCCGACGGGCGACCTGATGGGCTTCAACTTCGCCCAGAATGTCTGGGTGGATGGCTGAAGCAATCGCGGCAGGTGGTGAGCGGCGGCGCCGGATCGGCGCCCCGCCGCCGCTTGCCGCGCTCATTGCCCGACGCATTGCGATCAGCCTGTTGCTGCTCCTTGCGGTCTCGGTTCTCGTCTTCGCCGGTACCGAGATGCTGCCCGGTGACGTGGCGCAGATGATCCTCGGCCAGGGCGCCACACCTCAGGCGCTGGCCGGGCTGCGCGCAGCGCTGCACCTTAACGAGCCCGCCTGGCTGCGCTACCTGCACTGGCTTTGGGGTTTGCTGCACGGTAATGCCGGACACTCGCTCGTGAACGGCATGAGCGTCGCGACATTGGTCGGGCGGCGGCTCATCAATTCGCTCAGGCTCGCCTTGTTCACGACGGTGGTGACGGTGCCACTGGCGCTCCTGGTGGGCATCACGGCGGCGATCTGGCGCGGCACGACTTACGATCGCGTCGTCAACATGCTGACCATCGCGACCGTTTCTGTTCCCGAATTTCTCTTCGCGACGCTCGCGGTATTGATTTTCGCGGTGCGGCTGCGCTGGCTACCGGCGCTCTCGCTGGTGATGCGCGGCGCTAGCTTCCTCGAACTGTTGCGCGCCTACGCGCTGCCCGTCGCAACCCTCTCGCTCGCGATCTTCGCACAAATGGCACGGATGACGCGCGCGGCGTTAGTGAACATACTCTCCTCCTCCTATGTCGAGATGGCGGCGCTGAAGGGCGTGCGGCCGATACGGCTCGTGCTGCGCCATGCGTTGCCCAATGCGTTGGGGCCGGTCGCTAACGCGGTGGCGCTCAGCCTCTCATTCCTGCTCGGAGGCGTTGTCATCGTCGAGACCGTTTTCAGCTATCCGGGTCTGGCGAAGCTCATGGTCGATGCCGTCAGCACCCGCGACATGCCGCTTGTGCAGGCTTGTGCGATGATTTTCTGTACCGCCTATCTGCTGCTAGTGCTGGTCGCCGACGTCATCGCATTGCTCGCGAACCCGCGGCTGCGGCACCGATGACCGGCCGGCATGAGTGACGAGCCGATCCGCGGGCGCCGCCGCGCGCCCCTCTCGCCGGTGGCCCTCGCGGCGGGTGCGGTGGTCGTCGCGTGCTTCGCGCTCGCGGTGTTCGGCCCGGCGCTCGCATTGCACGGCGAGGGTGCCATCGTCTCGCGCCATATCTTTGCGCCGATGAGCGCCGCGTTTCCGCTCGGTACGGACTATCTCGGCCGCGACATGCTGAGCCGGGTGCTTTATGGTGCTCGCTTTACCATCGGCGTGGCACTGCCGGCGGCACTGCTCGCCTCCGGAGCCGGCACGATGCTCGGCATGCTCGCGGCCGTTCGCGGCAGAACGCTCGATGCCGCGCTAAGCCGCACGATGGACACGCTCATTTCGTTGCCGACATTGATCTTCAGCCTTGTCGTCGTCGCCGCGTTAGGCTCCTCAATCACGGTGCTGGTTCTTACGGCGGCGGTGATCTACACGCCTGGTAGCTACCGTATCGCGCGCTCAATTGCAGTCGACCTCAGCGCGACGGATTTCGTCAAGGCCGCGCGGGCGCGCGGCGAAGGCGGGCTCGCCATCATGCTAGGCGAGATTCTGCCCAACATGGTGATGCCGGTGCTCACGGATTTCGGCCTGCGCTTCGTCTTCATCGTGCTGCTGCTCAGCAGTCTCAGTTTTCTCGGCCTCGGCATCCAGCCGCCCTATTCGGACTGGGGCGGCATGGTACGGGAAAATATCGAAGGGCTTTCCGCCGGAGCGCCCGCCGTGATCGTGCCGGCCGTGGCGATTGCGATCCTCACGATCTCGGTCAACCTCCTGATCGATAACCTGCCGGGCCGCGGGAGCCCCCGTCGTGGCGAGTGACGTGCGCGCGGGCGAGGCCGGCTGGCACGTCGAGGTTGCCAACCTGCTGGTTACCGCGCGCGGGGCATCAGGGGTGTCGACGCCGATCGTGCGCGACCTCAGCTTCGGCATCGCTCGCGGCGAGGTCCTGGCGCTGATCGGCGAATCGGGCTCCGGCAAGACCACTGCGGGGCTTTCGCTGCTCGGCTATGCCCGACCGGGATGCCACATCGCCGGCGGGCGTGTACGCGTAGGGACGACGGACGTGCTCGCGCTCTCGCGTTCCGAGCTCGCGGACTTCCGGGGCGCCAAGGTAAGCTATGTCGCGCAGAGCGCCGCCGCTGCGTTCAATCCGGCGCAGCGACTGCTGAGCCAGGTCGTCGAGCCCGCACTCATCCACGGTCTGATGTCGCGTCGCGCGGCGGAGGCAAAGGCGCGCGAGCTGTTCCATGCGCTCGCCCTGCCGGATCCCGAGCGGATTGGTGATCGTTACCCGCATCAGGTCTCCGGCGGCCAGCTGCAGCGCGTGATGGCGGCGATGGCGCTGATCGTGGACCCCGAACTGATCGTGCTCGACGAACCCAGCACGGCGCTGGACGTCACCACTCAGGTCGAGGTGCTGCGCGCCTTCAAGCGCGTCGTGCGCGATCTCCGCACAACGGCACTGTACATTTCACACGACCTCGCGGTGGTGGCGCAGGTCGCCGATCGCATCGTGGTGATGTACGGCGGCGAGGCGAAGGAGATGGGGACGACCGGCACCATCCTTGAGGATGCGCAACATCCATACACGCGCAGTCTCCTTGCTGCCGCCGCACCGCCAGGGGTGCCGGAGGCGGCTGCGGACCCGGCACCGCCGCTGCTCGACGTCGCGGATCTCACCGCCGGCTATGGCGGAAAGGGACGGGCGTTCATTCCGGTGCTCCATGGCATCAGTTTCGCTATCGCGCCGGGACGGGTACTCGGCGTCATCGGCGAGTCCGGCTGCGGCAAGAGCACACTGGCGCGCGTGGTGGCGGGCCTGCTGCCGCAGACGAGCGGACAGGTGCTGCTCGACGGCAAGGTGCTGCCGGCGCGCGTGGAGGAGCGCACGCGCGAGCAGCTGCGCGCGGTGCAGATCGTGTTCCAGTCCGCGGACACGGCGCTCAACCCGGCACGCCGCGTCGGCCCGATCCTGGCGCGGCCGTTGCGCTTCTATCACGGCATGCGTGGGGCCGCCGCTCACCGCCGGGTGGGGGAACTGCTCGACATGGTGCGCCTGCCCGCGACCCTCGCAGACCGTTTCCCAGAGGAGCTTTCCGGTGGGCAGAAGCAGCGCGTCAACCTGGCGCGCGCCCTCGCCGCGGAACCGCGGCTGCTGTTGTGCGACGAAGTGACCTCGGCGCTCGACACGGTGGTCGGCGCGGCGGTGCTGGAGTTGCTCGCCGAGCTGCGCCGCGAGCTCGGGCTCGCGATGATGTTCATCAGCCACGATCTTTCCACCGTGCGCGCGATCTGCGACGACATCATGATCCTCTATGCCGGCCAGCGGGTCGAGTTCGGCTCCCGCGCCGCGCTGCGGCAGCTGCCGCGCCACCCCTACACCGACCTGCTGCTGTCCTCGGTGCCGCAATTGCGCCAGGGCTGGCTCGATAATTTGGGGGCCATGCATCTGCGCGAGGCTACAGGCGAGCCAACATTGGAGGACGGGGCGCGCCCGTGCGCCTTCGTCCGCCGCTGCGCGCTGCGCATCGAGGGCGTGTGCGATCGCGCCACGCCTCCGCTGCGCTATCTCTCTAAAGGCGGAACGATTCTCTGCCACCATACCGAGGCGGAGCTGAGCCTCGAGGAAGTGGAGGACGTGGCGGGCCCGGCGCAGGGCGCGTCGGCCGTCCCTGACCTGGAATGATGTGACCAAGACGCAAGGGTTTCGCATGACATGGACGATCGGTGCCGATATCGGCGGCACCTTCGCGGATTTCGTAGCGCTGAAATCCCCAAGCGGCCGGCTGGTCACGCTCAAGGTGCTGACCACGCCGGACGATCCCGGCAAAGACGTTGGGGAAGGGCTGCGCCGGCTGGCGGGCGAGGGGCTCGATGCCGGTGCCGTCACGCGCTTTGTCCATGGCACGACCGTCGGCGTCAACACCGTCATCCAGCGCCGCGGCGCGGCCATTGCCCTGTTCACCACCGCGGGCTTCACCGACATCCTGGAACTCGCGCGCCTGCGCATGCCCAACCCCTACAGCCTGTTCTGCGAGCGCCCACCGCCTCTGGTGCCACGCGAGAACGTCTTTGGCGTGCGCGAGCGCATGACCGCGGAGGGCGAGACGTTGCTGGCACCCGAAGCGGAGGACGTCGCGCAGGCCGTCACGGCGGCACGCGCGGCCGGGTGCGTCGGCATCGTCGTCTCCTTCCTGCACGCCTGGCGCAACCCGGCGCACGAGCGGGCCGTGGCGGCCATGATCGCCTCGCTCGACTCCGCGATCGCAGTGTTCTGCGCCAGCGCTGTCTGGCCGGCGATCCGTGAATACGAGCGCACGAGCACGGCGGTGCTCAACGCCTATGTGCACCCGCGCATCGCCGCCTACCTCGAACGTGTCGAGATCGAACTGAAGCAGGCGGGTATTGCGGCACCGCTGCTGCTTACCACGTCCGCCGGCGGCACCATGAGCGCGGCACAGGGCAGACGCGACTGCGTCGGCATGCTGCTTTCCGGCACCGCCTCTGGCGTGGTGGGCGCCGGTGTCGTCGCGCGCGCCGCGGGGGTGCACGCCGCGCTCACGCTCGACATGGGTGGCACCAGTGCGGACGTGGCGCTGCTGCGCGACGGCACACCGTCCTACTCCGCGGGGATTGAGATTGGGCTCTATCCGCTAGCCACCACCACCGTTGCCGTCGCCTCCTCCGGCCAGGGCGGCGGCTCGATCGCGTGGGTTGACGGGCAAGGCGTGCTGCAGGTCGGGCCGCACAGCGCCGGTTCCACGCCAGGCCCCGCCTGCTTCGGTCGTGGCGGCGAGGCGTTCACGGTAACGGACGCGGCGCTGCTGTGCGGCATCCTCGGCCATGGTAAGCTTGGCTTCGGCGCCATCGCGCCGCACCGGGCGCGGGCCGAGCAGGCCGCGCGCCCCATAGCCGAACGCCTCGCCCTCTCGCTGCCCACTCTCGCGGAGGGCGTGCTCAACGTCGCGATCAGCGGCATGCTGATCCCGATCGAGCAGCTGCTCGCCCGCGCCGGCGCGCACGCGAGCGAACTGACGCTGATCCCATTCGGCGGCGCCGGGCCAATGCTCGCGGGGCTGCTGGCGGAGACCGCGGGCATGCGCCGCGTGCTGGTGCCCGCCTCGCCCGGCACGCTTTGCGCGCTCGGCGCGCTCACTGCCGCGATCCGCCGCGACGCGATGCGGACGGTGCTGCTGCCGCTGGAGCCGGAGTCATGGCCGGCGATGCTGGCCGCCCTCGACCAGCTCGCCGCCGAGGCCGGGCAGACCGTCGCCGCGATGGCGGGGCCGGGGGAGACCCGGATCCGTCGTGTGGCGGATGTGCGTTATCGCGGCCAGTCCTTCGAGATCGCGGTGCCGTTGGACGAGAACACGGACCTCGCGGCGCTCGCCACGGCCTTTCACGCCGAGCACGAACGCCAGTTCGGCCACGCCGAGGCTGGCGCGCCCCTGCAGGTCGTGAGCCTCCGCGTCTCCGCCACGCGCCCCGCGCCGGAGCTTTCCCTACCGAGGCGGCAGGGCGTGGCGCATGCGCCGAAGACACTCGGCGAGACGCCGGTCCGCCTCGGTGGGCGGACGCTCCAGGCACGGCTCATGGCGCGCGCCGATCTCGACCCCGGGGCGCATTTCGAGGGCCCCGCCATCGTGGTGCAGCCGGACTGCACGGTGCTGGTGCCGCCCGGCTGGCGTGCCGTGATCGACGAACTCGGCAACATCGACATGGAGCGGCCCTGATGCGTACGGACCCCGTCACGCTCCAGGTGCTGCGCAACCACGCCCGCGCCGCGGCGGAGAGCATGGCGACCACACTTTACCGCACCGCGCATTCCACCTTCGTCAAGGAGACCGAGGATTTTACCATCCAGCTGCTCGATGCACATGGTAAACCTTGCGCGGTGCCGATCGATCTTGGTGCCACGTGGTACCCGGCACTCGATTATGAAGCCGCGATCGCGCTTGTCCCCGGCGGCTACCGCCAAGGCGATATCGCGCTGACCAACGACCCATATTCCGGCTTCCTCGCCACCCATTCGCCAGACATCGTGATGTGGAAGCCGGTCTTTCACGAGGGCGAGATCATCGCCTTCGCCGGTGGGCATATCCACAACGTCGATGTCGGAGGGGCGGTGCCGGCGAGCCTCTCGCGCACGCTGACGGACGTCCACCAGGAAGGCATCCGGATACCGCCGGCGAAGCTCTACCGCGAGGGTGTGCTGGACGAGGTGCTGTTACGCGTGATGCTGGCGAACGTGCGGGTTCCGGAACAGAACTGGGGCGACCTCAAGGCGCTGGTCGCCGCCGTCAACACCGGCGAGCGACGCATCCTCGATCTGGTACGTCGTTTCGGTGTTCGCACGGTCACCGACGGGCTTGCCGACCTGCTCGACTACGCGGAGGGCCAGGCGCGCGCGGTGCTCGCGGGCCTGCCGGACGGCGAATACCAGTTCACCGAGTATTGCGACGAGGATGCGGCCGGCGGCAACCCGCTGCGCCTATGTCTCGCGCTGCGCATACGGGGCGCCGCGGCGGAGCTCGACTTCACCGGCTCCGATCCACAGACGCTCGCCTCGCTCAACGTGCCCACCGGCGGGCATCCGCGTCACTCGCTGATGCTGGTCGGCGTCTATTACGTGCTCTCGGCGCTGCATCCGGGCATCACGCTCAACTACGGCACGATCCGCCCTTTCACCTGCATCGCGCCGCCCGGAAGCGTGCTGAACCCGAGCTTCCCGGCCGCGGTGGGTATGCGCAGCCTCACCTGCGGGCGGCTGCGCAGCCTCATCTTCGGCGCCTTCGCCGCGGCGGCGCCGGAACGGCTGCCGGCCGCACCTGCCGGCGCGACTTCAATCATCAACGTCGCGGCCGAAGACGCGCGCACCGGGCGGCGCACCATCACGGCGGTCGCTCCCATCGTGGGCGGTGGCGGCGGCATGCCTCATCGCGACGGCACCGACGGCGCCGGCGCGGATTCCGCCTATCTCAAGAACAGTCCCGTGGAGATCACGGAATCCGAGGCGCCGGTGCGCATCCTGCGCTACGGGCTGATGCCGGACACGGGCGGCGCGGGTGCGCATCGTGGCGGCATGGCACAGGTGCTGGAGTTCTGCGCCATGGCGCCCGACGCCTTCGTCACCGCGCGCAACCGCGACCGCAGCGTCTTCCAGCCCTGGGGCGTGCTCGGGGGCGACCCCGGCTGCGCCGGCAGCTTCACGCTCAATCCCGGCGCGCCGGACGAGCGCGACCTGCGCAACACGGACGCGCTGCGCCTCGCCCCGGGCGACGTGCTACGCGTGATCTCTCCCGGCGGCGGCGGGCGCGGCGACCCGTTCCGCCGCGAACCGGAGGCGGTGCTCCGCGACGTGCGCGCGGGGTTGGTGAGCCTCGATGCCGCGCGGCGCGACTACGGCGTGGCGATAGCCGGTGGCGCGATCGACGCGGCGCAGACGGCGCGACTGCGCGCTGCGCGGCCGGAGCGCAGCGGCTTCGCCCCAGGTGCCGCGCGCGCGGCGCACGAGCGGCGCTGGAACGCGGCGGCCTATGCCGCGATGCACGAACTCCTGGCCGATATTCCACCCAGCCGCCGTTCCTTCGTCAAAACGATGCTGTTCGACGCCGTCCGCAACGCGCCCGGGGAACGCGACGCCAGCACGGTGATCCGTGAGGCCTTCGCCCTCTGGACACGCCGCGCGACGGCGCTTCCATCCCTACCGTGAGAGGCTGAAACCCATGGCCCGCAAGTCGATCTTCTCGGACGATTTCTCGCCCACGCCCTGGTGGTGGGCCGGCTTCGCGCCGCCCGCCGACCCGCCCGCGGACCTGCCGCGCCACGTCGGCACGCTCATCGTCGGCGCGGGCTATGCCGGCGTCGCGTGCGCGCTGCGCCTCGCCGAGGCGGGAGAGGAGGTGCTGGTGCTGGACGCCGCGGCGCTCGGCTTCGGCGCCAGCACGCGCTCCGGCGGCCAGGTCTCGGGCGGCGTCAATGTCGGCAGGTCGCCGACTCGCAAGCCGCTGCCCGAGGCGCGCAAGGCCGCGCTCCTTCGCGATGCAGCCGCGGCTTTCACGCTATTCGAGGAGCTACTCAGCCGCCATCAGATTAGCTGCGGCTACCATCGTACCGGACGCATCAACGGGATCTGGACGCCGCAGCACGTGCAGGCTTGGAAGAACCGTGCCGAGGACCTCAACCGTTACGCCGATTCCGATGTGCGTATCCTCTCGCGCGCCGAGTGCCGCCGCGAGATTGGTAGCGATTTCTACCACGGTGGCGTCTCGATCGGCCGCGCAGGGCATCTCCAGCCTGCGGAGTATTACGGCGGCCTGCTTGCCGCCGCGCGCCGCGCCGGTGCGCGCTGCCACGGCGAGACACCGGTTCGCCAGGTCCGCCGCGCTGACGGCACCTACACGGTCGAGACCTCGCGCGGCAACCTCACGGCGGAACGCATCGTCTTCGCCACCAACGCCTATGCGGGCACGTACGCGCGTGGCGTCGCGCCCGATCTGCGCCGAGGAGTCATTCCGGTATCGACCCATATGATCGCGACCGAGGAACTGCCGCAAGAACTCGCCCGCTCATTGCTGCCCACCGATCGGGCGATCTCGGAGACCTGCCGCGTCATCAGCCATTACCGGCTCTCGCCCGACGGTAGGCGTTTGCTGTTCGGTAGCCGCGCCACGTTCTTCCCGGCCGGCGAGCGTCACACGGCGGAACTGCTCTATCGCGGCATGATCGCGCGCTTCCCCCAGCTCGCAGGGCGGTGCATCACTCATAGCTGGGGCGGGCAGGTGGCGATGACCTTCGACCATCTGCCGCATATCGGAGGTGGCGAGGGACGGTTTTTCGTAACTGGGTGCAATGGCAGTGGGGTGGTGATGATGACCTATCTCGGCCATGAGCTCGCCAAGAAGATCCTCGCCGACGCGTCCGAGCCCATGTGTGCCTATGATGACGGCTTGCCGCCGCACCATGCGCTCTACGACGGCACGCCTTGGTTCATGCCGATGGTAGGAAGCTGGTTCCAGTTCCGCGATCGGCTGGAACGGCGCGAGCCGGAGAAAACGCATGCCTGACTCGAAGCCCGCGATCTGAGGTCGAGCAGTGACGTCATCGGTTGTTGGCAACCTGAGGCCGAACCATCTTTTGTTACCGATTGTCGTTGGCAGTCAGACAGAACTGGAACGCGGAGATACCGCAGTGGAATGGGCGCCTGGGGCCACTCCAAGCGGCGGCTTGCGCCGCCAGTTCATCGGGGGCTCCGCGTCATGGAGTGCCCATCTAAAGGCTGACGCAGCGGCGCGTCTGGGGGGCTTTTCTGTGGGCCCACCGGTGCAAGCCGCGTCGTGGTCGGGGTGGCTGTGAGGCGCCGCCTTTTTTTAGCAAAACTGGGGAGCGATCAGTCAGCGCCGGCGCCGTCGGAGCCAAGCAGGCGTAGCGCCTCCGTACGCGATTCCAGAATACGGCGACGGGCAATCTCGGTGGCGGTGGCGACATCGCCTCGCCGCACCGCATCGAGCGTCTTCTGCCACAGCGTCACCGATTGGCGCCGGCGCACGCGCGTGCTGAGACCCAGACGGGAATAACGATAGGTCTGCAACGACAGCGACGTGATCATGTCGGCAAGCCGCGGGTTGCCGGCGGCACGCGCGCAATCCAGGCTCAGGTGAAACACCGTCATCGCGTAGAGGCTGCCGTCATCGGGCAGGTCAGCGTGCCGGCGCAGCGTGCGTACACCTTCCTCGATCAGCGCGACGGTCCGCGCCGAGGGATTTGCCGCCAGGCGGTGCGCGACCGCCTCGTAAAGATGGGCCCTGATTTCGAACAGATCGAAGACGTCCTGGCGCGAGAGCAGGCTTGCACGCGCACCACGCCGTGGATGGATCTGTGCGAGACCTTCGCGTTCCAGAATGCGCAGGGCCTCGCGGACAGGCCCGCGCGACGCCTGGAATTCATCGGCCACTTCCTGCTCGATGATGCGCGCGCCGGGCGCGATCCGGCCGGTAACGATGCGGTCACCGAGCCGTGCCGCAATCTGTTCTGGCAGCGAAAGAGTCGGTGGCGGCGCGGCGCCGAACCAACGGAAGACGACAAACCCGTCTTCGGCGCGGGGAGGCGCCGCCGCGGCATCCTTGCGTTGCAGCGTGGTACTCTCCGCCATGTCCGGTCTGACACGCTCTCCAGGGTGAAATGGCAAGCTACGTGCACCGCGGATGAGCCGCAAGACGATTGTTGACAATCGACACCTGGTATCTAGGCTGCTGCCAAAGTCGGTTTCCCGTCGGAAGGAGGCAGCCACATGGACGAGCTACGAGGCAACCAAGGCCCCCGGTACCGCGCCGCCGCCACCGACGAAGCACCCTACGAAGTGATCCAGGTCGACAAGCTGACGCCCCTGATCGGCGCGGAGATCGCGGGCGTCGATCTCGCGCGGCCGACCAACCGCCAACTCGACGAGATCCATCGCGCGCTTGCCGAAAATCTCGTGATCTTCTTTCGCGATCAGGATCTGACGCCCGAGCAGCACCTCGCCTTTGGTCGCCATTTCGGGCCGTTGCACATCCATCCAGCGGCACCACACGCAGCCGGTCATCCGGAACTGATGATCATTCACGCCGACAAGGACAGCCCTCGCGCCAACGGCGAGAACTGGCACTCGGATGTCTCCTGCGACGAACTCCCGCCGATGGGCAGCATTCTCTACATCAAGACCTGTCCGCCCCGCGGCGGTGACACACTGTTCGCCAACATGTACGCCGCCTACGAAGCGTTGTCGGAGCGGATGAAGACGTACCTCGAGGGCCTCGCCGCACTGCACGACGGCGAGTCCGTCTATCGCGGCCTCTATGCGAAT
This sequence comes from Pseudomonadota bacterium, assembly GCA_021847175.1. Classification (GTDB taxonomy): domain Bacteria; phylum Pseudomonadota; class Alphaproteobacteria; order Acetobacterales; family Acetobacteraceae; genus JAJXXT01. The sequence goes on from JAJZUI010000035.1 coordinate 22,205, forward strand.
TTCGGTGTCCAGGACAAGGACACCTATCCGCACGCCGAGCATCCGGTGGTACGCACGCATCCGGTGACCGGACGCAAGGCGCTCTACGTCAACCGCGGCTTCACCCGCCGCATTCTTGGCCTTCCGCGCGACGAGAGCGAGGGAATCCTGAATTATCTATATCAGCATATGGAAAACCCGTTGTTCCAGTGCCGCTTCCGTTGGCGCGCCAACTCGGTGGCGTTCTGGGACAACCGGTGTACGCAGCACCACGCGCTGTGGGACTATTGGCCGGCAACGCGGTCGGGCTTTCGTGTCACTGTGCGCGGCGAGCGGCCGGTCTG
>JAJZUI010000263.1 GCA_021847175.1 Pseudomonadota bacterium
GCAACGCCCTTGTCGGCCCCGCGGGCACGTACTGGACCGTGGTCAACGAGGGAACCCTCGCGGGCGGCAGCACCTACACGATTTCGGCCGGCGTCAAGCTGGGCAGCGGCGCCGTGACCAATGCGGCTAGCGCGCTGATCTCGGGCTATTCGTATGGCGCGAAGATCACGGGCTCCGGCACGGTGGTCAACGAGGGCACCATCGTCGCCACCGGCGCGTCGGTCGTTGGCTATCATTACGTCGTCAGCGCGTCGGGCGGATCGAGCATCACCGCGTTTGCCGGCGGCGTCGTGATGGCCGATGGGGGCGTCAGCAACGCCCCCGGCGCCACCATCGCCGGCGGCCTCATCGGCGTTGGGCTCAACGGCGCCGGCAGCCTGGTCAACGCCGGGCTCGTCACCGCCGCCGGCACCTCGGGGCTCGCCGTCGTGCTCGGCGGCGCCGACAGCGTGACCAACCAGGCGGGCGGCATCATCTCCGCCGCCGGCACCGGGGCCGCGGGCATCATCGGCGCTGGTTCGCCAGACACTGTCACCAATGCCGGCACCATCGCCAGCGCCTTCGGGGTTTTACTCGCTTCCGGCGGCACGGTGATCAACACCGTCGGCGTGATCTCTGGCGCTCGGAATGGTGTCGAACTCGTCGCTCCCGGCTATGTCCAGAACAGCGCTAGCATTGCCGGTGGCGGCTACGGCGTTCAGCTCTATGAGCCGGGCACGTTGCATAACAGCGGCGTCATCACCAACACGCAGACAACTGGCAGCATCGCTGTCGAGATGACTCACGGCGGTAGCCTTACCAACGCCGCGGGCGGCAGCATCGCCGGCGGCATGTACGCCGTGCGGCTCGGCGAGCCGGGCACGCTGCGTAACAGCGGCGTCATCACCAACACGCAGACAAGCGGCAGCACCACCGTCGAGATGACCCGCGGCGGCAGCCTCACCAACGCCGCGGGCGGGACCATCGCCGGGCAATGGATCGGCGTCGGCATCGGCGCCGCCGGTACGGTGGTGGGCACCATCGAGAGCACCATCGTCAATGCGGGCTCGATCGGCGCGCTCAACAGCCTCGGCGATGGCGCCGACCTCTGGCTGCGCGGCCCCGCCTATGTGCGCAACACCGGCATCATCAGCGGCGGCCCGTTCGGCATTGTGCTCTACGACCCCACCACGGTCGTCAACCTCGGCACAATTACCGGCTCCTATGATGTCGTAACTTCCGGTACCACGCATCACCAGGGCGCGATCGTCCCCGGCAACACGGCGCTCGCCGCCGCCGGCGTCTCCCTGCGACTGGAGCAGGCGCCGGGCGCGGTTCTCACCGGCGATGTCGTGGCGCCCGTCGGCACGCTCGGCATCGCAGCCAACACGCTGGAACTCCTGGCCGGCGCCACCGCCGGCACCATCAACGGCTTCGGCTCGCGCTACCAGGATTTCGGCAACATCGTGATCGATCCCGGTGCGGAATGGCTCGTCGCCGGCTCCGCGCAGGGCCTCGCCAACGCCGCAATCAGCGGCTTCACACCCGGCAGCACGCTGGAACTGACCGGCACGGTCGAAACCGAGGTCACCCTCACCGGCGGCATGCTTACCCTGTCCGGTGGCACCACGCTCGACCTGCCCGGACTGGCGTTTGCCAAGGTGAGCACCCTGGGCACCGGCAACACCGGCAACACCTTCATCACCGCCTGTTTCGCGAGCGGTACGAAGCTCCTCACCCCGCGCGGCCCGGTCGCGGTCGAGTCACTGCGCGAGGGCGACCTCCTCGTCACCGCGGGCGGGCTTGCCCCGATACGCTGGATCGGCCATCGCCGCACGGACCTCGCCCGCCACCCGCGTCCCCATGACGTGATGCCGGTGCGCGTGCGCGCCGGTGCCTTTGGCGACGACACTCCGGTCCGCGACCTCGTGCTCTCGCCCGACCACGCCGTCTTCGTGGACGGCGTTCTGATCCCCATCCGCCATCTCGCGAACGGCACCAGCATCGCGCAGGAGGCGCGCGACGACATCACCTACTGGCACGTTGAGCTCGCCCGCCACGACGTCGTCATCGCCGAAGGCCTGCCCTGCGAGTCATACCTGGACACCGGCAATCGTTCCGCCTTCGAGAACGCGGACGGACCTGTCGAGCTGCATCCCGAGTTCGCCCGGACCGTGTGGGCCGCCCAGGGCTGTGCCGGAATCCTCACCGACCCCTCCGAGCTGGCGCTGCGCGCCATCCACACGCGCCTCGCCGCCCGCGCCCGCCGCTACGGGCTGGCGAACTCCACCAGCACCGGCACATGGTCGGAGGGCTGCGCCCTGGCGCGCTCCTCGCGATCCGGCGCTGCATAGACCAGCCGCTCCGCCAGCCGCGCGGAGAGCAGCGCGTGGTCGATGCGCAACCCCGCGTCGCGCTCGAACGAAGCCGCCTGGTAGTCCCAGAACGTATAGACGCGCCCCGTAGGATGCAGCGCCCGCACGGCGTCGGTCAGCCCAAGCCATAGCAGCGCGCGAAAAGCCGCGCGTGACTCCGGGCGCACCAGCGCGTCGTTCGCTCCCAGCGCGCCGGCGGCGAGGTCCTCCTCGCCCGGACACACATTGTAGTCGCCAAGAATCGCGAGATCGCGCCCGTCCTCCAGCATCGCCTTGGCGTGCACCCGCAACGCCTCCATCCAGGCGAGCTTGGCCGCGAACCCCTCCGTCCCGCCCGAATTGCCGTTCGGGAAATACCCGTTGCCGATGACGATGCCGCCGCCCTCCGGCGATGCCACCTCGACCTCGATCCAGCGCGCCTGCGCCGGCTCCGGCACACCGGGCAGCGCCCGCGCCCGCACCTCGAACGGGACACGCCCCAGCGCCGCGACGCCGTTGTAGGATTTCTGCCCCACCACCTCGGCGCGGTAGCCGGGGAAGGCCAGCGCCGGGAATTGTTCCGCCTCGCATTTGATCTCCTGCAGCAGCAGCAGATCGGGCTGGTGGCGCTGCAGCCAGTCCGCCACATGCGCCTGGCGCTGGCGGATGGAGTTCACGTTCCAGGTCGCGAGCTTCATGCCGAGCCTCTCATCGCCGTGCCCCTCACTTGCGCGCATCGGCCGCGAGCGGCCAGGCCAGCAGCACTTGCTGCGCCGGCGCCAGCGGGCTCGGCGCCGTCATCCGGGCGGCGGCCGGAAAGGCGGCGGCGAGCCGGCTCAGTTCCGCCGCCGTCGCGTGCCTGGATGGGGCCAGCGTCAGCATGCCCAGGACGCGCCGCAGCTTCTCCTGCGACAGCGTGCCCACCATCAGCGCGTGCGTCCCCGCGGGCCCCGCCACCAGCGTCCGGCTTTCCCAGAGCCGCAGCACCAGCCGCTCGTCGGGCACCGGCCCCTCGTGGATCAGCACCATCCGGTCCGGCGCGCCGCGGTAGAGATGGGGCAGCACCGGCAGCTCGGTCGCATCCGTCTTGGGCATCAGCCAGGCCAGCGCCGTGCGCGGCGTCCAGGGGGTGGGACGGCGCCAGCCCGCCCGCCGCAGCTGCTCCGCCAGCGCCGGCCCCGGCCCCGCCCATTGCAGCACCAGCGGGTTGTGGCCGGTGCCCAGCAGCGGCGCCTGCTCCGTCGGCAGCATCGCCCAGCCGCCGTCGCGCCAGGCGGCGAAGTCGATCACCCTGGCCGGCCCAGGATCAGGCGGGGCAGGGGGCACGACGAGCGCCACTCCCGTGAGCTGCAGCACCATCGCGAACGCCACCAGCACGCCCGCGGCGGCCTGGCTCGCATGGCCAGGCGTTGCGGGCTCCTCGTCGTCATGATGACGCAGGATGTCCGCGACCCCCGAAAGCCCCACCCAGGCGACGGCGAACGCGATCCCCGCCACCTCCTCGGCGATGATCGAGATCCCGAGCACCACGCGCGAAAACGCCGCGAGCACCACGACGAGCGCCAGTGGCACCGTGGCGGTCCGTCCCCAGGGAATGCGCAGATCGTGCACCGCCGCGTAGGCCAGCATGCCGTAAAGCGTCGCCTCCAGCGCCGCCGGCGCACCGCCCATGGAGGCATCCAGCAGCACCGCGCCCAGCAGCCCTGCCAGCCACAGCAGCGGCGAGCGGCGATGGCGCAGCAGCCCCGCCAGCACCGCCAGCGCCACGGCGCCCAGCAGCCAGCGATTGCCGGTCGCCGCCAGCGCCCGCAGCGCCGGGTCAGACCATTTCGTGCGCAGCAGCGAGAGCGCCGTGCGCAGCGCCGTCCCGCCTCCCGGCATCGCCCCGTGCAGCATCGCCAGCGCCTCGCTGACCAGCCAGGTGCC
>JAJZUI010000036.1 GCA_021847175.1 Pseudomonadota bacterium
GGGCCGACCTGGCCCGAAGGCGCGATCACCTGCGCCGCGGCCACGCCCGGCAGCAAGACGGCCGCTGTGGCCAGCATGAGAAGTCGCTTCCGCATGGGTCTCGTTTAGCAGCAACGCGGCGCGCTGCGAAGCGGGGCGGGTGTCACGGAAACGGTTTGCCGTTGAGCCACCAGAACCCGACGTTGAGCCATGCGGCGTAGGCAAGCCAGAGCGGATAGGGCGCGAGCAGCAGCCCCGCGAGCCGGTCGCGGCGGGCGAAGGCGAGCAGGGTCGCCAGCACGAGGCCGAGCAGCAGCACCATGACGAGCAGCGCGGCGCCGATGGCGTGCAGGCCGAAGAAGACCGGTGACCAGGCGGCGTTGACGAGGAGCTGCCAGCCCCACAGGCGAAGCGCGGCGAAGGCCCCGGGGCGCGGGGCGGCGTGCCAGATGCGCCAGGCGGCGATGCCCATCAGCAGGTAGAGCACGGTCCAGACCACCGGGAACGCAGCATCCGGCGGTGTGCCCGGCGGGGCGGTCAGCGACGGGTACCAGAGGCGCACGCCCTCCTGCGTAACCATCGCGGCGGTGGCGCCGACGAGCAGCGCGAAGCCGACGAAGCCCACGAGGGCTAACAGCGTGCCGCGGTGGAACCCGCCCGCGAAGCCATTGCCGTCATCGTCGCGGAAGACACACCCTCCTTCGCATCCCGGTCAGCGACCTTCGCGCCGCCACGCGAGCACTGCAAGCAGCAGGATGACGGTCAGCGCCGCCCAGGCCGGGACGAGCGGCACCGTGTCCACACCCGTCACCACATGCGCGCGGCGGCGCAGGAGGCCGATCCAGCCATTTCCCTTGGTGAGCTGTCCGGGATCGACCATGCGCAGCGCCGGCGGGCCCTTGGGGTCGAGCCACACCACCGCGCCGTGCGAGGTGGCGGCAGCGGGACCGAGCTTGGTCGCGGTCGCGCGCAGATCGGCGAACTCCGGCGGGTCCGCAGGGCCGGCGGCGGCGAAGGCGGCGAGCCCGCCCTCGTCCACGCGCCAGACGCCGACCTGCGGCGCCGGCAGGCTCGCGCGGGCGACGCCGGGGCGGACCGGCGTCAGCTTCAGCGTGCGTGCCACGCCGTCCGGCCCGGTGACGGTAGCCGGCGGCGGCGGCGTGGCGGCGAGGCTGTTGCGGGTGACGGTGAGCACGCCATGCGCGACATCGGCGGTGAGCCGGTTGCCGGCCAGCGCTGGCTCGCCCATCGACCAGTGCGCGATGCGGCGCAGCAGCTCCGCCTGCGGCCCGCCACCCATGTGCCCGCGCGACCAGAGCCAGATCTGGTCGGAGAGCAGCATCGCGACCCGACCGCGCCCGACATGGCTGGTGATAAGCAGCGGCCCGCCGCCCTGCCCCGCGCGCATCAGGACATGGCCCGGCACGGTGGGGTTCGCCAGCGTCGCGAGGCGCTGGTACCAGGGGCCCCAGGCGGGATGGCCGTGGTTCCAGCCCGGCAGGCCCGCGGTGATGGGGTCGCGCTGGCCGAGCGCCGTGATGGACGGCCGGAACGGCGCGTCGATCACGCCCGAGCGCCCGAAGGCGGCGGGCAGTGCCGGCAGCAGTTCCGCGAGCGGCGTGTTGGCGAGGCTGTCGCTGCCCGCGAACTCAGGCCCGACGGAGACCAGGAGCGCGCCGCCCGCGCGCACGTAGTCCACAATGTTCTGGATGTACTGCCGGGGCAGCAGGCCCCGGTTCTTGTAGCGGTCGAGGATGATGAGGTCGAAGTCGCGGATCTTGACCTGGAACAGCTCGTAGACCGGGAACGAGATCAGCGAGAGCTCGTTCAGCGGCGTGTTGTCCTGCTTCGACGGCGGACGCAGGATCGTGAAGTGCACGAGGTCGACCGAGGGGTCGGCCTTAAGCAGGCGCCGCCAAGTGCGCTCCCCCGGATGCGGCTTGCCGGAAACGAGCAGCACGCGCAGCCGGTCGCGCACGCCGTTGATGGTGAGCACGGTACGGTTGTTGATGGCGCTCGCCTCGCCCGGCAAGCGGGGTACGGACAGCTCCACGACGGTCGGGCCCTCGGCCGTGATCGGCAGGTCGATCTCGTGCGTCGGGCCGACGGCAACGGACTGCACTATGGGCGGCTGGCCGTCGCGGCGGATGGTAAGCGGCACGACGCGCCCCACGGCGGTGCCGCGATCCGGCAGGCCCAGGTCCTCGATCGCGACGTCGATGCGCGCGGTCTTGCCGACGATGCCGTAGGTGGGAGCCGAGACGACGCGGATGCGCCGGTCCGTCTGTTCGCCGCGCGCGGGGATCAGCAGGTGGAAGGGTGCCGGCAGGTGCAGGTTCGCGGCCGCGTCGGACGCCTCGCCGTCGGTAATGGCGACGACGCCGGCGAGCCGGTCGGCCGGGATGTCGGCCAGCGCGCGGTGCATGGCGGCGACGAGGCGCGTGCCCTGCGAGCCTCGTTCCGGCATCGTGACGGTGCGCCATTCGAGGTTGGGGATGGCGCGCGCCTCGGCGGAGAGCCTGGCCGCGGCGGCGTCGGCGAGGGCGAGGCGGTTGCCCACGCGCATGCTCGCGGTGTGGTCGACCAGCATCAGGCCGATATCGGGCAGGTAGTGGCGCGTCTCTGAGATCAGGCTCGGACCCGCGAGCCAGAGCAGGATGGCGCCAAAGGCGGCGAGCCGCCACCAGGCGCCGCGCGCGCGGCGCCAGAAGGAGAGTGCGACCACCAGCGCCGCGACGGCGCCGAGCAGAAGCAGCGCCCAGGGCGGCAGCAGCGGCAGGAAGCGCAGAGCGGCCAAGGTTTGCGGCGCGGTCATCGGCCGAGCCGGCGGAGAATGGCCGGCACCTGCACCTGGTCGCCCTTGTAGTTGCCGGTGAGCGCGTACATCACGAGATTGACGCCGAAGCGGTAGGCATAGACGCGCTGGCGGTTGCCGCCGGGGATGGTCGCGTAGAGGAAGCTGCCGGCCGCGTCGGTGGCCCAGGCCGCGGCCCAGTCGCCGCCGCCGATCACCACCGGCGAGACGCTGTCATTGGCGCGGTCCTGACCGCGCTGTACCCAGACCGTTCCGCTCGGGAAACGGCCAGGGAATTGCGGCAGCAGGTAGAAGGTGCGGGTGAGCACGTGCTGCGTGGTGAGCGGCGCGAGCGCTGGGATGGCGAGCCCGCGCGTGAGGCGGCGCAGCGCCTGCCCCGCGCCGGGAGCGAAGCCGGGCTCGCCGTCGCGCGTATCGATGAGGATGATGCCGCCATAGGCCATGTAGGCGTTGAGGGCGGCGACGGCGGCGGCGGAGAGGTCGGGCTCGGCGGTGGTGATCGGCCAGTAGAGCAACGGGTAGAATGACAGGTCGTCGCGGCCCGGCACCACCGCCTCCGGCGGGCCCAGGGTCGCGGCGGTGTGGGCGGTGACGAAATCCGAGAGTGCCGCGAGGCCCTCGCGCGAGATGCGGTCGACCGTGGCGTCGCCGGTCAGGATGTAGCCGAGCGTGGTGTGCAGCGCCGCGCGCGGGATGGTGGTGGGCAGCGGCGGGACCGGGCGGATCGAGGCGGAGGGCGCCGTTGCGCGAGGAGTTGGCGCGGGCGGCATGGGCTGCGCATGTGCCGGGATCGGCAGCAGCAGGAGGACGAGCGCCGCCGCCGCGGGACGCAGCAGGCCGCGCAGGCCGAGCGCGATGACGAGGTCGATCGCGAGCAGCAAGCCGGCGAGTGCGAGCAGCCAGGGGCCGAAGGCGCGCGAGCGCGGCGGCAGGCCGAGGGATACGACGCTGGCGCCGGCGATCGCGGGGGCGGCAGTGGGCGGGGCGATCGCGGCGCCGAGATTGAGCGCGCGGCGGCCGGACTCAGGCCCGTAGAAGCCCGGCGGATGGGTGGGCGAGACCGGCGTCGCCGCAACCCTCGCCGCGACGATGGCGCCGGCGCGCGGCGGCGGCGGGCCGAGCTCGCCATAGCCCGAGAGGGTCGCGGCCGGCGCCAGCGGCTGGTTGCCCGCGACATCCGCGACGCCGGAGGAAAGCATCACCAGGCGTTGCATCATCGAGACGAACAGGCCCGACAGCGGCAGGTCCGACCAGTCCGCGTTGGCGGTGGTGTGCACCAGCACGATGCGCCCGCGCCCATGCGTGGCGGCGGTGACGAGCGGCGTGCCGTCCGCGAGCGAGGCCCAGACATGGCGGGCGAGCGCGAGGTCGGGCTGCGCCAGCACCTGGCGGCGCACATGCACGTTTTTGGGAGTGGGCAGGCCGAAGAAGGGCGAGGAAGCGGGGAAGGGCAACAGCCCCTGCGGTTTGGTCCACGACATCGCGCCGCCGAGGCGGCGGTCGCCGGCGAGCAGCTTGACCGGCAGCAGCGGGTCCGGGTGCGCCGCCGTCTCCGGCCCGGCGAAGCGTAGCAGCAGCCCGCCATGGGTGACGAAGCTGTCGACCGCCTCGCGGTCGGGGCCGGGCGGCAGCGGCACGTCGGCCAGCACCAGCACCGAGAGCGGGCTCGCCAGCAGGCTGCGGATCGTGCCGGTGCGCAGGTCGGCGAACGGCGCCATGGCGCGCTGGAGGTAGTATAGCTCGCCCAGCAGCGGCGTGCCGGCGGTGAGCGGGTTGCCGGCGACGAGTCCCACGGGGCGGCGGCGCCAGCGCTCGTCGAGCAGCGCGATGGCGCCGGCCGAGCGCAGCGCGGGGCCGGCTGCGGCGCCCGGGGATGGAGACGACGTGGCGAGGACCAGGCGGTCGAGACTGTTACGTAACGACATCGGCAGCGCGACAGGCACGCTCGCGGTGGCGGCACCCGGCGCGAAGCGGGCGACGACGCGCGCCAGCGTCCGCCCGGCGCCGGCCTGGGCCAGCACGTCGTAGGTGGCGGCCTCGGGCTGGGAGGCGCGGGCGAGGCGCGCGACCAGGGCATCGGCGCGTGAGACGGGCGGCAGCATCAGCACCGCCTGCGGCGTCGGCGTCTGCAGCACCGTGACCGGGCCGGCGCGCGCGAGGTCTGCGGCGAAGCGCCGCCACGCGGGCAGCGGGCCATCGGTGAGCCCGTCCGCGACATAGGCGACGTCCATGCCGGCGGGGTCGCCGGCGGCGAGGAATGTTTCGAGCGCGCGGGCACTCGTCGCGCGGTCCGCGGGCCAGGGCTGCGGCGCGAGGGCCGCAAGGCGGGTGCGCAGCACAGCGAACGGCACAGGGGGCTCCACCCTCGGCTGCGTCCCGTCCTCCGCGGGTGCTGTGGCGAGCAGCGCGACCTTGCGCCCGGCGCGGTCGGCGCGCGCGGCGACGGCCTCCGCCGCGGCAATGCGGGTGGGCCAGTCGGCGCCGCTTGCCCAGCCGTTGTCGAGCACGAGCAGCAAGGGCCCCTTCCCTGCCAGCCGGCCGCCCGCGTTGAGCACCGGGCCGGCGAGGCCGACAATAGCGAGCGTGCAGGCGGCGAGGCGCAGCGCCAGCAGCCACCACGGCGTGCGCGCCGGCGTCTCCTCCCTCGCGGCGAGGCCGAGCAGCAGGCGGATGGCGGGGAAACGTTCCTGGCGCGGCGCCGGCGGCGTGACGCGCAGCAGCCACCAGAGCAGCGGCAGGGCCACGAGGCCGAGGAGCAGCGCGGGCGCGGTGAAGGTCACGCGCCCTCGCGCCGCGGCGCCAGCGCCTGATGCAGGGCAAGCAGCGCCAGTTCCGGCGCGTGGTCGGTGCGGTGGACGCCGAAGCTCCAGCCGGCCGCGCGAGCGATGGCGGCGAGCCCGTCCTGCTGCTCGGCGAGGCGGGCGGCGTAGGCCTCGCGCACGCCCTCGACGCGCGGCACGAGCGTGTCGGCGGGCAGGCCGAGGCCGAGGAAGCGCACGCGGCCGGTGTAGGGGAGCATGATTTCGGCGGGATCGAGCACCTGCAGGATGTGGCCGCGCACGTGGCGGGCGGCGAGGCGGGCGATGGCGGCCTCGATCTCCTCGAGTGGGTCGAGGAAATCGCCGATGAGCACGCAGGCGGCGTGGCGCGGTGGCGGCATCTCCATCGCGGCGGCGGGGCCGGGCAGCGTGTCCGCCGCCTCGCGTTCCAGGATCATCGCGAGCCGCTCCAGCGCGCCGCGGCCGGCGACGGGACGGCGGCCAAGAAGCGCCACGCGCTCACCGGCGCGCAGCAGCAGCGAGGCGAGGGCGAGCAGCAGAAGCTCCGCCCGCTCGCCCTTCTCCACCGTGGCGAAGCGCGAGCGCCAGCGCATCGTGGCACCGTTGTAGCGCCACAGCAGTACGGTCTGCGCCGCCTCCCATTCCGTGTCGCGGACATAGGCGCGGTCGCCCTTCGCCGTCTGGCGCCAGTCGATCGCCGAGGCCGCGTCGCCGGCGACGTAGGGGCGGAACTGCCAGAAACTGTCGCCCTGCCCCACGCGGCGCCGGCCGTGCACGCCTTGTGCGACGGTGGTGGCGACGCGCTCGGCGGCGACGAGCAGCGGCGGCAGGCCGGCACCGAGCGATTCCGCCCGGTGCGCCGCCGCGCGTGGACCCATGGCGGAAGCCGTCATCCCAGGCGGGCAACCAGGCGGGCGATGATCTCGGCCAGCGTCACCCCATCGGCGCGGGCGGAGAAGGAGAGAGCCATGCGGTGGCGCAGCACCGCGGGAGCGAGCGCCGCGACGTCGTCGAGGCTGGGCGAGAGGCGTGACTCCAGGATGGCGCGGGCGCGGGCGGCCAGCATCAGCGCCTGCGCCGCGCGCGGGCCCGGACCCCACGCGACGTGGCGGCGGATGGTCTCGTCGTCCGTGGTCTCCGGTCGCCCGGCGCGGACCATGGACAGAATGCCGTCGACCACGCTCTCGCCCACCGGCACGCGGCGGATGAGGTTCTGCGCCGCCATCAGCGTCGCGGCGTCCATCGCCTGCACCGGGCGCGCCTCGGCGGCACCGGTGGTGGCGATCAGCATCGCGCGCTCGTCGGCTTCCTCCGGGTAGGTGATGCGGATCTCGAGCAGGAAGCGGTCGAGCTGTGCCTCCGGCAGCGGATAGGTGCCTTCCTGCTCGATCGGATTCTGGGTGGCGAGAACGTGGAAGGGCGCGGGCAGCTTGTGCTCGACACCGCCGACCGCGACGCGGCGTTCCTGCATCGCCTGCAGCAGCGCGGACTGAGTACGCGGCGAGGCGCGGTTGATCTCGTCGGCCATCAGCAGCTGGCAGAACACGGGGCCGGGGACGAAGCGGAAGGAGCGCTTGCCGTCCTGCTCCTCCAGCACCTCCGAGCCGAGGATGTCGGCGGGCATCAGGTCCGGGGTGAACTGCACGCGCTTGGCGGCGAGGCCGAGCACCGTGCCCAGCGTCTCGACCAGGCGCGTCTTGCCGAGGCCGGGGACGCCGACGATGAGCATGTGCCCGCCGGAGAGCAGCGTGATCAGCGCCTCGTCCACCACCTCGCGCTGGCCCCAGATGGCGCGGCCGATCTGGGCGCGGACGGCGCCGATGGCGGGCGAGAGGGCCTCGGCCTCGGCGAGGAGATCGGTACCGGTGGTGGTGGTCGTGGACATCAGGGTCTCTCCGGGCACGCGGCTTCGATGGGGCGCGCGCCTTGTCGCGCGATGGCGGGGTGGGAAACAAGCCGCCGGCCTGCTCCCGGCTTTGCCGCCACCAACTTGTCCCCGATCTTCACCTGCCGGGTCTTTGACCGGGGTGGGCATGCTACCTATATCCCCTTGCGACAGGGAAGCTTGTCGTCGCTTGCGAAAGGACCTTGCGAAGATGGCGCCTCGCGGCGTGGTGGCGATAGGAACCGGGCGATGAGGGAGATGCGAAGCACCCCCCTGCCCCCGCTGCCGGCGCTGCGGCCCGGCAACGGCTGTGCCGCCATGCCGGGGAACGCGGGCGCGGCGCGACGAGGCCCGGTGGAATGCGGTGACCTGCCCTTCCGCATCCTGCGCGACGGCACTTGGCTTTATCGGAATTCGCCGATCGGGCGGAAAGAGCTGGTGTGCCTCTTTGCCTCCGTGCTCAAGCGCGAGGCGGATGGCAGCTACTGGCTGGAGACGCCTGCGGAGCGCGGGCGCATCGAGGTGGAGGACGTGCCCTTCGTCGCGGTCGAGCTCGACTGGCATGGCGTGGGGCGCAGGCAGTGCCTGACCTTCCGCACCAACGTCGACAAGCTGGTCTGCGCCGGGCGCGAGCACCCGATCCGGGTCGCGCACGACCTCTTGACCTGCGAGCCGACGCCGTACCTGCATCTGGCGGCCGGCAGCGGACGCTTCCCGGTGGAGGCGCGGATCTGCCGCGCGGTGTATTACGAGCTGGTGGCGCTCGCCGAGCCGCACGATGTGATGGGGCGCACGATGCTGGGCGTCTGGAGCGAGGGCTGCTTCTTCCCGCTGGGCGAGATGCCGGCGGCGGACGGCGCGGACGAACTGGACGAGATCTAGGTGCTGGACGGCACGGCCCTGCGGGCGCGGCTCGATGCGGTGGGCGGGGAAGCGGACCCGAGCGAGGGCGGGACGCTGATTCCGTCGGCCGTGCTGGTGGCGATGGTGAACGGCGCCGAGCCCGGCGTGCTGTTGACGAAACGTAACGATCAGCTTTCCCATCACGCGGGCCAGGTGTGCTTCCCGGGCGGGCGGATCGACGCCGCGGACGCCTCGCCGGAAGCCGCGGCGCTGCGCGAGGCGGAGGAGGAAGTGGGACTCATCGCCGCCGACGTGGAGGTGCTGGGACGGCTGGCCCCCTATGCCACCGGAACCGGTTTCGGCATCGTACCGGTCGTGGGGGTGGTGGCCGAGCGGGTGCTGGCCGGGCTGCGGCCGCAGCCCACGGAGGTGGACGAGCTGTTCGTGCTGCCGCTCTCGGTGGTGACGGACCCCGGGGCGCCCCGGCGCGAGCGCATGCAGCGGCGCGGCGAGTGGCGCGAGTTCTGGGTCTGGCCGCACGCGCGGCACTTCATCTGGGGGGCCACGGCGGCGATTCTGGTGCAGCTCGCCGAGCGGCTGCGTCGGTAGGCGCCGCATGCTCCGGGCGCTCGATCTCGGGCTTTTCCTGGTGCCGACGGGGCTGTTCATCGCCTGGCTGTTGCTCGGACGCGTGGCGACGCGGCGCTACGTCCTCGCCGCGGTGGTGGCGGTGGCGGCACTCGGGGCGTTCGCGGTGATCTACGGCCAGGCGCGGTCGATCCCCGGCGGCGACGCCTATGTGCCGGCGCGGCTGGAGAACGGGCGGATCGTGCCCGGGCATGGCGCGCCGCAGGGCACGCGGGGGACAACGGGAGGATGAGGCCGGCGTTCCTCGAGGAGAAAGCGCTCGCCGCGGTGCTTGCCGCGCTGCCGCGGGCGCGCGTGGTGGGCGGCGCGGTGCGCGACCATCTGCTGGGGCTGCCGGTGGGCGAGGTCGATCTCGCGACCCCGGAGCCGCCGGAGGAAGTGGCGCGGGAGCTGGCGGCGGCGGGGCTGAAATCGGCGCCGACCGGGATCGCGCACGGGACCCTCACCGCGATCGCGATGGGTCGGGGTTTCGAGGTGACGACGCTGCGCCGCGACGTCGCGACCGACGGGCGGCACGCGACGGTGGCGTTCGGCGCCGACTGGGAGGCGGATGCCAGGCGGCGGGACTTCACCATCAACGCGATGTCGATGGACCGCGATGGCAACGTGTTCGACTTCCACGGCGGGCGCGAGGACCTCGCGGCGGGGCGGATTCGTTTCGTGGGCGATCCGGCGTCGCGCATCGCCGAGGATTATCTGCGCGTCCTGCGCTTCTTCCGCTTTCACGCGCGGTTTGGGCGGGTGGCGCCGGACGCGGCGACTCTCGCGGCGATACGCGACGGCGTGCCGGGACTGGCGCGGCTGGCGCCGGAGCGGGTGTGGCGGGAGATCCGCGGATTGCTCGCGAGCCCCTCCCCGGCCGCGGCACTCGAGATGATGCGGGCGACGGGCGTGCTGGCGGCGGTGCTGCCGGAGGCGGTGGGCAAGGCGCCGGAAAAGGGCGACGCGCTGGTGCGGCTCGCGGGGCTGATCGGCGGCGCCGGCGCGGCAGAGGCGGCGCGAAAGGTGGCCGCGCGGCTCCGGCTTTCGGGGGCGGAGCGCGACCGGCTCGCAGCGCTGGTCGCGGGGCCGGCGCCGGCGGCGGCACGGCGGGTGCTGCGGGCGGCGATCGCGACGCTGGGGCGCGACGTGGTACTCGGGCGGCTGGTCCTGGCCGACGCCGACGCGGCGACGATGGCGATGGCGGGGAGCGAGCAGGTCGCGCCTTTTCCGCTGCATGGGCGCGACCTCGAGGCGCTGGGGATCGCCGGCGGGCGCGCGATGGGCGAACTGCTGCGCGAGATCGAGACCTGGTGGCTGGCGGGCGGGGCGGAGGCGGACCGGGAGTCGTGCCTCGCCGAGGCGCGGCGGCGGATGGTGATGTAGCCGCGCGGGGTTGCCGAGCGGCCGGATCGGCCCCGTTTCATGGGGCCGGTTACATCGAGCCGGCTACAGCGGCAGGGCGTCACGCAGCATGCGGCGGGCGTGCTCCACCCAGTAGGTGACGCGGCGCGAACGCGGCACCTGCAGGTTGAGCGGAATCATCCGGTGCAGGACCTCGTCGCGCAGCACGTAGTGGTGCAGGAGCGCGGCGGCGGCGTGCAGCCCGACCACGATGACGATGCCGTTGGCGGCGAACTCGTGCATCGAGAGCAGCGTGTGGCGCGAGAGGAAGGAGAGGTTGATCAGCGCCGGCACCTGGAACAGGCCGAAGAAGGAGATCGCGTGGCCGCCGCGCCATTCGACCAGGATGCCGAGCGCGACCGTGGCAATCATCAGCACGTAGAGCACGATGTGGCCGGCATAGGCGGCGAGGCCCATCAGCCCCCGCTCGTGTTCCGGCGCCTTGCGGGCGGCGCGCCAGACGAGCCGCAGGACCACCGCCGCACCGACGGCGATACCGAGGGCATAATGGGTGCTCTCCATCCAGTGCATCAGCGCGCTGCCGCGCCCGCCGATGAAGCGGAGCTGGCCGAGCGCGTAGACGGCGCCAATCAGGATCGCGGTCAGCCAGTGGAAAAGGATCGCCAGCGCATCGTAGCGCGCCACGGTGGCGGTCGGGCGGGGTTCGGACATCGCAAATCGGCTCCGGTTGCTGCATTGCAACATAGGATGCCGACAGGGCATTTTCAGGACCGGCTGATCAACCAGCCCTCACGGGACGCGGCGTTCTGGCTTGCGCAAGACGCCGGTCCCGTGAAAGCCGCCTGAAAGCCTCGCCGGCCCGCGGCCGGTCAGGCGGCGAGGGCCTGCTTCGGGTCCTGCCAGGCGAGGCCGAGCGCGTCCGCCACCGCCTTGTAGGTGACGTGGCCGGCATGGACGTTGAGGCCGGCGCAGAGATGCGGGTCGTCCCTGAGCGCCTGGCGCCAGCCCTTGTTGGCGAGCGCCAGCACGAAGGGCAGCGTCATATTGTTCAGCGCGAAGGTGGAGGTGCGTGCGACGCCGCCCGGCATGTTGGCCACGCAGTAATGCACGATGCCGTCCACGATGTAGGTCGGCGCCGAATGCGTGGTGGCGTGCGACGTCTCCGTGCAGCCGCCCTGGTCGATGGCGACGTCGACAATGGCCGCCCCTCGCTTCATCGTGCCGAGCATGGCGCGGGTGACGAGCTTGGGGGCCGCGGCGCCGGGGATGAGCACCGTGCCGATGATGAGGTCGGCGCGCGAGACGAGTTCCGCGATCGCGTCGCGGGTGGAGAAGACCGTGCGCACGCGCTCGCCGAAGCGGGCGACCTGGTTGCGCAGCACGGTGGCCGAGCGGTCCACCACGGTGACCGAGGCGCCCATGCCGATCGCCATCATCGCGGCGTTGGTGCCAGAGACCCCGCCGCCGAGGATGAGCACGTCCGCGGGCGGCACGCCCGGCACGCCGCCGAGCAGCACGCCACGCCCGCCCATCGCGTTCTCCAGGCAGTGCGCGCCGACCTGGACCGCCATGCGGCCCGCGACCTCGGACATCGGCATCAGCAACGGCAGGCCGCCCGATGCGTCCGTCACCGTCTCGTAGGCGATGCAGGTGGCGCCGGAGGCGACCAGATCTTTCGTCTGCTCGGGATCGGGGGCGAGATGGAGGTACGTGAACAGCACCTGGCCGGGGCGCAGGCGCGCGCGCTCGGGGGCCAGCGGCTCCTTCACCTTCACGATCATCTCGGCATCGCTCCAGACCGTCTCCGCGTCCGGCACGATGCGCGCACCGGCGCGGACATAGTCGGCGTCAGTGACGCCCGAGCCGAGCCCCGCGCCCTGCTGCACGAGCACCTCGTGGCCGTGCCCCACGAGTTCCGAGACGGAGGACGGGATCAGGCCGACGCGATCCTCGCGATCCTTGATTTCCTTGGGCACGCCAACGCGCATGGGCAGGTTTCTCCTCATTGGTGCGGCCGCCCCAAGCGGGCGGACCGGGCCGGAAACGAGGAGCGCTTATGAGCCCGGACGGGCTGCGCTGGCAACGAAGCGCAGCCATGCGCCAGATGCCGAGATCAGATGCCGAGATGGGCGATGATCGCCTCCGCCATCGCGGTGGTGGTGCCGTCTCCGCCGAGGTCGGGCGTGAGCGAAAGGCGGTGCTCGACGACGTGTTCCACGGCGCGGCCGATCATGGCGCCGGCGGCGAGCGCCGGCTCCGATCTGTGGTGGCGGCCGAGCCAGTCGAACAGCATCTTGCCCGACATGACCATGGCGTAGGGGTTGGCGATGTTGCGCCCGGCGATGTCTGGCGCCGAGCCGTGGGTGGCCTGCGCCATGGCATGACGCGGCCCCGCGGAGAGCCCGGCAGCCATGCCGAGCCCGCCGACCAGGCCCGCCGCCTCGTCCGTCAGGATGTCACCGAACATGTTGGTGGTGACGACCACGTCGTAGCGCTGCGGCGTCATCACCAGGCGCATGGCGAAGGTGTCGACGATCGCCTCGTCGTAGGTGACGTCCGGATATTCCTTCGCGAGCTTGCGGCACTCCTCCGCGAACATGCCGCAGCCGAGCTTGAAGACTGTGTCCTTGTGCACGGCGGTGAGATGCTTGCGGCGGGTGCGCGCGAGCTCGAAGGCGGCGCGCGCCACCTTCGAGGAGCCGGCGCGGGTGATGACGCGCACCGAGATGGTGACGTCGTGCGTCGGCCGGAACTCGCCACAGCCGGCGACGACGTTGCGGTCCGGCTGGAAGCCCTCGTTGTTCTCACGCACGATGACGAGATCCACGCCCTGATGCAGGCACGGCAGCGTGGTGTAGGACTTCGCCGGCCTGATGTTGGCAAACAGGTCGAAATGTTTGCGCAGGATCGGGTGCGGATTGGTCGCCTCCGGAACCTTGGGATAGGCCATGTGGCCGATCGGGCCGAGGATCCAGCCCGCCATCGCCTCCAGCCGCGGCAGCGTGTCCTCCGGCAGCGTGGTACCGAGCGTGTCGTAGGCCTGCCGGCCGATGGGCAGGTGTTCCCATTCGACCGCGAGCCCGGTCTTCGCCGCCGCCGCCTTCATCACCTCGGCGGTGACGGGGACTATCTCGTGGCCGATATCGTCCCCGTCGAGGATTCCGATCTTCACGTCACGTGCCTTTGCTCGGGTGTCAGGGGGAGAGGACTTCGAGGGCGCGGCCGTTGGTGCGCGGGCCGAAGGCGCCGACGGCGATGACGATGGTCGCCATCGCGATGCCGCTCATGGCGAAGACGCCCGGCGGGCCAAAGGCGGCGAGCAGGCTGGCCACCCAGTAGCCGATGAAGATCGAGCTGATGCGGCTCCACGAGAAGGTGAAGCCCACAGCGCGGGCGCGGATCCGCGTCGGGAACAGTTCCGCGGCGTAGGGGTGGAAGATAGCGATCAGCCAGTTGTTGCCGAGTGCGATCAGGGCGCCGCTGATCATCACGGTGACGACGTCGTGCGCGTTGGCGAACACCATGCCGGCGATGCCGATGAGCAGGGCACTGCCGACAAGCTGAAACTTGCGCTCGATCTTCTCCGAGAAGTAGCTGGCAAGCGCCGCCGCGATCGGCGCGATGAGCACGATCATCGCCGTGTAGTCGAGCGAGTGGATGATGGTGAAGCCCTTCTTGACGAGCAGGATCGGCGCGAAGGCGGTAAAGCCGAACACCGCGATGGTCTGGGCGAACTGGAAGATCGAGATGATGATGGTGCGCGGCAGGTAGAAGGAGGAGAACATCTCCGTCCAATGCCCTGTTGCCGTCTCCGCCTCCGGCGTATCGGCGCTCGGCACCGGCAGCTCGCGGCCGAGTTCGGCGCGCACGCCCGCCTCGATCATCGAGACGACGCGGTCCGCTTCCTCGTAACGACCGTGGACCTCGAGCCAGCGCGGCGATTCCGGCAGGCCCCGCTGCACGAACAGCACCAGGACGCCGCCCAGCGCGCCGATGGCCACCACCCAGCGCCAGCCGGCGATGCCGAGCGGGGCCGCGGGCACCAGCCAGGCGGAGAGGAAGGCGGCGACGGGAACGGCGGTGAGGACGAAGATGTAGGCCGCGGTCATGTAGCGGCCGCGGGTAGAGCGCGGGGTCAGCTCGGTGATGTAGCTGTCGTTGTTGATCAGCTGCATGCCGACCGCGAGGCCGGCGATGAAGCGCATCAGGTCAATGAGACCCGGGTTGGAGAGGAAGGCGATGACGAGCTGGGCGATGGAATAGACGATCATCGAGTAGACGAAGATCGCTCGCCGCCCCAGCCGGTCGGAAACGAAGCTGAAGGCGATCGTGCTGATGAACATGCCCAGGAAGAAGGTCGCGAGGAAGCTCGCGAACAGATGCGTGTCGAACAGGCTGCCGGGCTTGGTGACAAAGATGCCGGCCTTGACCAGGCCCAGCGAGATGAAGCCCGGCATGAACAACTCGTAGAACTCGAACCAGCCGCCCGACGCGATGCGCGCGACCAGGCCCAGCATGTGACGCGAGGGCGGCAGGCGGTCGATACGTGCCAGGATCGTATGTTGTGGCAGGGGCCGGCTCGGGTCGCTCATGGACGTCCTCCTGTTCGTTTTTCGTATGATTGCATGCTGCAAGATCGGGGGCTTGCCGCCTCGGCGACGGCGGCGGCCGAGTCGAGCGACTCGATCCGCCAGGCGAGTTCCAGCAGGTGCCCCGCCCGTGCGTCGCCAAGATGTGGGCTGACGAGGGCGAGGAATTTCCGTTCCAGATCGGCATCGGTCATCGGGCGCGCGATGCTGCCGATCGCGTGCTCGACGGCAAGCTCCGCGCGCGAGCCGTTGGCCAGCGCAATGGCAACGTGGGCGGCGTCGGGTGCGAGGGAGGGGTCGATTGCCGCAGTGACGCGCCGGCGCAGGGCGACGACGGCGGGGTCCGCCACTGCGCGGTCGCTGAACTGTTCCTCTCCGCCATCACCCTCGACGAGGGCCACGGCGGCGGCATGATAGATGCTGAACTTGCCTTCGAGCCCGGTGCGCGGCTCGGTTTTGCCGGTGAGCTCCAGCACCAGCGGATGCACCTTGAGCGCGACGGTCTCGATCGCGCCGGCGTCGATGCCCTTCGCGCGCAGTTGCAGGCACCCGTCGATGGTGGGGTGGATGACGATGCCGCAGGCGAAGGGCTTGTACGTGTTGGCGAGGATTTCGTAACGCTCGCCGAGCGCGTCCGTGATCTCCGCGGGATTGTTACGGGAGCTGAGCACGTTGAGCCAGCCGCGCCTAGCCTCCAGCGGGGCCGTCGAGCTGGTGTAGCCGCTTGCCGCCAGCAGTGCCGCGGTCATGCCGTTCTGCGCCGCGCGGCCGGGGTGGAAGCTTTTGGTCATGCTGCCGAACATCTCACGCAGGCCGACGGGCTGACTGGCGGCAAGGCCGAGCGCCCAGGCCATGCGCTCCGCGTCGAGCCCCAGCAACTTGCCGATGGCGGCCGCGGCGCCGAACACGCCGGCAGTGCCAGTGATGTGCCAGCCGACGTCGTAGTGCTCGGGGAAGACGGCGTTGCCGATGCGGCATTCGGTATCGACGCCGAGCACGAGCGCGTTCACGAAATCACGGCCGGCGATGGGCTGGTGCTGGGCGAAGGCGAGTAGCGCACTGGCAACCGGCCCCGCGGGGTGGATCACGGTGCCGAGATGCGTGTCGTCGAAATCGAACACGTGCGAGGCGATGCCGTTGACCAGGCTCGCGTGCAGCGGGTCGAGTTTTTCGTTGCGGCCCAGCACCGAGGCTGTGCGCGGGCCGGAGAAGGGTGAGAGGGCGGCGAGGGCAGCGTCCACCGCCTGATGCCGGCAGCCACCGACGGCACAGCCGAGCCAGTTGACGAAGGTGCGCGCGGCCTCGTGGCGTACCGCGCCCGGCAGCGCTTCGGGGCGGGACGTGGTGAGGTGGCGCGCGAGCCGGAGCGTGACCAAAGGCGGTGTCACGGCGCTGGCGGCCTGCGTGTGGTCTGGCAAGGACCCTTCCCCCGAGGTTTGTATATTGTCGACATTTAGGCAAAGATGGCGCTGGAACGCAACCCCTGGCATATGCCGCCGCATGGAACCGCTGACGCCTCTCAAGATCCTGCAGACGAGGTCGGTCGCCGACCTGGTGCGCGAGGAGATCATCGGGCTGATCAAGCAGGGCGCGCTGGTCGCCGGCGACAAGCTCAACGAGGTGGACTACGCGCAGCGCTTCGGTGTGAGTCGCGCGCCGGTGCGCGAGGCGCTGCGGGCACTGGAGGCGGCGGGGCTGGTGCGGCTCGAGAAGAACCGCGGCGTGTTCGTGCGCGAGATCGCCGAGCCCGAGGCGCGCGAGCTGTACGAACTGCGTGCGACGCTGGACGAGATGGCGGGAAGGCTGCTGGCGCCGAAGGTGACGCCGGCGATCGCCGCCGAGTTGCACGAGTGGCTGGAGCGACTGGCCGGCGTGGCGGCGACGGGGGACATGGCGCGGTATTTCCCACTCAACATCGCCTTCCACGACCGACTGTTGGTGCTGGCCGGGAACGCGACGCTGACGGAGTTCTATCGTCAGGCGATGGATCGCATGCACCTGCTGCGGCGGCGCAACTTCAACGAGGGGCTGGGCACGCCGGCCTCGCAGAAGGAGCATCGCGAGATCGTGGCGGCACTGACGACGCGCGATCCCGCGGCATCGGCGGCGGCGATGCGCCAGCACGTGCTCAACGGCTACGCGCGGCTGGTCCAGCATCCGCCAGCGGCGGGCCGGCGCGCGCCGAGGCGCTGAGGGCGGCGCGAAGGGCGCGCGGGGTCAGGTGCCCGCGGCGGCGGCTTCTGGCGCGGC
The DNA here is from genome assembly GCA_021847175.1 of Pseudomonadota bacterium. Taxonomy (GTDB): domain Bacteria; phylum Pseudomonadota; class Alphaproteobacteria; order Acetobacterales; family Acetobacteraceae; genus JAJXXT01. Next base: position 17,134 of record JAJZUI010000036.1, read on the forward strand.
GGGCTCGGGGGTCCCGCGGTGGGCGAGGAGGCCCGCGACGCGCTTGAGGTCGTCGGCGGAGAAGGTTTCCTTCTCCAGCAGTTCCTTGGCTGTCTGGTCGAGCAGCGCGCGGTTGGCGGCGAGGATGGCGACCGCGCCGTGGAACGCGTCGTCGATGAGCGCCCGCACCGCATTGTCGATCGCGTCGGCCGTCGCATCGCCGTAACGGCGCGGGCGCCAGTCGGCATTGGCGACACCGCCGAGGAAGGGTGAGCTTTCCGTCTCGTAGGCAACCTGGCCGAGTTTCGGGTCCATGCCGAAACGGAGCACCATGCTGCGCGCGATCTCGGTCGCCCTGGCGAGGTCGTCGGCTGCACCGGTGGAAACGTCCGGGTAGAACAGGCTCTCCGCGGCGCGGCCGCCGAGCAGCACGGTCATGCGGTTCATCAGCTCCGCGCGGTCCATGAGGAAGCGGTCCTCGGTCGGGCGCTGCATCGTGTAGCCGAGGGCGGCGATGCCGCGCGGGATGATGGAGACCTTCTCCACGGGATCGACCTGCGGCAGCGACATCGCGACCAGCGCGTGGCCCATCTCGTGGTGCGCCACGATGTCGCGCTCGTGCGGGATGAGCAGACGGTTGCGCTTTTCGAGGCCGGCGACGATACGCTCGATGGCGCGGACGAAATCCTCGTACGCCACCGCGTCCGCGCCGCGCCGCGTGGCAAGCAGCGCCGCCTCGTTGACCAGGTTGGCGAGATCGGCGCCGGTGAAGCCGGGGGTGAGGCCGGCGATCTCGGCGATGGAAACCTCAGGCGCCAGCTTGATCTTCTTGATGTGCACCGCGAGGATGTCGACACGCCCCTTCTTGTCCGGGCGGTCCACCAGGATCTGGCGGTCGAAGCGGCCGGGGCGCAGCAGCGCGGGGTCGAGGATTTCCGGGCGGTTGGTGGCGCCGAGCAGGACGACGCCGCTCGTGGGATCGAAGCCGTCGAGCTCGCTGAGGAGCTGGTTAAGCGTCTGCTCCTTCTCGTCGTGGCCGCCGCCCGGGAGCAGGCTGCCGCGGGCGCGGCCGAGCGCGTCGAGCTCGTCGATGAAGACGATGGCTGGCGCGTTCTGCCGCGCCTGCTCAAACAGGTCGCGCACGCGCGCGGCACCCACGCCCACGAACATCTCCACGAACTCGGCGCCGGAAATGGAGAAGAACATCACCCCCGCCTCGCCAGCGACGGCGCGTGCGAGCAGGGTCTTGCCGGTACCGGGAGGGCCGACGAGCAGGATGCCCTTCGGGATATGCGCCCCGAGGCGGCTGTATTTGTCGGGATCCTTGAGGAAGGCGACGACCTCGTTCAGTTCCTCCTTCGCCTCGTCGACGCCGGCGACGTCGGCGAAACGGACCTTGATGTCCTTCTCGACGAAGACCTTGGCCTTGCTGCGGCCGATCGCCATCATGCCGCCCATCCCGCCCCCAGCCATTGGCCGCACGAGAAACAGCCATAGCAGCACGAAGGCGGCCGAGGGGATGATCCAGCCGAGTGCGGTGACGAGCAGCCCGGGCGGGGCCTCGCCGGCGAAGGTGATCTTGTCCTTGGTGAGGCGGGCGGCGAGGTCCGCCGGCACGCGATAGGTCTGGAATTGTTGCGCGGGCGGCGGCGCCGCCTGGCCTGGCTCCGGCTTGGCCGCGGGTTCAGGCGTCTTGTAGGTACCGGTGATGGTGGTGGTGCCAACGACGACGTCGGTGATCTTGCCCTGGCTGACGAGTTGTTCGAACTCGCTGTAGGGGATGGTCTTGATGGGGCTTGCCGGAAAGCGCAGCTCCTGGATCAACATCACCGCCAGCAGGGCGGCGATGATGTACCAGAAGTTGATCTGATGCTCGTGCTTGACGTTCACGAGCCGCTCCGTTCCGCCGGCGGGATTGCCCGCGTCATGCGTAGCCATTGGGCTTGATGCTGGTCAAGCTCGGATGGAGCGGCACACCGGGGCTCCCGCGCGGCAAGCGGTGCCTGCCGGTCCCGTGAGTCGTCCTTTCTATTCATACCGGAGCGCCTCGATCGGGTTCAGCCGCGCTGCTTTCCGGGCCGGGTAGTAGCCGAAAAAGATGCCGACGACGGCTGAGAAGCCGAACCCGCCCATGACCGCCAGCGGCGAGAGCGGGGCGCGCCAGCCGGCGATGAGGGTGATCGCCTCCGAGGCGGCGGCGCCCAGCACGATCCCCGCAAGTCCGCCCGTGATGCTGAGGATCACGGCCTCGGTTAGAAACTGCAACAGCACGTGTTGGCGCCGTGCCCCGATAGCCATGCGCAGGCCGATCTCGCGCGTGCGCTCGGTCACCGAGACGAGAAGGATGTTCATGATCCCGATGCCGCCGACGAGCAGGGAGATTGACGCCACCGCGGCGAGCAGCCAGGCCATGATCCGGCTGCTTCCCTGCGCGGCCTCGGCGATCTGGCTGAGGTTGCGGACGGAGAAATCCTGGACCTTGGCATCGCGGTTGCCATGGCGCGCTGCGAGCGTCTGCGTGACCTGCCGCAACGCCGCGTCGACGGCGCCGGGACTCGCCGCCTGGACGAACAACTGATTGACGTAGCCGGTCAGCTTCGGCTGCAGGCCATAGGGATTTGGCCAGGACGGATAGGCCCAGTTGAGCGGGGCGGTCTGTTGCGACGGCGACGCGACGCCGAGCACCCGGCGCTCGGCCGTCGGGAATGGGATCAGGATGACGTCGTCCTGGTCCTGACCGAATGCGGTCTGCCCCTTGGCGGCGAGCAGCCCGACCACGCGCAGCGGCGTACCCTTGACCTGGATGAGGGCGCCCACCGGGCTCTCGCCGGCCGGGAACAGCTGGCGGTAGACCGTCTGCCCGATATCGGCGACGAGCGCGGCGCTGTCCTCGTCCTGCGCGCCGAACATCCGGCCCGCGGCCACGCGCCAGTTGGTCATGTCCGGGTAGGACGCACTGACGCCCTGGATGCTCGTCGTCCAGTTCTGGTTGGCATACTGCACCTGGCCGATGCCGCGGATCAGGTAGCTGACCCGCCCCACCGCGGGATCTTCGCGCGCGATCGCCTGTGCATCGGCCACGGTGAGGGTCGATGCGCTGCCGAACCCCGCCCGCGCGCCACCGGCGGTTGAGGCCCCGGGCAGCACGACCAGCAGGTTGGTGCCGAGACTTGCGATCTGCTGGCGGACGGCCTCGTTGGCCCCCTGCCCGACCGCGACCATGGCGATGATGGCGCCGACACCGATGAAGACACCGAGCATGGTCAGCGCGGAACGCATGCGGTTGCGCGCCAGCGCCTGCACCGCCGCGACGACGATCATGCGCGCGAAGCCCCAGGCGAGCGCGAACCGGACGCCTGGCGCGGCCACGGCCGGGAGCGGCGGCGAAGCGGGCGGGCTCGCCGTGAAGGCCGCGTGCCGCTCGTCGGACTCGATGTACCCGTCACGCATGGTCACGACACGCTGCGCGTAGGCGGCGATGTCCGCCTCATGCGTCACCAGGATGATGGTCACGTTCTGGTCGCGGTTGAGCGCGACCAGCGTTTCCATGATCTCGTGCGAGGTGCGAGAATCAAGATTGCCGGTCGGCTCGTCGGCGAGCAGCAGGCTCGGGTGGTTGATGAGGGCGCGCGCGATGGCAACGCGCTGCTGCTGCCCGCCGGAGAGCTGGCTCGGTGTGCTGCGCTCGCGCCCCGCGAGGCCCACCTGGGACAGCGCCTGGCGCGCCCGGTCGTAACGGGCGGCGTGGCCGACGGACCCGCTGGACGCGTAGTAAAGCGGCAGCGCGGCGTTCTCGATCGCGGAGGTGCGCGCCAGCAGGTTGAAGGTCTGGAAGACGAACCCGAGCCGCTCGCTGCGCAGGCGGGCAAGCGTGGGCTCGTCGAGTTCGGCCACGTCGACGCCGTCGAGCACGTAGCGCCCACCGCTGGGCCGGTCGAGGCAGCCGAGGATGGCCATCAGGGTGGACTTGCCGGAACCGGACGATCCCATGATGGCAAGGAACTCACCCGGCTGGACGGAGAGGCTCACGCCGTTGAGCGCGTGCACCTCGATGTCGCCGACACGATAGACGCGCGTGACGTTCTCGAGATGGATCACTGGCACGGCCGCCGCCTGCCTCACGGGCGCGGCTTCAGAGTCGCGGCGCGCGCAGGGGGCCGGACGAGGCTCGTGCGCGCCGTTCGGCCGTGACGAGCTGATCGCCCGCGTGGAGGTCCCCCTGGACGATCTCGACCGAGGTGCCGTCGGAAATCCCGGTGACGACCGGGACGGCGACAGGCCGATTGTCCTGGAGCACGAACACCCTCGCCCCTTCGCCGGTCTGGGCCCGCGCGCCGGCGGGTGCGTAGCGCAAAGCCGCCTCGGGCACGCGCAGCACATCGTCGCGACTGTCGGTAACGATCCGCACCGAGGCCGTCATGCCGGGCTTCAACGCGAGATCGACGTTGTCCACTCTGACCACCACGTCGTAGGTGATGACGTTCTGGACGTTCTGCGGCGACTGGCGGACCTGCGCCACGGTGCCGCGGAACATCCGGCCGGGGAAGGCATCGACGGTGAACTGGGCCAGCTCCCCTTCCCGCACGGCGCCGATGTCGCTCTCGCTGACATTGGTATCAACCTGCATCTGCCTCAGGTTCGTCGCGATGAGGAAGAGCGTCGGCGTCTGGAACGACGCAGCAACAGTTTGTCCCATCGTGACGTTGCGCGAGACGACCACGCCGTCGACCGGCGAGGTAATATTGGTGTAGCCGAGATTGATCTGCGCCGCGGCGAGTTGCGCCTGGCGCTGCTCGATCATTGCCGCGTCCAGCCCGACCTGGGCCTGTGCCTGCGCCAGCGTGCTGTGCGAGAGATCGGCGGCGTCCTTTGAGACATAGTTACGGCTTACCAACGACTGCTGCCTGCGGTCGTTGACCTCGGCGTACGCGAGGCTGGCCTTGTCCTTGGCGAGCTGCGCCTGGGCCACTGCTAGATTCGCCTTCGCTTCGTCGACGGCGGACTGGTAGGGGCGTGGGTCGATCCTGGCGCAGACCTGCCCCTCCCTGACCTGGCTGTTGTAGTCACAGGAGACGTCCTGAATGACGCCCGAGACATAGGTGCCGATGATGATCGTCAGCACCGGGTTTACCGTGCCGGTGGCGGAGACCGACCTGACCACCGCGCCGCGCGTGACGGGTGCGGTGCTGTAGGTGACCGGTGCCGGCTGGCTCGTCGCCCACCCTACGACAAGGCCTATCGCGGCCAGGCCCGCGAGCACGAGAAGCCACGCCAACCTGCGGGCCAGGGCGCGCTGCCGCGGCGGCGCCGCGTCCTTGGCAGGCGGCGCGGCGCG
>JAJZUI010000037.1 GCA_021847175.1 Pseudomonadota bacterium
CACGTGGTCGCCCCGCACCCGCGCCACCTGGTAGACCCCGGCACGCTCGACCCCGCCATCGCCGCCACCTACGCCTGCTCCGGCATCACCGTCTATTCCGCCATCAACAAGCTGATGCCGATGCCGCCGGACGAGCCCATCGTGCTGGTCGGCGCCGGCGGGCTCGGCCTGCAGGCGATCGCGGTGCTGCGCGCACTCGGCCACCGCAACATCGTCTCCGTCGATATCAGCGAGGAAAAGCGCAAGGCGGCACTGGCCGAGGGTGCGACGAAGGTGGTGGACGGCTCGGGCGAGGGGGTGACGAAGCGCATCGTCGAGGCCTGCGGCGGGCCGCCGCGCGCCATCATCGACCTGGTGAACGGCTCCGCCTCGGCGCGCTTCTCCTACGACGCGCTGCGCAAGGGCGGCAAGCTGGTGATGGTGGGCCTGTTCGGCGGCGAACTCTCCCTCGCCCTGCCGCTGGTGCCGATCAAGGCGCTGACGGTGCAGGGCAGCTACGTCGGCAACCCAAAGGAGCTGCGCGAACTGGTGGCGCTGGCGCAGGGCGGCAAGCTGCCGAAGATCCCGGTCGAGACCGTGCCGCAGAAGGACGCCTACGCCGCGCTGATGCGCCTGCGCGCGGGCAAGGTGACGGGCCGCCTGGTGCTGAAGGCGGAGGCCGCGTGATGCGCCGCTCCCTCATCCTCGCGCGCCGGCCGAAGGGCCAGCCGGACAACGCCACCTTCACCATGACGGAGGACCCGATCCCGGAGCCCACGGCCGGCGAGATCGTGACGCGCACGATATGGCTCTCGATCGACCCCTACATGAGGGGCCGTCTCTCGGACCGGAAATCCTACGCGCCGCCGGTCGCGATCGGCGAGCCGATGACCGGGGAAACGGTGGGCGAGGTGGTCGTCTCCGCGGACCCTGCCTTCGTGCCCGGCGACATCGTGCAGGGGCCGCGCGGCTGGCAGACGCATATCGTCTCGAAGGCGAAACACGCGACAAAGCTGCCGCGCGGCGCCGCACCGCTCTCGGCCTATCTCGGCGTGCTCGGCATGCCGGGGACGACCGCCTATTCCGGCATGAAGGACATCGGCCAGCCCAAGGCGGGCGAGACGGTGGTGGTTTCGGCGGCGTCCGGCGCCGTGGGCTCGGTCGCGGGGCAGATCGCGAAGCGCGCCGGCGCCCGCGTGATCGGCATCGCCGGCGGGCCGGACAAATGCCTCTGGGTGCAGGAGACACTGGGCTTCGACGCCTGCGTCGACCACCACATGCCGCATCTCTCCCGCCTGCTCGCGGAGGAATGCCCGAACGGGATCGACGTCTATTTCGAGAACGTGGGCGGCGCGGTGCAGGACGCGGTGTTTCCGCTGCTCGCCACGTTCGGCCGCATGGTGATGTGCGGCATGGTCGCGCAGTACAGCGACGCCGAGCTGCGGCCGGGGCCCAATCTCGGCCCGGTGGTGGGCAAGCGGCTGCGCATCGAGGGGCTGATCGTCTCCGACAAGCCGGAACGTTTCGCGGAATGGCGCGCGCTCGCCAGCCCCTGGGTGCGCGACGGCTCGCTCAAGTACCGCGAGACCGTGATCGAGGGGCTGGACAACGCGCCGGAGGCGCTGCGCCTCGTGCTCACGGGCGGCAATTTCGGCAAGATGCTGGTGCGCGTGGGTGCGGACCCGGCCTGACGGGCGGATGGAACGCAACGCGATCGGGCAGGGGCTGCGGCGAAGCGAGGACGCGCGGTTCCTGACCGGCAGCGGGCGCTTCCTCGCCGACCTCGTGCCGGCGGGGGCGGCGTGGGCGGAAATCGTGCGCTCGCCGCACGCGCATGCCGATATCGTTTCGGTGGCGACGGATGCGGCGCGCGCCGCACCCGGCGTGCTAGCCGTGCTCACGGGCGCCGATCTTGCCGCTTCGGGCATCGGCGGCGTTCCGGCGGACGAGAAGCTGATCCACCTGCCGGGCACGCCGGAAGACGTTGCGTTTTCGTTCCGCCCGCCGTTCCCGGCACTCGCTTCGGGCCGCGCGCGCTTCGTGGGCGAGCCCGTCGCGATGGTGGTGGCGGAAACGGCCGAGGCCGCTGCCGCGGCGGCGGAACTGGTCGCGGCGGACTACCGCGAGCGCCCGGCCGTGGCGGCGACGGAGGCGGCTCAGGGCGGCGCGGCGGTGTGGGACGAGGCGCCGGACAATGTCTGCTTCCGCTGGCAGGCCGGCGACGCGGCGGCGGCGCAGGCGGCGATTGCGGCGGCGGCGCATGTGGTGAGGTTGCGCGTGCGCAACAACCGCGTGCACGTGGGCGCGCTCGAGACACGCGGCGCCATCGGCAGCTTCGCCGGCGGACGCTTCCATCTCGCCACCGGCACGCAGATGCCGCACGGGTTGCGCGATGCGCTGGCCGGCGTCTTCGGCGTCGATAAATCCGCGGTGCACGTCACGGTCGCCGATGTCGGCGGCAGCTTCGGCATCCGCAACGCGCTCTGCCCGGAGCAGATTCTTGTGCTGTTCGCGTCACGGATGCTCGGCCGGCCGGTCGCCTGGCTCGGCAGCCGCGCGGACGGGTTCCTCTCAGACTACCAGGCGCGCGACAACGTTGCCGATGTGGAACTGGCGCTGGACGCGGACCTGCGCTTCACCGCGCTGCGCGTGCGCACGCTCGCCGCCATCGGCGCGCACCTCGCCCCCAAGGGTGCGCTCTCGCCCACCGCCAACACCCCGGCGCTCGCCGGCGTCTACGCGCTGCCGGCGATCCATGTCGCCGTCACCGGCGTCTTCACCAACACGGCGCCCACCGAGGTCTATCGCGGCGCCGGCCGGCCGGAGGCGGTGAACCTCGTGGAGCGCGCGGTGGATCACGCGGCGCGGGAACTCGGCATCGACCGGCTGGAACTGCGCCGGCGCAACCTGCTCGCGCCCGCCGCGATGCCCTACCGCACGCGGCTCGGCCTGCTCTACGACAGCGGCGACTTCCCCGGCACGCTCGCGGACGCGCTCGCGCGCCACGCGCCGCCGCCGGCGCCGCGCGGCTGGCTGCGCGGGCGCGGCATCGCGCATTACTGCGAGCGCGTCGCCGTGCTGGGTGCTGAAAACGCGTGGCTGGAACTGCGTCCGGACGGGCGCGTGACGCTGCTGGTGGGCACGATGTCGAACGGGCAGGGGCATCAGACGGCCTATGCCCAGCTGCTCGCAGACCGGCTCGGCATCGCGGCCGACATGATCGAGGTGGTGCAGGGCGACACCGACCGGATCCCTTCCGGCGGCGGAACCGGCGGCTCGGCGTCGCTGGCCATCGGCGGGCAGGCGGCCGCGCTCGCGGCGGCGGACCTGATCGCGAAACTCACCGAGCGCGCCGGCGAGGCGCTGGAGGCCGCGGCCCCGGACATCGCCTACGCGGACGGCGTGTTCCGCGTCGCCGGCACGGACCTCAGCATCGCCTGGCACGCGCTCGCGGCACGGCTGCCGGAAGCGCTCTCCGCCCACGGAATGTGGAAGCCCTCCGGCCCGAGCTTCCCCAACGGCTGCCACGTCGCGGAGGTGGACGTGGACCCCGAGACCGGCGCCTGGCGGCTCGCCGCCTACACGATGGTGCATGATTTCGGCACCGTGGTGAATCCGCTGCTGCTGGAAGGGCAGTTGCAGGGCGGCGTGGCGCAGGGCTTCGGCCAGGCGGCGATGGAGCAGGTGGTGCACGACCCCGAGAGCGCGCAGCCGCTCACCGGCTCGTGGATGGACTACGCGATGCCGCGCGCGGACGACCTGCCTGGGCTGTCGCTGGTCTCGCGCCCGACGCCCTCGCCGCTGCACCCGCTCGGCATCAAGGGCGCGGGCGAGGCGGGGGCGGCCGGCGCGCCGCCCGCGGTCATGAACGCGCTGCTGGACGCGCTGGCCCCGCTCGGCGTGCGGGACCTGGACATGCCGGCGACGCCGTTCGCGGTCTGGCGCGCCATCGCCGCGGCGCGCTTGTAGCGCCGGGTTTCTTACGTCCCGGTCACATGCCGTTGCGTTGACAGTGCGCGGCGGCACACCCCATGGTGTTTTTTTCGCAACGCACAATCGGATCGGTATGACTGGGAGACTCTCGCGTCGGGCGGCCGTCGGGCTCGGGGCCGCGCTGGCCGCGGGGCCGGCGCTCGGGCTCGGCGGCGAGGCGCGGGCAGCGGCGCGGCGCGGCGGCAAGCTGATCTATGCGCGGCGCGCCGACAGCCTTGTGCTCGACCCGGTCTTTGCCGAATCCGATGCCGATATCGCGATCCTGCTCAGCTTCTACGACACGCTGCTGGCACCGACGCAGGACGGCAAGGGCATCGGGCCCGGCCTCGCGACCGGCTGGGCGTTCTCGAAAGACGCGATGACGCTGACGCTCACGCTGCGCCAGGGCGTGCGCTTCGCCGACGGCACCTACCTGAATGCGACGGACGTGAAATGGTCGCTCGACCGTGCGCGCAACCCGAGGAACGGCGCCTGGGCCGGGTTCCTCGCCTCCATCGTCGACGTTGCGGTCGTCCGCCCGGACAGCATCGCAATCCGGCTCGACGCGCCCGACCCCTCCATCCTCGCCGCACTCGCCGCCTTCAACGCCGCGATCCTGCCCGCGGCCAAGGTGGAGGCGGCACCCGGCAAGACGGCCGCGCAGAAGGCGCGCGGCTTCGCCCTGCATCCGGTCGGCACCGGCCCGTTCGCACTCGCGGAATGGAAGCGGGGCGAGGTGATGCTGCTGCGGCGCAACCCCTATTACTGGAAGCGCGCGCCGGACGGCGGGCCGCTGCCCTATGTGGACGAGATCGAACTCCCGATCATTCCGGACGACGCGGCGCGGCTCACGACGGTGAAGTCGGGCGCCGTGCACGGCACGGAGCACGTGCCCTTCGCGGCGGTGAAGGCGCTGCTCGCGGACCCGAAGCTCGCGGTGCATCTCTGGCCCGCCGCGCGCACCGACTACCTCGCCCTCAATTGCCGCCCCGTGCTCAAGGGCGGGCGCAAGAACCCGATGAGCGACGTGCGCGTGCGCCAGGCGCTCAACCACGCGGTGAGCAAGAAGGTGCTGGTCGACCTCGTCACCGCCAATCTCGGCACGCCGGCGACGAGCTTCATGTCCGCGGCGACGCCGATGCATGCCGGCCACGAGGTGCCGTATCCGTTCGACCAGGCGCTGGCGAAAAAGCTGCTGGCCGAGGCGGGGTTCGCGAGCGGGTTCGAGCTTTCCGCCGTCGTGCCCGCGGGCAGTGCCGGGGAGGCCACGCTCATGTCGGCGGTGCAACGGATGTGGGACGCGGTCGGCGTCAAGCTCAAGCTCGAGCCGCTCAACAGGCCCACGCTTGCCGCGCGCTACGCGGCCGGTGACTACGAGGTGCTGCCCGGCGCCTGGGCCGACACCATCGCCGACCCCGCGCCCGCGGCCGCCGCCTTCGCCTATTCGCCGGACATCGCCTGCCTGCATTCAGGCTGGAAGGATCCCACGGTCGATTTCCTGTTCGTGCTGAGCCAGAAGGAACTCGACCCCGCCAAGCGCGCCGCCGAGTACCGCAAGCTGCAGGAGATCTACGTCTCCGAGGCGCCGATCGTGTTCCTCTACGAGACTCCGTACCGGACGGTGTGGCGGAAGCCCGTCAACGGCTTCGTCAAGCTGCCAACCGGCGGCAACCTGTTCGCCGAGGTCAGCCTCTGACCGCAATCCTCGACGTGCGCCGCCCGGCGTGCCATCTCGCTCGCCAACGGACCGGGAGGGAACCATGAACTTCACCATCGTGGCCCCGCGCAGCCTGCGCGTCGGCGGCGGCACGCTCGCGCAACTGCCGGAGGTGCTGCGCCAATACGGCATCGCCCGGCCGCTGGTGGTGACCGACCCCGTGATGGTCAAGATCGGCCTGGTCGAGCGCTGCCTGGATGCGCTGCGCCAGGCGGGGATCGCCTTCGAGGTGTTTTCCGACACCGTCCCCGAGCCTACCGACACCGTGATCGAGGCCGGGGCCGCGATCCTGCGGCGCGGCGGATTCGACGGGCTGATCGGCTTCGGCGGCGGCTCGCCGATCGACACCGCCAAGGCGATGAGCATCCTCGCCACCGGCACCGCGCCGATGCGCGACTACAAGGTGCCGTTTGCGGCGGATGCGGCGAAGCTGCCCGTCGTCGCCATCCCGACCACCGCCGGCACCGGCAGCGAGGTGACGCGGTTCACCGTCGTCACCGACACCGCGCGCGACGAGAAGATGCTGATCGCGGGCATGGGCGCGCTGCCGGTCGCCGCCATCGTGGACTACACGCTCACCTTCACCGTGCCGCGCCGCACGACGGCGGATACCGGCGTGGACAGCTTCACCCACGCGCTCGAGGCCTTCGTCTCCAGGCGCGCCAACCCGTATTCCGACGCGCAGGCGCGCGCGGCGATGGCGCTGATCGGGCGGCACCTGCGCCGCGCCTGCGCCGAGCCGGACAACGCCGGCGCGCGCGAGGGGATGATGCTCGGCGCCACGCTCGCGGGGCTCGCTTTCTCCAACGCGTCGGTCGCCCTGGTGCACGGCATGTCGCGGCCGATCGGGGCGCATTTCCACGTCGCGCACGGGCTTTCCAACGCGATGCTGCTGCCGGCGGTGACGCGCTTCGGCCTCGCCGCCGCGGAGGCGCGCTACGCCGAGGCCGCGCGCATCGCCGGCTTCGCGCGGGAGGCGGACAACGATGCCGTCGCCGCGGAAAAACTCGCCGAGGGGCTCGCGGCGCTCAACGCGGAACTCGACGTGCCCTCGCCGCGCGCATACGGCATCGCGCCGGATGTGTGGGAGGCGAAGCTGCCGCTGATGGCCGAGCAGGCACTCGCCTCCGGCAGCCCCGCGAACAACCCGCGGGTGCCGGGCAAGGAGGAGATCGTGGCTCTCTATCGCGCGGTGTATGCCGCCAACGCGTAGCGCCGCGCGGCGCTATACCTTGCTCAGGTGCAGCCCGTCGGCGAGCGCCGCCTTCTCGCAGACATAGGCGCCGCCCTTGGTCTTGCCGAAGTAGCGCGACTGCGAGGTGTGGAACACCTTGCTGCGCCTGGCGTGCCAGACGACGGTGTCGCCCGCGCACGCGGCCTTGGCGGCAGCCTCGGTCTTGTAGCCGGGCAGCTTGCCCGCGGCGAAGGCGGCCGGCCCGGCGATGGGTGCCAGCGCAAGGCCGAGGCCCAGCACGGCAGCGAGGAACAGGGGGCGGCGCGCGGCCGTGGTGCGGGGCAAAAGCATCGAGAGGCTCTCCTGGAAAAATAAACGGTTCAGGCGAGCGGAATGTTTCGTGGCGCCGCCGGCGCCGTCAAGAAAACGATCGTTCACGTTCCGGCGGCGAAAGGCCGCCGGAGCGTGTGCGCGAACGCTCTCCTACAGCCAGTGGGCCGGCACCCAGTGGCAGGGGCTCGGGGCGGCGTCGCGCGTCCAGTAGCCGTCGAACCACTGGCCGGACTTGTTGCCGCGCAGCACCCACTCGCCGGGCACCCAGGTGTAGCCGCCATTGGCGTAGTCCCAGTGCCCGGGCTGCCAGAGCTGCATGTGCTCGGAGACCGGGGGCTTGGGAATCACCTCGTGCTTGCGCGGCGGCGGGGCCGGGCAGGCGGCGACATCCTGCTGCAGGGAGCAGCCGGCGAGGCTCAGCATCGCGACGCCGGCGAGAACGATACGGGCAGGCGTGGGACGGATCGTCATGTCATCCCTCCATGGGTGACCTGGGGCAACGGACGGGTTCTAGAGGATCGCGCCGGTCGCGAGGAGGGCCGGCGGCGGCTCGTGCAGCATCGCGGCCGCGCGCGCGGCGCGGGGCAGGATGAGGGCGAGGAAGGCGCGTGCCGCGTCGGCGGCGGCTGGCGGCGCGTCGGCGTGCCGCAGCAGGCGGGCGCAGTGCCAGGCGGCGGTGAGCGTGCCCAGCGCCTCCAGGAAACCCACGGCATTCGCCTCCGCCACGCGCGGCTCGGCGGCGCGCAGGAAGCGGGCGGCCCCGTCCACCGCGCCTGCGGTCGCGGCCAGCGACGGGACCGACGCGATCTCCGCGAGCAGTGCAGACACCGCCGCACCCTGGTCGCGCAGCAGCCCGCGGCGCAGCAGCGTCAGCGCATGGATGCCGTTGGTGCCCTCGTAGATCGGCGTGATCCGCGCGTCGCGCAGATGCTGCGCCGCACCCGTCTCCTCGACGAAGCCCATGCCGCCATGCACCTGCACGCCGAGCGAGGCGGCCTCGACGCCGGCATCGGAGCTCCAGGCCTTCGCCACGGGGATCAGCAGCGCCCGGCGCGCGCCCGTCGCCAGCGAGGCGCCCAGCGTCAGCATCCGCCCGCCAAGCGCCAGCGCGCGCATGGTGAGCAGCATGCGCCGCACATCGGGGTGCGCCAGGATCGGCCCGCCGCCCTGGATGCGGCCCGCCGCGAACTCCGTGGCGCGGCGGAAGGCACGCTCCGCCACCGCGACACCCTGCATCGCGACGCCGAGCCGCGCGGCATTCATCATCGCGAACATCGCCGGCAGGCCGCGATGCTTCTCGCCCACCAGTTCGCCCTGTGCGCCGGAAAACTCCATCACGCAGGTCGGGCTCGCGTGGATGCCGAGCTTCTCCTCGAGCGACAGCGCGCGGACGGCGTTGCGCGTCCCGTCCGCCATGAAGCGCGGCACGGCGAAGAGGGAAATTCCGCCGGTGCCCTCCGGCGCGTCCGGCAGGCGGGCGAGCACCATGTGGAGAATGTTCTCCGTCATCTCGTGCTCGCCGTAGGTGATGAAGATCTTCTGCCCGCTGATGCGATAACCGGCACCCTCCGGCTCCGCCCGCGTGCGCAGCAGGCCGAGGTCGGAGCCCGCCTGCGGCTCGGTGAGGCACATCGTGCCGGTCCAGCGCCCGGCGACCAGCGGCCCAAGCAGGCGCGCCTTCTGGTCCGCCGTGCCGTGTTCCTCCAGCAGCAGGATCGCGTCCTGGGTCAGCAGAGGGCAGAGGCCGAACGCCATGTTGGCCGACGACACCGGCTCGAACGCCGCCAGCGCCACCGCCTCCGGCAGGCCCATGCCGCCATGCTCCGCGGGTGCCGCGACACCCACCCAGCCGCCCTCGGCGTAGGCCTGGAAGGCTTCGTGGAAACCCGGTGGCAGCACCACGCGGCCATCACGCAGATGGGCGCCGGCGCGGTCGGCGGCGCGGTCGAGCGGCGCCAGCTCGCCCTCGGCGAAGGCGGTCGCCGTCTCCAGCACCGCGGCGAGGTCGGCCTCCTCCATCGCGTCGAAGCCGAGCACGCGCGTCATGAGCCAGGCGGTCTCGGCGGGTGGGGCGGCAATGCTCATGTCAGCCTCGGGGTAGTTCGATGGCGACGGCGGCCTGCGCCGCAATGCCCTCGCCACGGCCGGTGAAGCCCAGCCGCTCCGTCGTGGTGGCCTTCACCGAGATGCGCGCGGGCTCGGTGCCGAGCAGGTCGGCAAGGCGCGCCTGCATGGTGGCGGCGTGGGGGCCGATTTTCGGGCGCTCGCAGATCAGCGTGACGTCGGCGTTGACCAGGCGCCCGCCGCGCGCGGCGATGCGCCCGGCGGCGTGGCGCAGGAAGCGGGCGGAATCCGCGTCCTTCCACTCAGCGTCGCTGGGCGGGAAATGGCGTCCGATATCGCCCTCGGCCAATGCGCCGTAGATCGCGTCGCACAGCGCGTGGATGCCCACGTCCGCGTCGGAATGGCCAGCAAGACCCTGATCGTGCGGTATTGTGACGCCGCACAACACCAGCGGACGGGCGGCGGCGAAGGCGTGCACGTCGAAGCCGGTGCCAGTCCGGGTCTCGGTCTTCCCGGTCTCGGTCTCGCGCAACAGGCGTTCCATGCGGTCGAGGTCCTCCGGCACGGTGATCTTGATGTTGCGCTCATCGCCCGGCGCGAGGCCGACGGAAAGCCCCGCCGCCTCCAGCAGCGAGGCGTCGTCGGTGGCGCCCGGGGCCGCGCTTCGGTGCAGTGCGAGGATGGTGGCGAAGCGGAAGGCCTGCGGCGTCTGGGCGCGGAACAGGTCCTCGCGGGGCACGGTCGCCGCGATGCGGCCATCCGCGGCGCGCTTCAGCGTGTCGGTGACCGGCAGGGCCGGGATGGCGCCGTCATGGGTTTCCAGCAGCGCGAGCAGCGCCGCAAGGGTGCCGGCGGGCACGAAGGGGCGCGCGCCGTCGTGGATCAGCACGATGTCGGGCGCTTCCTCCGCCAGCGCCTCCAGCCCCGCGCGCACGCTGGCCTGGCGCGTCGCCCCGCCCGGAACCGGCTCGCGGTGGGGCAGGCCGGCCAGCGCGACCTCGATCGCCGCCGCGTCGCCCACCGGCTGGATGACCGCGCCGGCGAGGGATTCCGCCGCATGGCGCAGCACCGTCCTGCCGCCGAGCGCGCGGTACTGCTTCGCCACCTCGCCGCCGAAGCGTGTCCCGGTTCCGGCCGCGAGCAGGACCGCTGCGATTTTAGGCTGCTGCATGTGCTTCCCATGGCGAGACGACGATTGCGCGTCAACATGCCCTGCCGTAATTGCCCAAATGATGAGCAAGCCCGCGTGATGAGCAGTCTCACAACATGAGCAGTCTGGCGCCGATCCGGATCGGCGATATCCAACTCGACACGCCCGTCATCCTGGCGCCGATGTCCGGCGTCACCGACCTGCCGTTCCGCCGCCTGGTGCAGGAGATGTGGGCGCGGGAGAAAGGGCTCGGTCAGAAGGCGGGGGGCCTGGTCGTCTCGGAGATGATCGCCTCGTGGGCCATCATCCGCGAGAACCGCAACACGATGCGGATGGCGGCGCTGGACGGAAAACCCTCCGCGATCCAGCTTGCCGGCTGCGAGCCCGCGGCGATGGCGGAGGCCGCGCGCATCGCCGCCGGCCAGGGTGCGGACCTGATCGACATCAATTTCGGCTGCCCGGTGAAGAAGGTCGCGGTCGGGCAGATGGCGGGATCCGCGCTGATGCGCGACGAGGCCGCCGCCGCCGCGATCCTGGAGGCGACGGTGCGCGCCGTGGACGTGCCGGTCACGCTCAAGATGCGCACCGGCTGGGACCACGCCAGCCGCAACGCGCCGAGGCTCGCGCGCATCGCCGAGGAGGCGGGCATCCGCATGGTGACCGTGCACGGGCGCACGCGGCAGCAATTCTACGAGGGCAGCGCGGACTGGGACTTCGTTGCCGAGGTGAAGCAGGCGGTGTCGCTGCCCGTCATCGTCAACGGCGACATCGTCTCCATCGAGGCGGCGCGCGAGGCGCTGCGCCGCTCCGGCGCGGACGGCGTGATGATCGGCCGCGGCGCCTATGGCAGGCCGTGGCTGCCAGCGCGCGTCGCGGCGGCCCTGACCGGCCGCGAGCCCGACCCGGAGCCGACGCTCGCCGAGCGCCGCGCCATCCTGCTCGCGCACTACGACGCGATGCTCGGCCATTACGGGCGCGAGGCGGGGATGCGCATCGCACGCAAGCATCTCGGCTGGTACTCGGCGGGCATGCCGGGCTCGGCGGGGTTCCGCGCCGAGGTCAACCGCATCGCCGACGCCGAGGCGGTCGTTGCGCTCGTGCACCGTTTCTTCGATTGCGCCGAGCCCCTGGCGCTCGCCGCGTGAGCGCCTTGTCGTGAGGGTGGGGACCGCATGAGGGAATCGGTCGCACGCCGCATGCTCAACGTCGTGGCGCGGCGCGAGAACCCGCGCCCGCCCGAATCCTCCGCGCTGCTCGCCGCCCTGCCGCTGCCGCTCGTGGTGCTGGACGCCGCGGACCGGTTCCGCTTCGTCAATCCGGCGGCGGAACTGTTCTTCGGCATCTCGGCGGCGCAGGCGCATACGCTCACGCTCACCGACCTGTTGCCGCCGGACAACCCGATCTTCGAGCTGCTGCGCCAGGTGCGCGAGCTCGACGTCACCGTCTCCGACCATGACCTCGCGCTGGAAAGCCCGCGCCTGCACAAGACGGGCGTCGCGGTGCAGGGCGTGGGCCTGCCGGAGGAGCCGGGCGCGGTGCTGCTCACCTTCCAGGACGCCTCGGCGGCGCGCGCGCTGGATCGCCAGCTTGCGTTCCGCTCCGCCGCGCGCTCCGTCTCCGGCATGGCGGCGATCCTGGCGCACGAGGTGAAGAACCCGCTTTCCGGCATCCGTGGCGCGGCGCAGCTGCTGGAAGCCTCGGTGGGCGACGCGGACCGGGAGCTCACGGTGCTGATCCGCGACGAGGCGGACCGCATCCGCTTCCTCGTCGACAGGATGGAGGTGTTCAGCGAGCGCCCGATCGAGCGCGCCCCGCTCAACATCCATCGCGTGCTGGAGCATGTGCGCCGGCTCGCGCAGTCGGGCTTCGCCGCGCATATCCGCTTCGTCGAGGAATACGACCCGTCGCTGCCCGCCGTGTGGGGCAACCGCGACCAGCTGGTGCAGGTGGTGCTGAACCTGGTGAAGAACGCCGCCGAGGCGATCACGGCGATGGAGGAACCGCGTGAAGGCGGCGGCGAGATCGTGCTGCGCACCGCCTACCAGCACGGCGTGCGGCTCGCGGTGCCGGGCTCGGACACGCGCATGCACCTCCCGCTGGTCGTCACCGTGCGCGACAACGGACCCGGGATTCCGGAGGACATGCAGGCGCATCTGTTCGACCCGTTCGTCACCACCAAGCCATCCGGCTCCGGCCTCGGCCTCGCGCTGGTCGCGAAGATCGTGGCCGACCATGGCGGGCTGATCGAGGTCGATGGCCGGCCCGGCCGCTGCGAGTTCCGCCTCCACCTGCCGATGCATTCCGAGGAGGCCGAGGCATGACGCCCCCTACGGTCCTTGTTGCCGACGACGACCGCTCCATCCGCACCGTGCTGACGCAGGCGCTCGGCCGCTCCGGCTACCAGGTGCGCAGCACCGGCAACGCCGCGACGCTGTGGCGCTGGGTGGAGGAGGGGGAAGGCGACCTCGTGATCACCGACGTGGTGATGCCGGACGAGAACGGGCTCGACCTCATCCCGCGCATCAAGCGCGTGCGGCCGGATTTGCGCATCATCGTGATGTCGGCGCAATCGACGCTGCTGACGGCGGTGAAGGCCACGCAACGCGGCGCCTTCGAATACCTGCCCAAGCCGTTCGACCTCGCGGAGCTGCTCTCCGTCGTCGGCCGCGCGCTGGCCGCCCCGGCGGTGCCCGCCATCGCGGCGACCGCGCCGGGCGAGGCGGAGGAGAAGCTGCCGCTGATCGGGCGCAGCCCGGCGATGCAGGAGATCTACCGCACCATCGCGCGGCTCACCACCACCGACCTCACGGTGATGATCAACGGCGAGAGCGGAACCGGCAAGGAGCTCGTGGCGCGCGCGCTGCACGACTACGGCCGCCGGCGCAGCGGCCCGTTCGTCGCCATCAACATGGCGGCGATCCCGCGCGAGCTGATCGAGAGCGAGCTGTTCGGCCACGAGCGCGGCGCCTTCACCGGCGCGACCAACCGCAACGCCGGGCGCTTCGAGCAGGCGACCGGCGGCACGCTGTTCCTCGACGAGATCGGCGACATGCCGCCCGAGGCGCAGACCCGCCTGCTGCGGGTGCTGCAGGAGGGCGAGTTCACCTCGGTCGGCGGGCGCACGCCGATCCGCGCCAATGTCCGCATCATCGCCGCCACGCACCGCGACCTGCGCGCCGCCATCCGCGCCGGGCAGTTCCGCGAGGACCTGTTCTACCGGCTCAACGTGGTGCCGATCCGCCTGCCGCCGCTGCGCGAGCGCACCGAGGATATCGCCGATCTCGCACGCCATTTCCTCGCCCGCGCCGAGGCGGACGGGCTCGCGCGCAAGTCGCTCGACCAGCCCGCCGTCGACGCGCTGCGCCGGCACCGCTGGCCGGGCAACGTGCGCGAGCTCGAAAACCTGATGCGCCGGCTCGCCGCGCTGTGGCCCGACGAGGTGATCGGCGAGGCGGCGATCGAGGCCGAGCTCGACGAACCCGACGATCCGCGCGAGCCCGGCAATCGCGACGCGGACGCGCCGCGCGCCGCCGCGCCCGAGACGCTCGCCGCCGCCGTGGAGCGGCACGTGCAGGGCGTGCTCGCGGGTGCCGAGGGGGATGCCGCCAACATCTACGACATCGTCATCGCCGAGGTGGAGCGGCCGCTGATCCGCCTCACCCTCTCGGCCACGCGCGGCAACCAGATCAAGGCCGCGGCGATGCTCGGGCTCAACCGCAACACGCTGCGCAAGAAGATCCGCGACCTCGCCATCGAGGTCGTGCGGGGGATCGCCTGAGCAAGGGGGGCCACCTGAGCGAGGATGGGCCGGCCGGCCAGCCGGCGCACAAGCCGCGCCTGCGCGGCGGCGCGGCGCGCTGGCTGCTCGGGCGGGCGCCGACGGTGATCCTGGCGGTGACGGCGCTCGTGCTCGCCGTCGCCACCTTCGTGCTGCTCGCGACCGGCGTGCCGAGGCCGAACACGGTCGTTGGCCTGGTGCTCGCCAACGTCACCGTGCTGCTGATCCTGGGCGCGCTGCTGGCCGCAAGGCTTACGCGCATGTGGGTGGAGCGCCGGCGCGGCTCCGCGGGCTCGCGGCTGCATGTGCGGCTCGTGCTGCTGCTCGGCGGCGTCGCCGTGGTGCCGGCGATCGTGGTCGCCATGCTCTCCGTGATCTTCTTCGGCCTCGGCATCCGCGCCTGGTTCAACCAGCCGGTGCGCGCCGCGGTCAACGAGAGCCTCGCGGTTGCGCGCGGCTATGTCGCGGAGAGCGAGCGCAGCATCCGCGGCGAGGCCATCGGCATGGCCAGCGACCTCGTGCGCGCCAACCAGTTCATCGCCGGCGACACCACCGCCTTCGCCAATTTCCTCGCCACCCAGACGACGCTGCGCGGGTTGTCGGACGCGGTGATCTTCGACCCCAAGACGCGCCAGGTGCTGGCCTCCGCCGGACTGCTCGGCGGCTTCGGCGCGACGCCGCCGCCGCCATGGGCGGTGGTGCTCGCCGAGAAGGGCCAGGTGGTCGTGCTGGCGAGCCAGAACTCGACGCGGGTGCGCGCGCTGATCCAGCTACCCTCCATCCCGCCGGCGCTCCTGCAGGTGAGCCGCCCGGTGGACCCCACCATCCTGCGGCATCTGCGGCTGACGGAGCAGGGTGCCTCGGCGTATCAGCGGCTCGACCGCAACCGCGCCAACCTGCAGGTCTTCTTCGCGCTCATCTTCGCCGTGGTGGCGCTGCTGGTGCTGTTCGCCGCGGTGTCGGTCGCGGTGATGTTCGCCTCCGGCCTGGTGCGCCCGATCGCGGCCCTGGTCGCGGCGGCGGAGCGCGTGCGCGGCGGCGAGCTCGACGTGCGCGTCGATGAGCCGCGCTCGGACGACGAGGTGGCGGGGCTGATCCGCGCCTTCAACCGCATGACCGGCCAGCTCGCCGAACAACGGCGCGAGCTGATGGACGCCTACGGCCAGATCGATTCCCGCCGCCGCTTCACCGAGGCGGTGCTCTCCGGCGTCTCGGCCGGCGTCATCGGGCTCGACCGCGCAGGCGTGGTGGAGCTGCCCAACCGCGCCGCGAGCGCGCTGCTCGGCCGCGACCTTTGGAGCGCGATCGGCAAGAAGGTGGAGGAGGCGGTGCCGGAATTCGGCCCGCTGTTCGAGGAGGTGCGCGCGGCACCGGAGCGGAGCCGCACGGCGGAGATCGTGGTCGGCCCCGCGGGCTCGCGGCGGACACTGCTGGTGCGCATCGGCGCCGAGCGGATCGGGGCCGAGCCCGGCCCGGAGCAAGGAGCCGGTGCCGACGGGGAGGAGGCAACCGTCACCGGCTATGTCGCCACCTTCGACGACATCACGGCGTTGCAGACGGCGCAGCGCACCGCCGCATGGGCCGACGTGGCGCGGCGCATCGCGCACGAGATCAAGAACCCGCTGACGCCGATCCAGCTCGCCGCCGAGCGGCTCAAGCGCCGCTTCGCCCGCGAGATCGAGTCGGACCCCGAGACGTTCCGCACCTGCGCCGACACCATCGTGCGCCATGTCGGCGACATCCGGCGCATGGTGGACGAGTTCTCGTCCTTCGCGCGCATGCCCCAACCCGTGATGCGGCCCGAGGATCTCGGCCAGATCGTGCGCGAGGCGCTGGTGCTGCCGCGCGCCTCGCGCCCGGACATCGCCTTCGTCGCCAACCTGCCGCCATCGGGCCCCGTGGTGCGCGCGGACCGCCGCCTGCTGGGCCAGGCGCTGACCAACCTGCTGCAGAACGCGGTCGATGCGATCCTGATGCGCGGCGGCGCCGGAGGGACGGGCCATGAAGTGGTGGGCCGGGGCCGAGTCGAGATCACGCTCGAACAGCGCGGCGAGGAGGCGGTGCTCGCCATCGCCGACGACGGCATAGGCCTGCCGGAGGCCGACCGCGAGCGCCTCACCGAGCCCTATGTCACCCACAAGCCCAAGGGCACCGGGCTCGGGCTCGCGATCGTGAAGAAGATTCTCGAGGACCACGGCGGGCATCTCGCGCTCGCCGACCGCGCGCCGCGCGAGGACTGGCCGGGCGGCGGCGCGCTGGCGACGGTGACGCTGCGCCTCGCTTCCGCCTCCCGTCCCGACGCCACCCTTGCGGCACGGCCGGCACCGTCGCAGGAAGGCGCCATGGAGCCCGAACCTCTCGTTACCTTCCCGACCCATGGCCGCTGAAATCCTGATCGTCGACGACGAGCCTGATATCCGCGACCTCGTCGAGGGGATTCTCCGCGACGAGGGCTACGAGACCCGCCAGGCGGAAAACTCCGACGGGGCGCTCGCGGCATTCCGCCAGCGCCGGCCCTCCCTCGTCGTCCTCGACATCTGGCTGCAGGGCTCCTCGCTCGACGGGCTCGGCATCCTGGAGGCGCTGCACGCGGAGGAGCCGCAGGTGCCGGTGGTGATGATCTCCGGCCACGGCACGATCGAGACCGCCGTCACCGCCATCCGCAACGGCGCCTACGACTTCATCGAGAAGCCGTTCCAGTCGGACCGGCTGCTGCTCGTGGTGCAGCGGGCGCTGGAGGCGGCCAGGCTGGAGCGGGAGAACGCGGAGCTGCGCCTGCGCGCGGGGCCGGAGACGGAGCTCGCCGGCAACAGCGGCGTGATCCACGCGCTGCGCGCCGCGATCGAGAAGGTGGCGCCAACCGGCTCGCGCGTGCTGATCAGCGGGGCGGCCGGCGCCGGCAAGGAAGTCGCGGCGCGCATGATCCACCGCCTCTCGCGCCGCGCCGACGGGCCGTTCGTGGTGCTCAACTGCGCGACGCTGAGCCCGGCGCGCTTCGAGGAGGAGCTGTTCGGCGTCGAGGGCGGCACCGATGCCGCGCGCGAGCCACGCCGCGCCGGCGTGCTGGAACGCGCGCATGGCGGCACGCTGCTGCTCGACGAGGTCTCGGACATGCCGCTCGAGACCCAGGGCAAGATCGTGCGTGCGCTGCAGGAGCAAGCCTTCGAGCGTGTGGGGGGCGGCGGGCGCGTGCGCGTGGACGTGCGGGTGCTGGCGACGACGAATCGCGACCTGCGGGCGGAGATCGGCAACGGGCGGTTCCGCGAGGACCTGTTCTACCGCCTCGCCGTGGTGCCGCTGCGCGTGCCCTCGCTGCGCGAGCGGCGGGAGGACGTGCCGATGCTGGCGCGCCACCTCATGGCCCGCTCCGCGGAGACCTCCGGCATGCCGCCGCGGGGCCTCGCGGAGGACGCGGTGACGGCGCTGCAGGCCTATGACTGGCCGGGCAACGTACGCCAGCTGCGCAACGTGATGGACTGGCTCCTGATCATGGCGCCGGGCTCGGCCGCGGAGCCGGTCCGGGCCGCCATGCTGCCGCCGGAGGTGGCGGGTGCCGCGCCGATGCTGGCGAGCCTCGACCCCAGCGCCGACCTCATGGCGCTGCCGCTGCGCGAGGCCCGCGACCTGTTCGAGACCCAGTACCTGCAGGCTCAGCTGCTGCGATTCTCCGGCAATATCAGCCGCACGGCGCAGTTCGTGGGCATGGAGCGCAGCGCCCTGCACCGCAAGCTCAAGCAGCTCGGCGTCGGCGGTGAGGATCGCGTCGCGGGGAGCATCTGAGCCTCATTGCTTGACAGGAAGGGGGGGGCGTCCTACTCCGCGCGCCTCCCCTTTGCCTCAGCCCCACCTCCTTACCGTTGGATGTGCCATGCGCGTGCGTAACAGCCTGAAATCGGCCAAGACCCGGGACAAGAACTGCCGCGTGGTGCGTCGCGGCGGGCGCGTCTACGTGATCAACAAGAAGAACCCGCGCATGAAGGTGCGCCAGGGCTAAGCCCCGTCTTCTTGCGGGCGGCGGGTTTCGCCGCCAGATTCCCTCCTGATCGGGAGGGGCCATGATCCGACAGCCGGAACCCAAGCAGGACGTGCTCGATCGCCGCGAGGCGATCGTGGCGGGGCTGCGTGGCATCCTGCCGGACGATGCGGTGATCGCCGCGCCGCTCGAGCTCAAGCCGTACGAGACCGACGGGCTTTCCGCCTACCGTCAGCCGCCGCTCGCGGTGGTGCTGCCGCGCTCGACCGAGGAAGTTGCCGCGGTGATGCGCCTGCTCTCGCGCGAGGGCGTGCGCGTCATCCCACGCGGCGCCGGAACCTCGCTTTCCGGCGGCGCGCTGCCGATGGCGGACGCGGTGGTGATTGCCCTCGCGCGCATGAACCGCATCCTCGAGATCGACGAGACCGACCGCTTCGCCGTGGTCGAGGCCGGGGTCACCAACCTCGCCATCACGGAAGCGGTGAAGGGCAGGGGGTTCTTCTACGCGCCCGACCCGTCCTCGCAGCTCGCCTGCATGATCGGCGGCAACGTGGCGATGAACTCCGGCGGTGCGCACTGCCTGCGCTACGGTGTCACGTCCAACAACGTGCTCGGCCTGCGCGCCGTGACCGTGGAGGGCGAGATCATCACCATCGGCGGCAAGTACCCGGACGCGGCGCCCACGGACTGGCTCGGCCTCGTCGTCGGCAGCGAAGGCCAGCTCCTGGTGGTGACCGAGGTCATCGTGCGTATCCTGCCGCTGCCGGAGGGCGCGCGCGCGATGCTCGCGGGTTTCCGCTCCAATGAGGTCGCGGGCGCCTGCGTGGACGCGATCATCTCCTCGGGCATCATTCCCGTGGCGCTCGAGTTCATGGACCGCCCGGCGATCCACGCCTGCGAGGCCTTCGCCCATGCCGGCTATCCGCTGGATGCCGAGGCGATGCTGATCATCGAGGTCGAGGGCAGCGAGGCGGAGCAGGACGCGCTGCTCGAGCGCATCCGCGCCATTTGTGAGCGTTTCGATCCCGTTTCGATGCGCGTGTCCCAGACGCCAGAGGAGAGTGCCGCGATCTGGAAGGGGCGCAAGGGCGCGTTCGGCGCGGTGGGGCGGATCTCGCCCGACTATATGTGCATGGACGGAACGATCCCGACCTCGCGCCTCGCCGAGGTGCTGGGCCGCATCCGCCAGATGAGCGCGGAATATGGGCTCGAGGTCGCCAACATCTTCCACGCCGGGGACGGCAACCTGCACCCCCTCGTCATGTTCGACGCCAACGACCCTGAAAGCCAGCAACGGGCGGAGGCGTTCGGCGCGGACATCTTGCGCCTCTGCGTGGAAGTCGGCGGCTGCCTCACCGGCGAGCACGGCGTGGGCGTGGAGAAGCGTGACCTCATGGGCGAGCAGTTCGAGCCCGAGGAACTCGCGTTGCAGCGGCGCATCAAGGGTGCGTTCGACCCCGGCTGGCTGCTTAATCCCGCCAAGGTGTTTCCGCTGGTCGACGCGTGATCGCGCCCGAGCACGAGGCGGACATCCAAGCCGCCGTGGCCGAGGCCGCCGCGACGCATGGCCATTGGCGCATCGCCGGCGGCGGCACGCAGACGGGGCTGGAAGGCGGGCACGACGTCCTTTCGCTCGCGGCGCATCGCGGCATCGTGTTCCACGCGCCGAAGGAACTCGTCGTCCGCGCGCGCGCCGGCACGCCGCTCGCGGAGGTCGAGGCGGCGCTCTCCGCCGAAGGCCAGCACCTGATCGCCGAGCCGCCGGATCTGCGCGCGCTGCTGGCAACGTCCGGCGAGCCGACGCTGGGGGGCGCGGTCGCGACCAACCTCTCGGGGCCGCGGCGCGTGCACGGCGGCGCGATGCGCGACCACGTGCTCGGCCTGCGCTTCGTGACCGGCGAGGGAAAAGTGTTCCGCGCCGGCGGGCGGGTGCTGAAGAACGTGACCGGGCTCGATCTCTGCAAGCTGCTCACCGGCAGTCGCGGCCTCCTGGGCGCGATCACGGAAATCACGCTGAAGGTGCTGCCGGCGCCGGAACGTGTCGGCACCGTCGCGATCGCGGGGCTCGGGCCGGCGGCCGCGGTCCGCGCCATGGCGGCAGGCCTGCGCTCGCCCTTCGCGGTTTCGGCCGCCGCGCATATCGCGCCGGGGGCGGGGCATCCGCGCGGGCTCACCGCCATGCGCATCGAGGATTTTGCTGCCTCTGTCGCCTATCGCTGCGACCGGCTGCGGGGGATGCTGGCGGAGCACGGGACGGCGGAGATTTTCTCCGACCACGACAGCCGTTCGTTCTGGCGCCAGGTGCGCGATGTGGCGCCGCTCGCGGGGCTCGGTCCCGCGATCTGGCGCGTGACGCTGCGTCCGTCCGCGGCGGCGACCGTCGCGGCGCGCGTCGAGGCTGCGGGCGGGACGTGGATGATGGACGGCGGCGGCGCGGTGCTGTTCGTCGCGGGCGAGCCGGCGCTCGCGGGCGCGCGCGGGGACGGCGAGACCTGGGTTGCGCTCAAGGGCGAACCCGTTCCTTTTCCCGAACGTCCAGAGATGTCGCGCGTGCGCGCCGTGCTCGACCCGCACCACGTGTTCGCGGCGTCGTAGACATGCAGACCAACTTCACGCCCGAACAGCTTCGCGACCCGGAGATCCAGGTCGCCAACCGGATCCTCCGCACCTGCGTGCATTGCGGCTTCTGCACCGCGACGTGCCCGACCTTCCTGCTTCTGGGCGACGAGCTGGATTCGCCACGCGGGCGCATCTACCTCATCAAGGACATGCTGGAGGGCAGCCGCGCCGCCACGGCGGAGGTGGTGAAGCATGTCGATCGCTGCCTTTCCTGCCTCGGCTGCATGACGACCTGCCCCTCGGGCGTGGACTACATGCATCTCGTCGACCACGCACGCACGCATATCGAGCTGACCTATGTGCGCCCATGGCACGACCGCATGCTGCGCACGCTGCTCGCGATGGTGCTGCCACATCCCGCGCGGATGCGCCTGGCGCTGATGGCGACCGCCGTGGCGCGGCCCTTCGCGCGCCTCGTTCCCGCGCGCGGCACGTTCGGCGCACGGCTCGGCGCGATGATGCGCCTCGCACCCAGGACGCTACCGCCGCCCGGCAGCGTGGAGCGGCCGGCCGTGCACAAGGCGCAGGGCGAGCGGCGCGGGCGCGTGGCCCTGCTCGCCGGCTGCGCGCAGCAGGTGCTTTCGCCCTCGATCAACGACGCGACGGTGCGGCTGCTTACGCGCATGGGCATCGAGGTGGTGGTCGCGCGCGGTGCCGGCTGCTGCGGCGCGCTCACGCACCACATGGGCAAGCACGACGCGGCGATGATCGCGGCGCGCACCAACATCGAGGCCTGGTCGCGCGAGATCGAGGGGGCGGGTCTGGACGCGATCCTGGTCAACACCTCGGGCTGCGGCACCACGGTGAAGGATTACGGCTTCCTGTTCCGCGGGGAGCCGAAATGGCGCGACCGCGCGGCCAAGGTCTCGGAACTTGCGCTCGACATCAGCGAATATCTCGATCGCATCGGCTATGCGCCGACGCGCGAGAAACCCGGCCTGCGCGTCGCCTACCACGCGGCATGCAGCCTGCAGCACGGCCAGCGCGTGACCGAGGCGCCGAAGAAGCTGCTGCGCGCCGCGGGGTTCGAGGTGGCGGAACCCGCGGAGGCGCATCTCTGCTGCGGCTCCGCCGGCACCTACAACATGCTGCAGCCGGAACTTTCCGGCCGCCTGCGCGAAAGGAAGCTTGGCAACATCGCCGCGACGCGCCCGGACTGCATCGCCGCCGGCAACATCGGCTGCCTTACCCAGCTCGCGGGCGAAATCCCCGCGGTGCACACGGTGGAACTGCTCGACTGGATGGCCGGCGGGCCGAAACCCGCCGCCCTGCCGTAACGCCCCTCAGGCGTAGTTCACCATGATCGTCTTCTTGTGCGTGAAGTGCTCGAGCATCGCCTCGAGCGAGGCTTCCTTGCCGAGCCCCGAGCTTTTCACGCCGCCGTAGGACAGGTTGGCCTGCACGACGAGGTTCTGGTTCACCTGCACCAGCCCCGCCTCCAATCGGTGCGCGAAGCTCATCGCGACCTTGAGGTTGTTGGTCCAGACCGAGGCGGCGAGGCCGTAGTCGCTGTCGTTCGCCTCCGCCAGCACGGCTTCCGCGTCGTCGAAGGGAAAGACGCA